>DASSOE010000147.1:0-4403 GCA_035700945.1 Sphingomicrobium sp. | reverse complement strand
AGCGCCGCCAACAATGCGGCGGCGAACGCGGCCGCGGCCGAGAAGCCGAAGCCGGCTTATTGCTTCTTCAAGGACAGCGAGACCAAGGGCTGGCAAGCCAAGGTCGACAAGGACGGCAACGTGGTCGTCAGCGGCAAGGCGTTCCGCTCCGACCCGCGCTACAAGGCTTCGCTCCTGCCGGCGACGGTCAGCGGCACCAGTGCCGAAATCGCCCCGACGATCACCATTAACGACACCGGTTTCGCCGCGCCCGAGAATTGGTGGGACATCAGCGAAACGATCCCGAACAGCCAGGCGGTCACGTCGGTGACCGTCAAGTGCGGCGCGGACACGCTCGCCACGCTTTCGGTGCCGCGGGGAAAATAAGCGACGACCTCCGCAGGAGGTTGTTGAGAACAGGCGAAAAAACGCGCACCTTCGAACGATGAAGCGCGAAGGCGTGACGGAGTCGCCGGCCGGCAAGTGGACCCGTCCCGAGGATTACCTCAGGGCGATGGCGCTCAAGCGCACGTTCCGCCGCGGCAGGCGGGGGGAGGACCGCACCGAGCCCGAATCGCCGCGGCTTCTGCTCTCGACGGTGCCGTTCCTGGCGCTGTTCGTCCTGCTCGGCGTGCTCGCCGTCGGCATCATGATCTCGGCCTTCCCCGGGACGCAGCCGCAGGCGAAGGCTCCGCAAGTGGCGCAGCACGAGCTCGGCGTCGCCCCGAAGGGCTGGTTCCAGAAGGCGGAGAAGGAATTCCACCGTTAGGTCGACCGTTCATTGCGGCGCAAGTGAAAGGGGCAGAGGGTGAAGCGATGGTGGTCGGCCTCTCGATTGCGTTGATCATGGCCGCGCCCGCGGCGGCAGCTGCGCAACCGCCGGCTGCTGCCAAGCCCGACTCTCCGGCCGCGGCGGCTCCCGCCGAGCCTTGCCCGGCACCCGGCGCAGACGGCCGAACGATCGTCATCTGCACCCAGCGCCCGCAGGGCTACCGCCTCAATCCCGACGTGATGGAAGCGCGGCGCGAGATCCGCAGCGGCGGGCGCCCCGTGCGTCCCGGCGGGAAAGTGGTCCCGGACTGCGCGACCGTCGGGCCGTTCCCGTGCACCAGCGCGGGGATCAACCTGATCGGCGCGGCGCTCACGGCGGCCGAGATGGCCAAGCGGCTGGCGAAGGGCGAGGAGGTCGGGAGCATGTTCCTCACCGACCCGCATCCAAGCGAATATCAGCTATACCTGATGGCCAAGGCGAAGCGCGAAGCCGAACAGGCGCAGGCGGCGGCGGCGACGGTCGCGAAAGCGGCCAATGCGAACCCGGCCGCCGATCCGGAGAAGCCTGCCGGCCCCGCCGGCAACTAACCAGTAGCCGGTAATCACCGGAGAGTGAGCGCGGCCGTAACCGATTGGTGAGGGTGATCGGTTATTCCCCGGCGCATGAGCCGCGCGATTCTCGCCCGTTACGTGACCCCGTGGAAGTTCCGCCGAGCGCAGCTCGAGCAGCGGCTCGCGGCGCTGCGCGAACGCGACGGCGACAATTGCCGGCGCTGCCGCAGGCCGCTTCGCTTCGACCTTCCGCGCGGGCACGACAGGGCACCGCGGGTCGAGCCTGTCGCCGGCGGCCGGGAGACGCTCGAGAGCCTGTGCCTGTGCCACGTCCGCTGCAATGCGGCCGGCTCCGACCATACCGAAGAGGTCACCGAGCGAGTCCGTCGCAAGAGCGAAGCGGAGCTGTTCGCGAGGCCGCGGCGGGTCAGGAAGGCCGGCTGAAGCTCACTTCCACAGCTGCAGCGACTTGATCCCGCCGGGCAGCTTGGGATCCTCGTCGACCCGGCTCACCGTCCGCTGCACCAGCTTCCATCCGCGCCGCACCCGGCCCTTGCGCCAGATATCGGTCACCCACATCGTGCCCGACCAGTCCTCGCCGTCCATCCTCGCCCGCAGCTCGAGCGATGCGGCGAACAGGGCAAGCGGGCCGGCGCCGCGCACATAGATGTCGCCGAAGCTGAACGAGGAGCAGAAATAGCGCTTGGCCGCGGCTTCGAGCCAGCTTCGCCGGTCGAGCAGCGCGGGCGGCTTCGAACCCACGAGCAGGATGAAGTCGCTTGCAGTGAGGGTCTTGAGCGCCCTGGCGTCGCGGTTGACCCACGCGCGCATCCAGCGGTTCTCCATCGTCTCGATGACGGGCGTGAGGTCGGCCATGCCCGCTGCCTAGCCGAGCGGGACGGCCGACGCGAGGCCCCCCAACCGCGCTGCCTGCCCCTGTGCTCTCGAGCGGCCGCGGGGGCCCTATCGTCGGCTTTTCGGCCGGTAGGGACGGCGGACGACGGGGGTCGAGATGAGATGGCGCTTGAACTTCGTGCGCATCGTTTCCGCGCCGCTGCCGCTCATGCAGACGAGGCGCGTTCCGCCCGAAGCCAGGCTCTCGAGCGCGGAAATGCCGACGTGGGCGTCGAGGCAGCGCTTCTCGACGGTTTCCTCGGCGAGCGAGACGAACAGCTCCCGCTGGTTCATGCGACGGCTCCCGCCCGGCGGGGCGCCGTTGCGGGCTGCAAGGATTGGACGTGGTGCAGGCGATAAAAATGGTCGAGGACCATCCGGGTCTCCCTTCTTGTAAGCGGGAGCGCGCCAGCGATGTGGTATCTCTCAGCCGCACGGGGGCTTACGGGCAAATGGGTGCGGTGCACGGCAGCTAGCACGGCGGCGGGCGTTGCGCCAAATGAAGCCGGCATCGGCATGCGATGCTCGGCTGCGGCGGCGTCTCCCCCGGGACAGTGTGCACTCGCGAGGCATGGACCATATGGGTGCGTGTAGGAAAATGGCTTCTGGCCAGTGTCGGGCCGCTGAGAAACAATAGTCGGGTGCCCGACTTTTCCCGGGCAGCGGCCCCGCTTTCGTGCTATTGCCGCGCCGGGGAAGACGGGGGGAGCAATCCAATGCCCTATCCGCGCGCGCCTTATTACATGCTGGGTGTCATCGCCGTCATCCTGATCGGCTTCTGGCCGAGCTATTTCGCCATCGGCACGCAGGCGCCGTGGCAGTTCCACGCCCACGGCATCGCCGCCAGCCTGTGGGTGCTGATGGTCACGGTCCAAAGCTGGACCGCGCACCGCAAGAAGCATCTGCAACTCCACCGTGCCGTCGGGATGGCGAGCCTGTTCCTGTTCCCGTTCCTGATCGGAGGCCTCGCCGCGATCATCGACCGCCAGGCCGCCAATTTCGCCGCCGGCGAGCCGCTCCACCTGCTCTATGGCCCAGGCTTCATGATCGGCACGATGATCGCGATGGCGGCCTATGTGACGGTCTATTACTGCGCGCTCAAATACTGTCGGAAAGTGTGGGTCCATGCCGGCTACATGCTGTCGACCCCGCTGATCCTGTTCGAGTCGCCCTTCAGCCGGGCGGCGGCGTTCGTCGTGCCGCAGTTCCAGGTGAACGGACCCGCGGACTTCCCCCATGTGATGGCGTCGATCGAATGGTCGATGGCGATCGAACTGGCGATCATCGCCGTGATCTGGTGGCGCGTTGGCGATCGCGCCAAGCCGTTCCTGGTCACCGCCGGCTTCATCGTCGTCGAGATGATCGCCATGGGCTTCGCGGGCGAGGTCGCGGCGCTGAGGCGGCTGGACACGTTCATCGGCCACCTGCCCGACGCGACCATCGTGCTGACCGGCTTCGCGATCGGCGCGGCGACGAGCTGGCTCGGATGGCAGGCGGGCAAGCGCCCGACGATGCCTATCGCGGTGGCGCAGCCGGCGTGAGGCGGCGGCGGGCACGCGCAGGCGAAATGCCCTAGTGACCACTGGCTGAGGTTTCACGCGACCGGCTCGAAACGCAGCGATTGCAGCGGGCCTACGCGCGCGCGTGAGTCATCCCCTTTCCTCATCGCTGATCGGTTCGCCGCTCCCTGTCTCACCGAGGCGGCCGTCGAGATAGTCGATGTCCTCGGCCGGGCATTCCTCCTCGGGCACGTCCTCGAACGCATCCATCAGCGCGGGGAGCTCGTTGCGCGCCTTCTCGCGCGGGTCGCCGCTAGCGGCGGCGAGCGCCCTCGCGCCAGCCGAGCCGAATTGCAGCGGGTCGAGGCGCGAGATGAACCAGGTGAGCAGGTAGTCGGACGGGATGCGCCGCTCCATCACCAGCTCGCCGTCCTTGTAGAAGCGCTCGACGCGGCCGTTGACCGCGCGGTCGAGGCCGATGGCGACGAGACGCGTCGCGCACAGCCGGAGCGCCGCATCCCAGGCGCGCGCGAAGCTTTCCGCGCCGGGCTTGTTGCGCAGACGGTAGGCCGAGCTGGAGGCAACGCCGACAATCGCGCACGCCTCCCCGACGTGGCCCGTCAGCGCGAGGTGCTCGATGAACCTGCGCTGCTTCTCGGCGGTCCAGCCCGCGTGGCGCTTGCGGGTGGGGGCGGGGGTGAAATCCAA
>DASSOE010000146.1:0-3480 GCA_035700945.1 Sphingomicrobium sp. | reverse complement strand
CTCGCCGATCGTCTGCGCGATCTGGCTGGTCGCGGCGCGCGTATCGTGCGCGAGCTTCTTCACCTCCGCCGCGACGACCGCGAAGCTGCGCCCAGCGTCCCCTGCGCGCGCGGCCTCGATCGTCGCGTTGAGCGCAAGCATGTTGGTCTTGCGCGCAATCGTCTCGATCGTCGAGGAGACGGACTGCACCTGGTTCATCGCGGAGGCGAACCCGGCCATGCGCTCGCCGAGCTGGACGACCAGCTCGGTCAGTCCCTTGAAGCCGTCGATTGTCCCTTCGATCGCTTCGCGGCCGGCCTCGAGCTTGGCCTTCGCCTGCTCCGACAGCAAGCGCGCCTCGTCAGTCGAATCCGAAACGCGCGCCTGGTCGCCCATCAGGCGATTGGTCACTTCCTCGAGCTGGTCGAGCATCTTCAAATGCTCGCTGATGCGCGTCGCGACACCCTGGACATAACCGGCGACGTCGCTGCACTCCATCGACAGCGATCCGCAATCGCGCGCGACCGCGCGGATCGCGTTCTCGGTGACTTCCTCGATCCCCTGAGTGGCCATCTCGAGCCCTGCTCCCTCCTTATTCAGGAGCCGGGATACGGAGGAACTCCTACTCTTTCGTTAACTATGTCCGCTCGTCAGTAGAGCAGGAAGGGCTTGCGCTCTTCTTGCCAGGCGCGCTCGTCCGGGATGGTCAACATGTCGAGATCACCCGCCGCGGCGTCGGCATCGTCGACCCATTCGCGTAGCAGCGGCGAACCGTTGATGACGTCGATGGCGAGCTTGTCGAACACATATTCGTAAGGGAAGTCGCGCCACAGGTCGTAGTCGGGATAAACCCGCCGGATCGCCTTGAACCCCAGCGACTGCAGCCGCCACGGCTTGAACGCCTCGTGCTCGTAGAACGGCCCTTCCGCGTGGATGAAGACGCCGCGGCACATTTCGCCGATATGCTTGTGGAATGTCGGCTGGAAGGTGACCTCGCGGAGCTTGCACCCGCGAAGCCATTCCGGCGCTAGGCGCGCCATTTCGGCCATGATCCGCTGCGGCACGAGGTCGGGCGCGCCGAACTGCTCGAGCGGGCGGGTGGTGCCCCTGCCCTCGCTCAGCGTCGTGCCTTCGAGCATCACCGTGCCGGCATAGGCGCGCGCCATGTTGAGGTTCGCCGCGTTCGGGCTCGGGTTGATCCACACCCGCTCGGGTGGCCAGCCGTACCCCGGCGCCTCGTCGGGCTTCCACCCCTCCATTTGGATCACCCGATAGTCGACGTCGAGCTGGAAATGGTCAACGAACCACTGGCCGAGCTCACCCAGGGTCAGTCCGTGCCGCATAGGGATCGCGCCGGCGCCGACGAAGCTCTCCCAGCCTGGACGCAGCGTCAGCCCTTCGATCGGCCGTCCGGCCGGGTTGGGACGGTCGAGCACCCACACGCTCTTGCCGTGCTCGGCGGCGGCTTCGAGGACGTAGAGGAGCGTCGTGATGAAGGTGTAAATCCGGCAGCCGAGATCCTGGAGGTCGACGAGGATCGTGTCGAACGTGCCCATCGACTGGCCGGTCGGGCGCCGCACCTCGCCGTAGAGGCTGAACACGGGGATGTGGTGAACGGGATCGGTGAAGTCGTCCGACTCCACCATATTGTCCTGCTTGTCGCCGCGCAGCCCGTGCTGCGGTCCGAACGCGGCAGTGAGCTTGAGCCCGGCCGAGCCGAGCGCGTCGGGGCTGTGCGTCAGGTCGCGCGTCACAGATGCCGGATGCGCGAGCAGCGCCACGCGCTTGCCTTCGAGCGGACGCCGAAGCTCGGGGTCAGCGAGGAAGCGGTCGATACCGAACAGAGTCATTGGCGCTGCTTAGGGCAGGCGGGCGACGAAGCAACCGGGGTCGTGGAAATCGGGTTTGTCGGGGTTCGGGTGAACGAGCGCCCAGTAGGACTTGGTGCCGTCCTTCTCTTCGAGCACGGCGGACAAGCCGAGCTCCCAATTCGTGTCCGCTGGAACGGCGATTGACGCGCCGAGCGCCCACCAGGTGAAATTATCCTCCATGCGGATGTACGGATCCGCAGCCTCGCCATTGCTCATGCCGGTGCGGGTCGCGGCGAAGTCGTACGCCGCCCACTCGCCCGAGGGCGCGAAGTTCCACTCGCGGTACGCTTCCTCGCCGAGCGGGCGGAGGAACGCTTCGAAGCAGGTCGTTTCCCATAGCTCGTTGGCACGTGCCGGCTCGGCGGGTTGGGGAATCACGAACTGCTCGGCCGGAGCGGCGATGCCGAACCAGATGTTGGTCGTCGCGACGGCGGCGAGTGAAGCGGCGTGCTCGACCGTCGCCCACACCTTCAGGTCCGGGATTCCCGGCGGAGTGGTCGGATGCGGCACCAGATTGAACTGCATCGCCCTACTCCGCTTATCCTGAGCTTGTCGAAGGACCGTCCTTACCTCTTGCGAGGATGGAGATCCGCGCCCAATCGCCGCGGATGAGCGCCATTTTCTTGGCGCGGCTCCAGCCTTTAAGCTGACGCTCCGCTACCTTGCCTTCATACCTTGTTTCGAATTCCTGGCTCCAGACCAATTTCACCGGTAGCCGATGTGACGTGAAGCCCTTGATCGCACCGGTTTCGTGCTCGCCGATTCTGCGTTCGAGATCGTCCGTTTGTCCGACGTAGAATGCGCCGCCGCGACAATGCAGGATATAGGTCCAGAAGGACATTCATTCAGCGAAGATGAAGGACCGCCTTTCGACAAGCTCAGGGCAAACGGTTGTGGGTTGGACACTCCGAGTCTAACCGCGCGAAATGACGTCCTACCGCTCTTCCCTTCTGCGACTCCTCGACGAGCGCGGCTACATCCACCAGGTGACCGACCCCGCGGCGCTCGACGCCTTGGCGGAGCGGCAGGTCGTGCCCGGCTACATCGGGTTCGACGCGACCGCCTCGAGCCTTCACGTCGGCAATCTCGTCTCCATCATGCTCCTGCGCCGGCTTCAGCAGGCAGGGCACAAGCCGATCGTCGTGATGGGCGGCGGCACGACCAAGGTCGGCGACCCTTCGGGCAAGGACGAAGCCCGCAAACTGCTCAGCGAGGAGACGATCAGCGCGAATATCGCCTCGATCCGCCGCTGCTTCGAGCGCTTCCTGACCTTCGGTGAGGGGCCCACCGATGCCATCCTCGTCAACAATGACGAATGGCTCGGCGGCCTCGAGTACATCCCCTTCCTGCGCGAGGTCGGGCGGCATTTCACGATAAACCGGATGCTGACCTTCGAGAGCGTCAAGCTGCGGCTCGACCGCGAACAGCCGCTGACCTTCCTCGAGTTCAACTACATGATCCTCCAGGCCTATGATTTCCTCGAGCTGTGGCGGCGGGCGGGATGCCGGCTGCAACTCGGCGGCTCCGACCAGTGGGGCAATATCGTCAACGGCATCGAGCTGACGCGGCGGATCGACGGAACCGAGCTCTATGGCGTCACGACGCCGCTGATCACGAACGCGGACGGCGC
>DASSOE010000145.1:0-36993 GCA_035700945.1 Sphingomicrobium sp. | reverse complement strand
AGGACGGTTGCGGCGCGGTTGTACACCGGCACGATCACGCTGAAGCGCGGCATGGTGCATCCTAGCTCACACCATCGCCCGTTCAACACATTGCGCGCCCTTGTCCCGCCCGGGCACGCAGCTAAGCTCGCGCCATGGGGGGGCCGGTCGAACATGTGTTCGTCGGCGGCGTCAAAGCCGCGACGCTGTCGCGCGCGGAGCTTGCGCGGCACATCGTGGATGACTGCCTAGAACGCAGGGCCGCAGGCAAGGTCGCCCCGCCGGCTTTGCTGTTCGACGCCAACGGCCAGGGCATTTCGATGGCGGCGCGCGATTCCGCGTATGCCGAGGCGCTCGGCGCCGCCGATGTCGTCCATGCCGACGGCGGCTGGATCGTCCTCGCTTCGCGCTTCCTCGCCGGCGCCGCGATTCCCGACCGCTCGGCGACGACCGACATGCTCCACGACCTCGCCGCCGCCGGCCTAGAGCACGGCCTCTCCCACTTCCTGCTCGGCGCGACCGAGGAGGTGAACGCCGCCTGCACCGAGCGGCTTCGCCAGCTCTACCCGGGCATAATCATCGCCGGTCGGCATCACGGTTATTTTGGCGCCGGTGAGGAAGACTCCATCATTGCCGAACTCAATCGCGCCGCTCCCGACCTGCTGTGGATCGGCCTCGGCAAGCCGCGCGAGCAGCTGTTCGCCGTGGCGCACCGCGATGCGCTGCGCGCATCCTGGGCGATCACCTGCGGCGGCTGCTTCAATTATGTGACCGGCCATTACCGGCGCGCGCCGCGCTGGATGCAGCGGGCGAACCTCGAATGGCTGTTCAGGGCGGTGACGACGCCGAAGCTGCTGTGGCGCTACGCGACGACCTCGCCCCACGCGCTGTGGCTCGCCGCGACGCGGATCGATCGGCGCTGCGACCCTCCACCCCCCACCGGGACGCAATGACTCCCGCGCAGGCGAAGAAGATACTCTGCGGCAAGGCATAATAGAGCGAGGCGTCGTAGAGCGAGAGGATGGCGATCGCGGTCATCGCCATGAAGGCGGGGATCAGCGCGCCGCCCTCGCGCCGCGCCGTGGGGATCGCGCGGGCCAGGTAAGCGGCCGCAAGCACCGCCGCGCACAGCAGTCCGACGAGGCCCCACGACAGCGCGAATTGCAGGATGGAATCGTGCGGCTGCGCCAGATTCCAGCTCGGCGCCACCGTGCTCATCTGCCCCTCGCCATAGCCGAACGCCGGCCGCTTCTCGATCGCGTGGATGACGTTCTTCCAGATCGTCGTGCGCCCCGTCGTCACGTCGCCGCCGGTCGTCTGCTGCACCGCGCGGGTCAGCCCCATCATGTTGCTGGGCGCGGCGGGCGCGACCCACACGATCGCCACCGCCGCCGCCATCCCGGCGAGCGCCGCGCCCCACGCGCGGGCCGCGCGCAACGCGGGGAACAGGACGATCCCGACCGCCAGCGATCCCACGACCGCGAGCGCGGCGCCGCGCGATCCGGTCCACAGCGCCATGCCGAAGGCGAGGCTGGCGAGCAGCAGCGCCGCGATCCGCGCGCCGCTCCTTCCCGCCACCGCCATCGCGCCGAGGCCGAGCGCCGCCATCGCGCCGAGATAATAGCCGGCGTGGCGGATGTGGCTGAACGCCATGAACCCGTATTTCCAGTCGAACGACCGCCAGTCGGGGATCGCGGCGAGATAGGCGAAGAAGGCGATGGCGAAGACCGCGAAGCCGGCCAGCAGCGCCCGGACCAGGTCGCTCGGCGCGAACACCCGGGCGGCGAGGTGGGCCATGGCCAGCGCGAAAAGCGCGTGGATAATCCAGTAGGCGGTGAGGACGATCGCGCCGATCCGCGACGGCGCCGTGGCCGCGGTCGCCACCGCGATCGCCAGCAGCAGCGCCGCCGCCACGACGACCGTCCGCGGCCAGCGCCACTGGCGCATGGCGCCGATCAGCCCCTCGCGCAGCGCGACCGCGATCGCGAACAGCTCCGCCCCGATCACCGGCAGGGTGAAGGCACGGACGTTGAGCTCGGCCTGCGACCACGCACCCGACGGCGACCAGGTGAACGCCACCAGGAGCACCGGCGCGAGCCCGAACAGCCACGGCACGACGTGGCGGGCGAACCCCTCCCCCGCTTCCGCTCCCCCAGGCTGCGCTCTCATCCGCGGCTCAGAACGCATTCGGGTGGACGAGGACGCCGACCGTCCGGGCCATGATCGCGAGGTCGCGGCCGATGTGCCAGCCGTCGATATATTCGAGGTCGGCGCGGACGCGCTCGGTGACGTCGGACTTCTTCTGCGTCGCGCCCCTGAAGCCGCGCACCTGGGCGAGGCCGGTCATCCCCGGCTTGATCGCGTGGCGGTCGAAATAATGGTCGTCGATGGCCCAGAACAACTGGTCCTCGGCGGTGCAGCCGAGCGGGTGCGGGCGCGGGCCGACGATGCTCATCTCGCCCTTGAGGACATTGATCAGCTGCGGCAGCTCGTCGAGGCTGGTGCTCCTCAGCAGCCGGCCGACGCGGGTCACGCGGGCGTCGCCGCGCGCCGCCGATCGCGCGCCCTTCTCGTCCGCCGCCTCGCAGCGCATCGTCCGGAACTTGAGGATTTCGAACAGGCGGTTGCCGCGGCCCATGCGCACCTGCCGGAACAGCGCGGGCCCGCGCGACTCGACGCGGATCGCGGCGGCGATGGCGAGCATCGGCAGCGCCAGCAGCGCCAGGCTCGCGCCGGCCACCGCCACGTCCGCCAGCCGCTTGACCGCGCGGCTGTGGAGCGGGAGCGGGCCGCAGCCGACCAGCAGCGCGGGGGTCGATCCGTGGCGCCTGAGCCCGATCGCGGGCACCGCGGCGAGCTCGGGGGCGAGGATCTCGACGTCGAGGTTGGCGCCGGCGAGCGCGCGGGTCCACGCTTCGCGCCGGTCGGGCGGGCAGGCGACGATCGCGCGCTCGGCCTTGTCCAGCACGCGCGCGAGCCTGTCGAGCGCCGCGGGGTCGTCGGGGGCGGGTTTCAGCCCTTCGCGTGCCGCGTCGACCACCGTCTCTTCGCCGGCCGGGGCCGCGTCCGCGCCGTCGAGGATCAGCACTTCGCGTCGGAAGCTTCGCCCGTAGCGCCTGCACATGGCCGCGCCGAGCGCCAGCCGCCCTGCGGTCACCAGCGCGAGCGAGAAAATGCTGCCGATGCCGAACACCAGGCGCGAGAAATCCTCGCCGACTTTGAGTGAGAAGAAGATGGCGGTGGCGACTGCGACGGCCAGCAGCAGCGAACGCACCGCGGAAGCCGCGCTGTGGCGTGGGCTTTTGAGCGCCGGGATCGAAAATGCGTCTCCGTTGAACCCCACGGCGAGATATGTGGGGAAAATCACCACGAACGTCCCGACCCCATACCCCTCGACCCGGCCGAACCGGACCACGTCCGCGAGCAGGAAGGCGCAGCCCATCGCCGCCGCGTCGACGAGGAGGATCAGCGCGTAGAGCTTGAGCCGCAGCCGCTGGAAGTCGGCCACGTGCTGCGCGCGGTGGCGCGGCGCGAGCGGGCGCTCTCCCGCCAACTGCCGCGCAAGACCGAGGCTTGCCCTGTTCATCCGACCCCCGAACGCAAAGCTTGCGTCAAAAAGCGACGATTAGCAAATGTTTAACGTCGATCCGGCCGCCATCTTCGGCCGTGCCCCAACTTGGGACAGCGACTCTGCCGGCCGCCGCAATTCAACTGGATCGACACACCCGATTGCGCACACCTCTTCGCGGCGCCAAGGGAGCTGTCATGCAGCGGCCAACCGTCGAAACAAGACCGTCAGACCATGCCGGATAGGGTTCGTCCCGTAATTCTGTCCGGCGGCTCCGGGACCCGGCTGTGGCCCTTGTCGCGCCCGCTTCGCCCCAAGCAGCTGCTGCCGGTCGCCGACAGCGGCACCATGCTCCAGGAAACGCTGGCGCGCGCGCAGCATCCGATGTTCGACCACCCCATCATCATTGCCGGAGAGGAGCACCGCTCGCTCATCGAGAAGCAGGTCGAATCGATAAGTGCATCAGCCGCGGCGATCATCCTCGAGCCGCAGGGGCGCAACACCGCCCCGGCGATCGCCCTCGCGGCCTATTGCTCGGACCCCGCCGCGGACGAGATCCTGCTGGTGATGCCGTCGGATCACGTCATCCTCGACCCCGAGGAATTTCGCGACAAGGTCGCCGCGGCGCTGCCGGCCGCCGAAGCGGGCGCGCTTGTCACCTTCGGCATCCGGCCGACCAGGCCCGAGACCGGCTACGGCTATATCGAAGCCGGTGACGCGCTCGACGGAACCCCCGCGGTCCGCAAGGTGAAGCGCTTCGTCGAAAAGCCGGACCTCGCGACCGCACAAGCCTTTTGCGCGAGCGGCGGCCACTTCTGGAACGCCGGTATCTTCCTCTTCCGCGCGTCCGCTTTTCTCGACCAGCTGCGCAAATTCGCTCCCGAGATGGATGCACATTGCAAAGCGGCGATGGCGGAGAAGTCGGTCGATGGACCGTTCGTCCGCCCGGCGGCCGAGCCGTTCCTTTCCTGTCCCGCAATCTCGGTCGACTATGCCGTTCTCGAAAAGACCGACCGCGCCTGCGTGGTTCCGGTCGCCATGCGATGGTCGGATGTCGGCTCGTGGGACGCGCTGTGGGAGATCGCGGCCAAGGATGGGCGCGACAATATGATCCACGGCCACGTCGTCGCGATCGATGCCGACGGGTGCCTGCTGCGCGGCGAAGACGGCATCACCGTTGCCGCGCTCGGGGTCGAAAATCTCGTGGTGGTGGCGACGCGGGACGCAGTCCTCGTCGTGCCCCGAGAGCGCGCACAGGATACGAAGCTGCTCGTCGAGAAGCTCAAGGAGCTCGGCCGCGCCAAGCGGTGACCTCGCCCGCCTAACCTTCGTTACCTCGACGGCGATTCATTTTTCATTTAGAATGCAACGCATTGTTCCCGGTGGGACCGGGCAACGGGGGATAGTTCGATGATGCGATATCTGCTTGCCGGAGCGGCGCTTGCCGCCCTCGCCTCGCCCGCCGCGGCGCGCGACCATTCGGCCTATGTCGGGCTCGAGATCGGCCCGATGTTCGCGCAAGACTCGACCGTCAGCGCCGGCGGCGACCGCCTGTTCGACATCGACTACAAGCTCGGCGTCGATGGCGACCTCATCGCCGGATATGATTTCGGGCTGATCCGCGCCGAGGTCGAGGCGAGCCACAAATGGGCAAAGCACAGCGGCTACGACATCGACGGCGACGGCTCCGTCGACGGACACGGCCACACCAGCGGCTTTACCGACATGGGCAACATCCTGCTCGACTTCGGCAAGAACGACACCGTCAACTTCTACGTCGGCGGCGGTGCCGGGCTGGCCTGGCTCAACGAGCGTTCGATCGTTCGCGCAAGCGGCAGCGGCGAGCCGATCATCTTCGAATCGCACATCAAGTCCAAGGGGCACTTCGCATGGCAGGGCATCGCCGGCGTACGCGCGCCGGTGTTCCGCTATTTCGACGTCGGGCTGAAGTACCGTTATTTCAACGCCGGCCATTTTAGCGACAACGGCCAGCGCGGCGAGTTCCGCTCGCACAGCGTGCTCGCCAGCCTGATCTACAATTTCGGGCCGGAGCGGGTGGCCGCGCCACCGCCGCCCCCGCCGCCTCCGCCGCCGCCGCTTCCACCGCCGGCGACCCAGACATGCCCGGACGGATCGGTGATGCTGGCGACCGACGTGTGCCCGATGCCGCCGCCACCGCCCCCACCGCCGCCGCCTTCGCCGGAACGGGGCGGCTGAACCGTCCCAAATCGGGACAGCGCAAACGGCGCGGTTGCACCTGAGCGGCGGCGCATGTCAGGCCAGCGTGCCGGTTTAGCATTCCCCTGCGGCCGGCGCGGTTCCGGGAGACCGCGGTCAAAGATCCTGCGTTTGAAGGCCCGTGCCTCTTTTAGCAGGCGCGGGCCTTCTTCCGACCAGAGTCAACGGCGGCACAAGGTCCTTGCGACCGCATTTCGCCAGCCTGCGACTAGCCGCTTTCGCTGACGGTGCGGCATCGCCGGTTCGAACCGGTCTTGCGCGTCCCACGTCCGCGTCAGCGCATGGAGATGCGGCCACACGCCCGTCGCGAGGCCAGCGAGGAAAGCAGCCCCAAGCGAGGTGGTTTCGAGATTCCGCGACCGCTCGACGGAGCAGTCGAGGATGTCGGCGAGGAACTGGCAAAGCCACGAATTGGCGGCCATTCCGCCGTCGATCCGGATCGTCCCCGCATGCGGCGCTCCATCCCGCTCCATCGCTTCGGCAAGGTCGAGAGTCTGGTACGCCACCGCCTCGAGCGCGGCGCGGGCGAGATGCGCGGCAGTCGCGTCGAGCGTCAGGCCGAAGATCGCGCCGCGGACGTCGGGCTCCCAGTGCGGCGCCCCCAGCCCTACGAAGGCTGGGACCATGTACACGCCGTGGCTGTCGGACACTTGCGTCGCCATGCTGTCGGTATCGGCCGCATCGGCAATCACGCCGAGGCCGTCGCGCAGCCATTTCACCGCGGCGCCGGCGACAAAGATCGATCCCTCGAGCGCGTAGGTCGTCTCGCCGGCGAGGCGGTAGGCGGGCGTCGTCAGCAGGCGGTGCTTCGACATGACAGGCTCAGGCCCGGTGTTCACGAGCATGAAGCAGCCGGTGCCGTAGGTCGACTTTGTCATGCCGGGCGCGAAGCACGCCTGGCCGAACAGCGCCGCCTGCTGGTCGCCCGCCATGCCGCCGATCGGCAGCTGGCGATCGAACAGGCCGGGCGCCGTCACGCCGAAGCTGCGGCTGTTGTCGTGCACTTGGGGGAGCAGCGCCATCGGCACCCGGAACAAGCGGCACAGCTTCTCGTCCCAGCACCCCTCGCGAATATCGAGCAGCGAAGTGCGCGCGGCATTTGTCACGTCGGTCGCGTGGACCGCGCCGCCCGTCAGCCGCCACAGCAGGAAGCAGTCGATGGTCCCGCAGACGAGCTCGCCGCGCTCGGCGCTCGCGCGGGCGCCAGGCACGTGATCGAGCACCCATGCGATCTTGGTCGCGGAGAAATAGGGGTCGAGCAGCAGCCCGGCTTTGTCGCGGACCAGCTCTTCGGCTCCCTCGGCCTTGAGCCGCGCGCATTCGTCGGCCGTACGCCGGTCCTGCCAGACGATCGCGCGGTGGACCGGTTCTCCCGTGGCGCGGTCCCACAGCACGATCGTCTCGCGCTGATTGGCGATGCCGATACCGGCGACGCGGTCCGGCGCGATCGCGGACAGCGCCTCGCGTGCAACCGCGAGCGTGTCGGCCCAAATTGCTTCGGGATCGTGCTCGACATGGCCGCCGGTGGGATAATGCTGCTCCAGCTCACGCTGCGCGACCCGGATCGGGCGCGCTTCGGAATCGAACAGGATCGCGCGGGTCGAGGTCGTGCCCTGATCGATCGCCAGGATATGATCGCCGCGCCCCACGCCGTGAAGCATAGGTTTCACCCGGGCGCTCCGGAAGGGGGTTCTCAGCGCCGGCGCGTGCCCTTAAGTGGACGCTCCCATGCAATTCACAGTCGCTCCGCGCCATGAAGGCGACGGCTTCCGCTTCGATGTGGCCCGGAATGGCCACTCGCGAACCTACGTCGTGCCGACCGCGACCCAGCAGGATTTCACCGTCTTCTTTCGCGAGCTGGCGGACGATTTCGGCATGCGCATGCCGCACGCTTACAGCAGGGCGAACGAACGGCCGGGGGCACCTTTCAAATGGCGGCCGCTGCTGACCGAGAACGTCCATCCCCAAATTCTCGTCGGCTACGGCGACCCGGCGGTGCTCAAGACCGACGAAGGCTGGTGGCTCATCGCCACCTCCAACGACGCCCCCGACGCTTTCCCGATTCTCTATTCCGACGACCTCGAACAGTGGGAGCCCAAGGGCTTCATCTTCCCCGCGGGCCACGAGCCAGCCTGGGCGGCCACGGGGCGCAACAGGGCCGACTTCTGGGCGCCGGAGATGGCCAGGGTCGGCGATGAATATTGGACGGTTTACACGGCGCGGCAGCTGACCAACGCGCTCGCGATCGGCCTTGCCCGCGCGCCCTCGCCGCTCGGGCCATGGATCGACAATGGCGAGCCGCTGATCAAGGGCCAGCCGGTCAACACGACGGGTCTCGGTTTCGACCCGTCCCAGCCGCTGATGAGCGGCGGCGTCATCGACTCCCACCTGTTCCTCGATGACGACGGCGAGCGCTATTTATTCTGGAAGGACGACGCGAACGGCATCTGGCCGCGGCCGCTGGCCATGCTCCTGCGCCAGCACCCCGAGCTGATCACAGAGCTGTTTCCCGACGATGCGGACCGGCGTACGGCCGACTTCGCCGGCGCGATCGTCGAGTGGGCGAACGCGCAGCGGCCGATGACCCGCTTTTTCCTGATGCAGCCGCTGATCGAGGCGGCGCTGCACAACTGGAACAATGTGCGCCGGGTACTGAGCGAATTCGGGCTCAAGGCGACGACGATCGTCGGGGCCATGACCACGCCGGTCCGCGCACAGCGGATCGCGGCGGACGGGCGCTCATTGCTCGGCGAGAACAGGATCGTCCTCGCCAACGACCAGGATTGGGAAGGCCATCTGATCGAAGGGCCGTTCGTGACTCGTCAGGAAGGACGCTACTGGCTGTTCTACGCGGGCAACGATTTCTCGACGCCGGCATACGGCATCGGCGTCGCGGTCAGCGATCATCCGCTCGGGCCCTACACCAAGCAGCAGGAGCCGCTGCTCCGCTCGACCCGCGAATGGGTGGCTCCCGGCCATGCCTCCGTCGCGCCGGGGGTGGACGGCAGGCCGCAGCTGTTCTTCCACGCCTTCCACCCGGGGACCGGCGGCTACAATGCCTTCCGGGCGCTGCTGACGGTCGGGCTGCGCTTCACGCGCGATCGCGTCGAGATCGTGGAGTTGCCCGCCGATCAGTGACCCGGCCGGACCGAGCCTCCGCCCTGGATCGCGCTCGTGACCTCGGGGTTGCCCCAGTAGCGCACCGTTCCGCCACCGTGGACGGC
The DNA here is from genome assembly GCA_035700945.1 of Sphingomicrobium sp. Lineage (GTDB taxonomy): Bacteria > Pseudomonadota > Alphaproteobacteria > Sphingomonadales > Sphingomonadaceae > Sphingomicrobium. The sequence continues at coordinate 27,984 of DASSOE010000145.1, read as the reverse complement.
GCCGGTCAGCCTGGAAGCGGCGCGCACCAGCAGCTGGCCGCCGCCATTCACGGCTGCGGTCACGTCGCTGGCGTTGACCGCGCGCGTATCGATCACGCCGCCGCCGTTCACCGCGGCGACGAGCTGGTGCTGACCGCCGAATCCCGGCGCGACGTTAATCGCGCCGCCACCGTCGACGGCGAGGACCGGCACGCGCGGCGACTGGATTTCGACCCGCAGGCGGTAACTGCGCGGGCAATCGCGATTGCAGATGTCGATCTTGAGGCTGCGATTCCGGTCGACATGGATGCGGGTGAATCGCGTGCTTCCCTCGACGATCCGGACGCGCTCGGCCGGCCCCGGCACCACGATGACATTGCCGCCGCCGCGCAGCTCGACCGAGTCGAACCGAGGGACGGGGACGATCTCGTCGGCGACCGCCGGCGCGGATGCGAGGAAAGCGGCGGTGAACAGAGGAAGGATCGAGCGAACCATGGCGAAGCCTCTCAGCTGGATGCGCTACATCTGTAGCGCTACAAATGCAGCGTGTCCAGCCCCGTTGCGGCGCTTCGCAATTCGGAGCAGTGCGCGGTCATGTTGCGGGTGATCGGCAGCTTCGTCAGCCCCTACGTGCGCAAGGTGCTGGCGTGCATGAACCTCAAGGGCGTCGCCTACGAGGTCGACCCGATCACGCCCTTCTACGGCAACGAGGAGTTCGAGCGGCTCAGCCCGCTGAGGCGAATCCCGGTGCTCGTCGACGGCGATTTCCACCTCAGCGATTCGTCGGTGATCTGCGCTTATCTAGACGAGACTAGCGCCGGGCACCGGCTGTTCCCCTCGGACCCGAAGGACCGCGCCCGTGCGCGCTGGTTCGAGGAGTTCGCCGATAGCCGCCTTGGCGACGTCTTCATCTGGGGGCTGTTCTACCAGAAGGTCGTGCACCCGATCGTTTGGGGCGAGCCGGGAGACGAGGCGCGCATCCGACAATCGCTGGACGAGGACATCCCGGCCGCGCTCGATTATCTCGAGCGCGAGCTGCCCCCCGATGGCTTCCTGTTCGGTGAGATCGGAGTAGCCGACATTTCGGTCGCGAGCTTCTTCCGCAACGGCGCTTATGCCGGGTTCGAAACGGACTCGGTGCGCTGGCCGCGGACGGCTGCGTTCGTCGAGCGGGCCCTCGCCCAGCCCTGCTTCGCACACATGCTGAGGTTCGAGGACGTCCAGCGAAGCGCCGAGATCAGGAGCCGCCGCCAGGCGCTTATCGACGCCGGCGCGCCGCTCACCGCGGAAACGCTCGGCGTCCGCGAGCCGCGGCGCGGGATGATGCGGCTCTAATGCTGCGGCGAGGTCTGGCCCGAAATCCAGTGCTCGAAGCGCGTCCTCAAGGACGGCTTCGAGGGGATGAAACCTTCCTCGATCAACGGCACGTCGTCCTGCGGCTCATAGAGCGTGAGATTGTGCGGCATTTTCGGCCGAAGCGTCTCGCGGCCGCGCAGCAGGTCCTCGGCCATCGCGAGCGAGCGGTGGACTTCCTCGGCCGTGAACGGCTTCATCAGGCAGCCGAGCGCCAGGTCCGGCATCGGAAAGCGCGGCGCCTTGCCGCTGACGAACAGGCACGGGACGCCGAGATCGTTGAGCCGCACCGCGACGGAGAAACCGGTGGTTCCGTGCGCGAGGTGTAGATCGAGCAAAACCAGATCCGGATCGTGCCTCTCGGCGGCGGCGATCGCGGTGTCGGCGTCGTCGGCCATGGCGACCACGCGGTAGCGTGGATTGTCCTCGACCAGATATTTGAGCGTAATTGCCAGTTGTGAATCGTCTTCGACGATCAAAATCCTAAGCACGCGCGAGCCCTCCCCGAAGTCGCGGAAATGCTTGACGGTTTTCCGCGGATCAATGCTGGGCTGGAACGAGTCGCGTGCGAATCCCCCGTGAACGCGATTTACGGCGAGGCGAATCCCACCCGCGCCGAAACGAGAAAGGCGCCCGGAACCGAAGTCCGGAGCGCCTCCCTCACCCTCCCAAGTTAATCGATTATGCGCGGTAGAAGATGTGTGCGCCGATCTTTTCGACCCGCTCGAGCCGCTGGCCCCACGAGGGAGCGACATAATCGGCATGGTACCAAAGGACGCCGGGGCCAACGCTCGGCACGATGTTCGCTGCCGCGAGCTCGGCGATCGCCTCGGCTTTGCGCCACGCATCGCAATTGGTGTCGGCCTGCGGGAACTGGCCGCGGCGAACGAACGAGAATTGGTACGGCTGCTTGACGACGCTGCACCAGTCGGACGGATAGCGGCCCGACGCGGCGCGGTTGATCACCACGCGGGCAACCGCGAGTTGCCCTTCAAGGGTCTCGCCGCGCGCCTCGAAATAGACAGCGGTCGCAAGGCAGTTGGTCTGCTCGTCGAGCGGGGCGTTGGTCGCGAACCGGTCGACCAGCGCATAAAGCGGCCAGCCGCCCTTGTAGAGCCACGCCGCCTCACGGGCGATCGAGGGAGTGAGCGAAAGCGTCACCGACTGCGCCGGCTGCGCCTGGAAAACCGCGCCGGTGCTGGTAGCGACCGCCTTGGTCGCCGCGACGGCGGGACGCAGCAGCGTCGACGCAAGCGACGCTGCACTGCCCAGCGGCTTGGCCGAAGAGTCCACGTCGAGCGCCCTCACGGCACTGGCCACGTCCAGCTTCGGATATGCCGTCGGATCGGCGCTCGCGCTCGACCCCATCGCGAGCACAGAAATACCCACGAGCGCGGACACAAGGCGCCCGCCAAACAATTTGATCACTTCTTCTTTTGCCCTTGCTGGCGGGCGGCCCGCTGGAGGCGCACATCGGCGCACTTTTGAAGTCCAGCGGGGGATGCCCGTCTTGCCCTCGAGCCCGGCGTCTCAACGCGCCTTCGGCTCGCTCGCTCTCAATCGCTGAAAGCCAGATAAGTTATGTTTACCGCGAGGCCAACTCATCGGCGGTGAACCGTTCGCGACTCGGGACGGAATTCGGAACCCTTTCAGATTGTTCAGTTTTCTTGACTTATCCACAGCCGTTTCATCTCGGCTCACCAGCCATTTCACTCGCTTCACCGGCAGTGGTACGAAAACGGGACAGGAGGGACAGCCCGCATGGCGTATTGGCTGATGAAGTCCGAACCGGAGAGCTACAGCTGGTCCGACCTCGTGCGCGACGGCGGCACCGAGTGGGACGGCGTGCGCAACAATGCCGCGCGCCTCCACCTCAAGGCCATGAAGAGCGGCGACAAGGCCTTCTTCTACCACAGCATGTCCGACAAGGCGGTGGTCGGGATCATGCGCATCGCCCGCGAAGCGCAGCCCGACCCCAAGGACCCCAACTGGGTCTCGGTCCGGGTCGAACCGATGCGGCCGATCCCGCCGGTGACGCTGGCCGAGATCAAGGCGGAGCCGCGCCTCGCGAAGATGGAGCTGATCCGCCAGTCGCGGCTCTCCGTGGCACCCGTGCGCGACGAGGAATGGGCAGTCGTCCTCGGCCTGGCCGGCGCGGAGCGCGCGGGAAAATAAGCAGGAATCGTCAACTCTGCGGAATCGCGATCCGGTAGTCCGGACGCATGAACAGTCCCATCCCCCTCGAGACCGCGCCCGCGGCGGGTCGCCGGCGCACTCCCCACACCGAGCTCGGACAGAGGGTCCGCCAGCAATTCGCGCGCAACGTCCGGCAGCTGCGCGCGCGCAAGGGGATGACCCAGTTCGACCTCGCGCGAGCAGCTGGCCTCGGGCGAAGCTTCGTCAGCCAGCTCGAACGCGGGCGCTTCAGCGCGAGCCTCGACACCATCGCGGCGCTCGCCACCGCGCTCGGCGTGCCCCCAAGCCTGCTGCTGACCTAGCGCCGGTCCCGGGCCGCGTCGCGACGGCTCCATATCGCAGCGTGGCCGAACACGCGGCGGTGGGCGTGGCTGAAGCTGCTCGCGCCGGCGAAGCCGAACTCATCGCAAACCGCGCCGATGGGGACGCCGCGGCGCCGCGCTTCGGCAAGCGCGAGGTTGAGCCTGAGCTTGCGGTGGTAGCTCGCCGGCCGCTCGCCGAAGCAATGCTGGAACGCGCGCAGCAGCTGGAATTGCGAATAGCCGACCGCCGCCGCGACTTCCGCAAGGCCGACGGCGCGGTCGGTCACCGCGGAAAGATAAGCCTGGGCGAGGTGCGCGCGCCGCACCATCTCGAAGCGCGTGGAGGGCTTCGCCGCCTCCATCGACGACGCCTGCGCGAGCATCGCCCGAGCGATCGCCGGCAGCTCCGATCGCAGCCTTGCCACCAGCTGCGATGCGACTTCCTGCTTGGGCCGGGCGGAGGTCCACAGCGACCTGGCGCTGTCCTGCATCAGGGCGCCGATTGACGAACATCCCGCGCCGACCACGAGCGGTCCGTAGACCCAATCGAGATCGTTCGTCGCGCCGCGCAACAAAGTGCACACGCCGAGTGTCCCGTCCCGCTCGACTTTCTTGACTTCGCAGTCGGCGCCGCTTTCGTGCGGCGCGATCATGATCTGACCGGCTTCCAGGCCATAGCCGCGGCCGCCAATCCGGTAGTTTTCGCGGCCGCGCGCGACATAACGAACCGTCAGCCCGTTTGCCGCGGGACTGGTCTCCAGCCCACGCTCGATGTTCGACAGAACGACGGCGTCGTCTCCTGCCGGCCGCAACTGCGACCGCTCGAGGCTGCCGAACAATTCCCAATAGGCAACCGTCGATTGCTGCGGCGGCGTCACCCAAATCTCCCCGTTCGTCTGCGCAATTGAGGGAATGAAGCCGGACAGACGATGAATGCTTTCTGACCGCCGTTCATGGATCGACGAACGGAGGGCAACAATCAGCGTCGCGGCCGAGGCGCCTGGGGCGGGAGAACAGGCCCGGGCACCGCCGACCCGCAGGCACTGCGCGCCCGCCATCGGGCATAAGTCCGCGGCGGCAGGCGGCGGCTCGCCTCGATCCACGCGACGACCTCCCAGATCTGCGCGTCCGGCAGCGAATCGCGCCACGACGGCATCCCCGTCATCTTGATCCCGTTCTTCGCGATCCAGAACAGCTGCGCAGGCGTCCATTTCTCGGTGGCATCGAGCAGCCACGGCGGCTGCGGCTCGAGTCCGCTCACCCATTGCTCGCGCGCGATCCCCGCGGCGCCGTGGCAGGCAACGCAGTGGGTCTCGTAGGTGCAAAAGCCGGCAAGCACCTGCTCGCCCGTGAACCGCTGCGGCGCCGCGATCGACGCCGCATGGCGCTTGACCGAGCGGACCATCGTCTCATGCGTGACGAAGAAGGTGAGCGTGCTGTGCGGCTTGGAGGCCGCGACATTGTAGAGGCCTGATTTCACAAACCCGAACGCGCCGAGCGGCACCGCGACTGCAAGCGCGATGGCCGCTCCGATTAGCAGGTGCTTCAGATGCTCTCGACGCACGCCCGTCCAACGCGGCGCGGGGCAAATCGTTACGGCGGCAGAGTAAGCGGCATTCGGGCCCGGCGTTCGCCGGTCCTGCCTGAGCGCGCGACCCACCGCGTCGGGGACGGAAGCGATCGCCCGCTCGACGCTCTTTGGCGCGCTCAAGCGGACCGCATTGTCCTTCCCGCGGAGGAGTTGGCGAGCTGTCTGGAACCGAGCAGGCCGACCTCGAAGACATTGCGAAAATCGCTGGATCGTTACGGCTGTTGGCAGCGTTAATCGCGCCCATCCGTTGGAGTCCGCAAGTGACTGAGGCGAACGCGAAAGACAAAGCCCGTTTCGGGATCGAGGGCCTGGACGACATCACCGGCGGCGGGCTCGCTCGCGGGAGACTGTTCCTGCTCGAGGGTCAACCCGGAACCGGCAAGACGACGGTCGCAACGCAATTCCTCGCCGCCGGCGCCGCGATCGGCGAGGCCTCACTCTACATCACGCTTTCGGAGACCGAAGAGGAGTTCCGCGCGGGCGCCGCGTCGCATGGCTGGTCGCTGGAGGGAATCGATATCTTCGAACTGGTGCCGCCGGAGAGCCTGCTCGACGAGGATCAGCAGCAGAGCCTGCTCTACTCGTCCGACCTGGAGCTTGGAGAAACGACGAAGCGCGTCTTCGAGGCCTTCGAAAGGGTCAAGCCGGTGCGACTCGTGCTCGACAGCCTGTCGGAGATCAGGTTGCTCGCCCAATCGTCACTCCGTTACCGCCGGCAAATTCTGGCGCTCAAGCACTATTTCGCCCGTAGCGGGGCGACCGTACTGATGCTCGACGACCTTTCGAGCGAGGCGAACGACCGTGCCATGCACAGCGTGGCGCACGGCGTAATCCGGCTGGAGGAACTGTCACCCGAATATGGCGCCGAGCGACGACGCCTGCGGGTCGCGAAGTACCGCGGCCAGCGTTACCGAGGCGGCTTTCACGACATGATCATCGCAACGGGCGGAGTCCGCGTTTTTCCAAGACTGGTCTCGGCCGAGCACCGCAGGCCGTTCAAGCGCGGGATCCTGCGCGCGGAATCAGCCGAGCTCAACGCCTTGCTCGGGGGCGGAGTCGAGCGCGGCTCGAGCATGTTGATCCTGGGCCCAGCGGGAGCGGGCAAGTCATTGCTCGCACTGACGTTCGTCGTGGGAGCGATCAAGCGGGGCGAGAATGCAGCGATGTTCGTCTTCGATGAGGAGCTGGGCTTGCTGTTCGAGCGCGCCAAGGGGCTCGGGATCGACATCCAGTCAATGGTCGACGGTGCGCGACTTTCGGTTGAGCAGATTGATGCGGCCGAGATGAGCCCCGGCGAATTGTCGGCGCGCGTTCGCCGATGTGTAGAAGAGTTCAATGCGCAGACCGTCGTCATCGACAGCCTGAACGGCTATCAGGCATCCATGCCCCAAGAGCAGGCCTTGATCCTGCACATGCACGAGCTGCTGCAATATCTTAATCGACAGGGAGCATCGACCTTCCTCACCGTGGCGCAGCATGGTCTGGTCGGAGACATGACAGCGCCGGTAGACGTTACCTATCTGGCCGACACGCTGGTGCTACTTCGCTATTTCGAGGCGCTCGGCAAGGTTCGACGGGCTATTTCCGTGATCAAGAAGCGGACGGGCGCGCATGAGGACACGATCCGCGAATATGTGATCGATCGCCGCGGAATCACGCTGGGCGAACCGCTGGTCGGGTTCCAGGGCGTGTTGCGAGGGGTTCCGGAACTGATCGATGAGCATCCGCGACTGCTCGATGACGCTGCCGCCCCATGACCCTCGATAAATCCCAGCGCGCATTGATCCTCGCCCCGCACGGCCGCGACGCCTTCGTCGCGCTCGGCATGCTGGCGGAAGCGGGCCTGCAGGGAAATGTCGTCGGCGATGTCAGCCACCTAGTCGAGGAGCTTGGTTCCGGCGCGGGATTCGCCGTCCTTACCGAAGAGGCGATAAGCAGCAGCAGCCTCCACGCCCTGCGCGAGTGGCTCGATCAGCAGCCGGAATGGTCGGACTTTCCGTTCGTTCTGCTGACGCAGCGGGGCGGCGGGCTCGAGCGGAACCCCGAGGCGAGCCGCTATCTCGAAAGGCTGGGCAACGTCACCTTCCTCGAACGCCCCTTTCATCCGACGACTTTCGTGAGCCTGGCGCAGTCGGCACTTCGCGGACGCAGGCGCCAATATGAAGCGAGCGCCCGCCTGCGCGAGCTGAACGAGCTGGCCGCGGAGCTCGAGCAGCGGATCGAGGAGCGGACCGCCGAGCGAGAGGCCGCTATGGCGCAGCTGCATGAAGCGCAGAAGCTCGAGACCCTCGGTCAGCTGACCGGGGGCGTCGCACACGATTTCAACAACCTGCTGACACCAATTGCCGGCGCTCTCGACATGCTCCAGCGCAAGTACGGGCATGCAGACGAACGCTCGCAACGACTGCTGTCCAACGCATTGCAGGCAGCCGATCGCGCCAAGACGCTGCTCCAGCGACTGCTCGGCTTCGCCCGGAGACAGGCGCTGCAAACGCAGGCGGTCGATATCCGTGAGCTATTGTCGGGCATGCGGGATCTGATTTCGAGCTCCGTCGGGCCGATGGTCGATGTGCGCCTGCGCTGCCATCAGGAACTCCCCGCCGCTTTAATCGACCCGAACCAGCTCGAGCTCGCGATCCTGAACCTCAGCGTGAATGCGCGCGATGCGATGCCCGACGGCGGGCCACTCACGATCCTTGCCGAGCCGGTGGCGATCGGACCGCGATCGACACCGCAAATGAAGCCCGGATTTTACGTGCGCGTCTCCGTCATCGACGCCGGCTGCGGCATGGAGCAGGAGACGCTCGCCCGAGCTGTCGAGCCCTTCTATTCAACCAAGGAATTCGGGCGCGGAACCGGTCTCGGCCTGTCGATGGTGCACGGGCTGACGGCGCAGCTCGGCGGCGGCTTCGAACTGACCAGCGCTCCCGGCGAAGGAACCCGGGTCGACCTGTACCTGCCGGTCGCCGGCGACGTTGCGCCGTCGGAGCGAAGAGCGGCTGTAGAAGCGGTCGGCGCCATTGGCCGGCCGTTATCGGTGCTATTGATCGATGACGAAGAGTTGGTCCGAATGGCGACCGCGGAGATGATCCGCGACCTTGGTCATATTGTGGTGGAGGCCAGCGGCGCGGCTGAAGCCTTGGCGCGCCTCAATCAGGGGCTCTCGGTCGACGCGGTCGTAACCGACTATAAAATGCCCGGAATCGACGGCGGAGAGCTGTCGCGGCTCCTCAGCAAGACACACCCCGACGTCCCGGTGCTACTGATTACGGGTTTTGCCGGGCCGACGGAGGACATCGTCAATTTGCCGCGGGTGGCAAAGCCGTTCAGCCAGGCGGAGATCGCCGCCGCCCTGCGCGACCTCTTCGTGGACGATGAGAAGATCGTGCGCTTTCCACACCCGCAGCCAAATCGACACGGTCATTCCGCTAAGGACGGCTAAGCCGCTTCGGCCCTTCGGCTCTGGCGCTTCCGCTCATGGGGATCCAAAAACCGCTTGCGGATGCGGATTGCCTTCGGGGTCACCTCGACCAGCTCATCGTCCTGGATGTAGGCAATCGCCTGCTCGAGGCTCATGCGGCGGGGCGGGGTGAGGCGGATGCCTTCGTCCTTGGGGCCGCTCGCGCGGAAGTTGGTCAGCTGCTTGGACTTCAAGGGGTTGACCTCGAGATCCTGGGTCTTGGCGTTCTCGCCGATGACCATGCCCTCGTAGAGCATCTCACCGGGCGAGACGAACAGCACGCCGCGGTCCTCGAGCGCGCTCAGCGCATAGGCGACCGCCGGGCCCTGCTCCATCGAGATGAGGACTCCGTTCTGGCGGCCGGCGATCGGGCCCTTGTAGGGGCCGTAGCGCTCGAACAGCCGGTTCATGATGCCGGTGCCGCGGGTGTCGGACAGGAACTCGCCGTGGTAGCCGATCAGGCCGCGGCTCGGCGCGCTGAAGGTCAGCCGCGTCTTGCCGCCGCCCGACGGGCGCATGTCGATCATCTCGGCCTTGCGCATCGCCATCTTGTCGATGACGGTCCCGGAGAATTCGTCGTCGACGTCGATCACGACCGTCTCATACGGCTCCTCGCGCCCATTGGACCCGTCGCGGAACAGCACGCGCGGGCGGCTGATGCCGAGCTCGAAGCCTTCGCGGCGCAGGGTCTCGATGAGCACGCCGAGCTGGAGCTCGCCCCGGCCCGCGACTTCGAAGCTGTCGTTGTCGGCGGAGGTGGTGACGCGGATCGCGACATTGCCCTCGGCCTCGCGCTCGAGGCGCTCGCGGATGACGCGGCTCTGCACCTTGTCGCCGTCGCGACCGGCAAACGGGCTGTCGTTGACCGAAAAGCTCATCGCCAGGGTCGGCGGGTCGATCGGCCGGGCGTGAAGCGGCGCCTGCACCGAAGGGTCTGCGAAGGTGTTGGAAACGGTCGCCTTGATGAGGCCGGCGATGGCGACGATCTCGCCCGCCTCGGCGCTGTCGACCGGCACGCGCTCGAGGCCGCGGAACGCGAAGACCTTGGTCGCTCGGCCTTCCTCGACGACATTGCCGTTCACGTCGAGCGCCTTGATCGGCATGTTGACGGTCAGCTTGCCGCTGTCGATGCGGCCGGTGAGGATGCGGCCGAGGAAGGGATCGCGGTCGAGCAAGGTGGCGAGCATGCGGAACGGGCCGGCGTCGACCCGCGGCGGCGGGACGTGGCGGACGATCGTCTCGAACAGGGGCGTGAGGTCGCCCGAGCGGACGTCGTCGGTGAGGCCGGCGTAGCCCGCGCGGCCGCTGGCGTAGAGCGTCGGGAAGTCGAGCTGCTCGTCGTTCGCGTCGAGGTTGAGGAACAGCTCGAACACCTCGTCCAGCACTTCGGCGGGGCGCGCGTCGGGGCGGTCGATCTTGTTGACGACCACGATGGGCCTGAGGCCGAGCGCGAGCGCCTTGCCGGTGACGAACTTGGTCTGCGGCATCGGTCCTTCGGCGGCGTCGACGAGCAGGATCACGCCGTCGACCATGCTGAGGATGCGCTCGACCTCGGCACCGAAATCGGCGTGGCCGGGCGTGTCGACGATGTTGATGTGGGTGGTCGCGCCGTCGTGCTGCCACTCGACGCTGGTGCACTTGGCGAGGATGGTGATCCCGCGCTCTTTCTCGAGGTCGTTCGAATCCATCGCCCGCTCCTCGACACGCTGGTTGTCGCGGAAGGTGCCGGACTGGCGGAACAGCTGGTCGACGAGCGTGGTCTTGCCGTGATCGACGTGCGCGATGATCGCGACGTTGCGCAGGTTCATTCGATTTTCCTGAATTTTTCGAGCGGCGCCCCTACATGAATGGCCGCCTTGTTGCAATGCAACATGGCGCCTGAACGGCCCGTTAAAACCCGCGCTCGAGGATTTCGATCGCGCGTTCGACGGCGCGCAGCTCGCTGTGTGCAAGCCGCTGGAGCTTGGCCAGCAGGTTGGAGCTGCCGGCGGCCGGCTTCGCGAGCCGCTCGCGTCCCTCCGATGTAAGCCTGAGAGCGAGCCTGCGGCGGTTGTTCGGGTCCTGGGTGCGTTCGACGAGCCCGGCGCGGACCAGCGTGTCGACGGAGCGGCTCACCGCCGGCGCGCCGCGCGCCACCTCCTTTGCGACCTGGTTCAATGTAGCGGGCTCGTGTGAAGCAATCGCCGAGAGAAGCTGCCGCCGCGCGCGGTCGGTGCGCTCGCGAGGCCCGTCCGCGACCCAAAGCTGAGCGACGGCCGCGAACCGGGCGGCGATGGCTTGCGGTGTCGATCCCCCAATCATGATTGCAGCCTAGCAAACATTCCAGATCGTTCAACATTGCAGTTGCGCATAGTCGTTGCTGCTCGCAATGACCATCCGGTGAGCAGCCGTCCGCCCCTTCCCCGCAATGTCTGGGTGCTCGGCTTCGTCAGCCTGTTCATGGACCTGTCGAGCGAGATTTATCACGCGCTGCTTCCGGCCTTCATCACGCTGGTGCTCGGGCTGCCGGCGACCGCCCTCGGGGCGATCGACGGCATCGCGGAGGCGACGGCGAATTTCGCCAAGCTGCTTTCCGGCCGGCTCTCGGACCGGAGCCTGAGGCGCAAGCCGTGGATCATGGCGGGTTACGGCCTCGCTGCATTGTCCAAACCCTTGTTCCCACTCGCGAGCAGCGCGCCGCTGGTGATGCTCGCCCGGTTCGCCGACCGCATCGGCAAGGGCATCCGCGGCAGCCCGCGCGACGCGATGATCGCCGATGAGACCCCGCCCGTAATCCGCGGCCGAGCCTTCGGCCTCCGCCAGACGCTGGATACCGCCGGCGCAGTGCTGGCGCCGCTGATCGCGATCGGTCTGATGGCGTGGCTCGCGAGCGACATCCGCGCGGTGTTCTGGATCGCGATCATTCCCGCCGCGGTCTCGTTCCTGCTCGCGTGGCTGGTGCTGACCGAGCCGCAGCAGCTGGCCGGGCCGATCAAGGGGTCGCCGTTCTTCACCGGCTTCCGCCAACTCAGCAAAGAGACGAAGCGCCTGCTCAAGGTCGGCTTTCTATTCACGCTCGCCCGCTTTTCGGAAGGGTTCCTGATCCTCAAGGGCATCGACACTGGCCTCAGCGAAGCGCTTTCGCCGCTGACTCTGGCGATCTTCAACATCGCCTATGTGATCCTCGCCTACCCCGCGGGCGCGCTCAGCGACCGGATGAGCCCGCGCTCGATCCTGATGGTCGGGATGGCGGTGCTGATCGCGGGCAATGTGGTGCTCGCCGAAACCTCGAGCTTCGCCTGGCTCGTCCTCGGCACGGCTTTGTGGGGAGCGCACATGGCGCTGACCCAGGGCATTTTTGCGCGGATGATCGCCGACAGCGCGCCCGAGGAACTGCGCGCCACCAGCTTCGGTGCCTTCTACTTCGTCACCGGCATCGCCGCGCTCCTGGCGAGCCTCGGCGCCGGCTGGCTGTGGGACCGCGAAGGCGCCTCCGCGGTCTTCCTCGCCAGCGCGGGCGTCGCGGCGGTGGCGCTGGCAATGCTCAGCCTGCTGCCCGCGCAAGAGCACGCCTAATTGCGGACACCTTTTCGCTTGCGTAATGGTGCGGCAAGAGTATATTACTGACCAGTCAGTTATGAAAACACACGCCAATCCGCGCTGGCAGAGGCGAGCCGAAGACCGTCCGCGCGAGATTTGTGCGGCGGCGTTGGACGTCTTTGCCGAAAAAGGGTTCGCTGCGGCGAAGCTCGACGAAATCGCGCGGCTCGCCGGGGTCTCCAAGGGTACGCTTTACCTCTATTTCAAGGACAAGGACGAGTTGTTCCGAGCTGTCGTCCGAGACACGATCGGGCCGGACATCGACGACTTTCGGGAGCTCATCCTCGCCTCGGAGACGCCGTTCGCCGAGTCTGCCCGGATATTGCTCCAGCGCTTCGCGGAAATGACGCTGAAGGTCCCCGTTGGACCCGTGGCCAAGATGGTCATCGGCGAGTCGCGCAACTTCCCGAAGCTTGCAAAGGTCTGGCACGACGAGGTCGTGTCGAAGGCGATCGGGTTGCTGGTCACGCTCATCGAAAAGGCACAGGAGCGCGGAGAAGTGAGGGCCGGTGACCCCCGGTTGCAGGCCTTCAGCCTGATGGGGCCGATGATGATCGGCGTTCTGTGGCGGGAAACCCTGCAACCCGCTGGCGGCGTGCCGATCGACATCGAGCTGATGGCAAAACAGCATTGCGAGACCATTCTCGAGGGGTTGCTCGGGTGAGGTGGGCGATCCCCGGCGCGGCGCTGCTCCTCGCGGGCTGCATTGCAGGCCCGAACTATCAGCGCCCTCGAGCGACGGTTCCGGAACGTTTCGCCGAAGCCGGCACCGAAAATGGCCAGTCGGATATCGATCTGGCCAGCTGGTGGAAGGCATTTGGCGATGCACAGCTGAACGACCTGATCGATCGCGCGCTGGCGCAGAATCTCGACGTCGAAGCGGCCGCCGCGCGGATCAGCGAAGCGCGCGCGAGAGAAAGAGTCGCCGGCTCGGCGGCGCAGCCGCAGGTCGATGCCCGGGCATCGGTAACCCGGCAGCGGATCAGCGAAAATGCAATCCCTGTTCCTCCCGGAACGGGCGCGCAGCAGGGCGGCGCCCTTGGCCTTCCGGGATCCGAGTTCACGACCTGGCGGCCGGGTTTCGACGCCAGCTGGGAAATCGACCTGTTCGGCAAGACCCGCCGGAGCGTCGAAGCGGCAAAGGCGCGCACCGGCGCTGCGACGTGGAATCGGCGGGCAGTCGAGGTCAGCGTCGCGGCCGAAGTGGCCACGACCTATTTCGAGCTGCGGACGCTGCAGGCGCGGATCGCGAATGCCGAGGCCGAGCTCGCCCGGCAGAAACGGTTTGAGCAAGTGGTGGCGGCTCGGGCGCGCGGCGGGCTGGTCAGTGGGCAGGATCTCGAGCAGCAAGCAAGCGAGGTCTCGGCCGCGGCGGCCACGCTCGAGGCATTACGAGGCCGGGCCGAGGTCCAGCTGCATGCGCTCGGCGTGCTCACCGGCGATACGCCCGAATCGCTGATTCACCGCCTGGCGGCGCCCAGAGCGTTGCCCGCTGCGCTGGCAATCCCGGCGGGGCTCCCTTCCGACCTGTTGAGACGGCGGCCGGACATCCGTTCGGCGGAGCGCGAGCTTGCCGCCTCCACCGCCGATATCGGAGTGGCCGTCGCTGATCTCTATCCGCGTTTTTCGCTGACGGCAGCGCCAGCCCTGGTCAGCACCGCGCTCGGGTCGCTTCTGGAATGGGGAAGCCGGAGTTTCAGCATCGGAGCGGCGGTAAGCTGGCCCTTGTTCAATGGCGGACGAACTCGCGGCAATATCGCGGTGGCGAATGCACGCCAGGAGCAGGCGCTGATCGCCTATCGCAAGGCCATCCTCCGGGCTCTCCAGGACGTCGAGGACTCGCTGAGCCGAACCGAGGCCGACCGCAAGCAGCTTGCCGCGTTCGAAGAGGCGCTCGGCCGAGCCGGTCGCGCCGAAGAAATCGCCCGCACCCGCTATCACGGCGGGTTGGTCACCTATTCCGACGTGCTTGCCGCACAGGCACGCCGTCTTTCGCTAGAGGTGCAAGTGATCGACATCAAAGGCGCGCTCGCGCGAGACAGCGCCGCCCTTTTCAAGGCGATGGGCGGGGGCTGGCCGGAAATGGCTGAAGCTGGAGCAGCACAATGAACCGCTTCCGGGCAGCGATCATCATCGCGGTCATCATAGCCGCCGCGGCGGCGGCCTGGCTGTTGCTTGGCGGCTCGGACCGCCAACGGATGTTTTCCGGCTATATCGAGGGCGATAGCCTGTACCTCGCCTCGCCGGTCGCCGGAACGGTTGCATCGGTCGCCGCCGTCGAAGGCACTCGCGTCGGGGCCGGGCAGCCGCTGTTCAGCGTCGATCCGGCAACCCTGACGGCGCAGGGACAGCAGGCGGAGGCGGGCGTTGCCGCCGCCCATACGCAAATTGCCACCGCGGAAGCGAATGCCCAGCAGGCCGCTGCCGAAATCGCTGCGGCTTCCGCCGAAAGCGAACGAGCCCGCCGCGACCTTGCGCGGTTGCTGTCCGTCAGAAGCGACGATCCGGCCGCCGTAGCCGGCAAGGACGTGGATGCGGCGCGCTCCGCGCTCAAAGCTGCCGAAGCGCGTGTCGCGGCCGCCCGGAAGACAGCGAATGCCCGCCAGGCCCAGGTCAGTGCGGCGCGTGCGCATGCTGCGGGGGCGATAGGAAGCCGGCGTGAAGTGCAGATCCGGGTGAACCAGCTCGCGCCAGCAGCGCCGGCGCCAGCACGGGTCGACAAGGTGTTTTTCCAGCCTGGCGAATGGGTTTCGGCCAACCAGCCCGTGGTCAGCCTTCTGCCCGACAACAAGGTGAAGGTCCGCTTCTTCGTCCCCGAGCAGCAGGTCGCAAGGTATCGGCCCGGACGAAAAATCCACTTCTCCTGCGATGGCTGCGCGCACGGCCTCGCCGCCACCATCCGCTACGTCAGCCCACGGCCGGAATTCACCCCTCCAATCATTTTCAGCCGCGACTCCCGCGACCGGCTGGTATTCATGGTCGAGGCCTATCCAGAGAAACCGTCGGGTCTGCAGCCGGGCTTGCCCGTCGACGTCGAGCCGCTGCCGTGACCCTCGCGATCGACGTCCAGGACCTGAGCAAGAGTTTCGGCGCGCTTCGCGCCGTCGACCGTGTCTCGATCCAAATCGAGGAGGGGCATATCACCGGCTTCCTCGGACCGAACGGCTCGGGCAAGACGACGACGCTACGGATGCTCTGCGGTCTGCTGACGCCGGATAGCGGGCACGGGACCGTGCTCAGACTCCCCTTCCCCGGCGAGGCCGACGCCATCAAGCGGCAGACCGGCTACATGACGCAGCGCTTCTCTCTCTACGAGGACCTGTCGATCGCCGAGAACCTCGCGTTCGTCGCACGGATCTATGGTCTCGATGACGTGCCCGGACGAGTCGACGGGTCGCTCGAGAAGCTCGGCCTCACAAAACGCCGAAACCAGCTCGCGGGCCATCTCTCGGGAGGGTGGAAGCAGCGGCTCGCACTCGCTGCCGCGGTGATCCACGAGCCCAAGCTGCTGCTGCTCGACGAGCCGACGGCGGGTGTCGACCCGCAGGCCCGACGCGATTTCTGGGACGAGATCCACCGGCTTGCCGAGGGCGGGATCACCGTCCTCGTTTCGACCCATTACATGGACGAGGCCGAGCGCTGCCACGATATTGCCTACATCTCCAGCGGAACGCTGATCGCCCGCGGAACCGGCGAGCAGGTAATTGCGCAAAGCGGGCTCGTCACCTTCGAAGCCAGTGGTCCGCGCGCGGACCGCCTCGCCACAGAGATTACGGGCAAGCCAGGCGTGGAGATGGTCGCCCCATTCGGGGCAGCACTGCACGTCAGCGGAACCGACCGGACGTCACTCGAAAAGGCCATCGAGCCGGTCCGGCGCGAGCCGTGGCGATGGACGGAAGTCGAACCAAGCCTCGAGGATGTATTCATCCAACTGATGCGCAAGCAGAGCGGTTCGGTGGCGCGGAAGGCCGCATAATGGGGCTTTCCCTGAGCCGGATCGTTGCCATCCTTTCGAAGGAGTTCACGCAACTCGTCCGTGACCGGCTGACCTATGCGATGATTATCGGCATCCCGGTGATCCAGCTGCTGCTGTTCGGCTATGCCATCAACTCGGACCCAAGGCACCTGCCGACCGCGGTCCTTGTCCAGGACAATGGGCAATTCTCGCGCTCGGTCATCGGCGCGCTCGAGCGCAGCAATTATTTCGACATCCGTTATGCGGCGCGATCGCCGGCCGAAATGGATGAACTGATCGGCCGGGGAGCAGTTCAGTTCGCGATCACCATACCCGGCGACTTCACCCGCCGCGTTGTCCGGCGCGACAATCCGCAGATCCTGGTCGAAGCCGACGCTTCCGATCCGGCGGCGACCGGAGGCGCGGTTGCCGCGCTTCTTCAGCTGCCATCCTACGCGCTCATGCACGATCTCGAAGGACCCGTCGCACGGTCCTCCGCCGGCGGGGCGTCGCCCTTCGAAATTGTGGTGCAGCGCCGCTACAACCCGGAAAGCATAACGTCCTACAACATCGTGCCGGGCCTGGTGGCGACAATCCTGACCATGACGCTGGTAATGATCACCTCGCTCGCGATGACCCGCGAGACCGAGCGCGGGACAATGGAAATGCTGCTGTCGACGCCGGTGCGGCCGCTCGAGGTCATGATCGGCAAGCTGACCCCTTATGTGCTGGTCGGCATTCTCCAGGCGGCGATGATCATGGTCCTCGCTCGCCTGCTGTTCGGGGTTCCGGCCGAGGGCGGATGGACCGCCCTGGCAATCGGCATGTTCCTGTTCATCATCGGCAGCCTCAGCCTCGGCTTTCTCATCTCCACCGTGGCACGCAACCAGCTCCAGGCGATGCAAATGTCCTTCTTCTATTTCCTGCCATCCATCCTCCTGTCCGGCTTCCTGTTCCCATTTCGCGGAATGCCGGTGTGGGCGCAGTGGGTCGGCACGACGCTGCCCGTGACCCACATGCTTCGCGTCGTTCGGGGATCGATGCTGAAAGGAGTCGGTATCGCCGAAGCCCTGCCCAGCCTCGGCGCGCTTTCGCTGTTCGTCCTCATCGTCGCCGGGATCGCGATGAAGCAGTACCGGACGACACTCGATTAGCGGGTGAAGCGTTCGCCCTTGGCGGCCTTGTCGAGCAGCAGCTTCGAAAAGCCGAACTCTGGCTTCATCCGCTCTTCCTGGCGTTTGAGGCCATCGACGATCTTCTGGAGCCCGACGCTGTCCGCCCAGAACATCGGCCCACCGCGATAAACCGGCCAGCCGTAGCCGTAGACCCAGACCACATCGATGTCGGATGCGCGCTGGGCGATGTCTTCCTCGAGGATCTTCGCGCCCTCGTTGACCATGGTGTAGAGCGTTCGCTCGACGATCTCCTCGTCGCCGATCTCGCGCCGCTCGACGCCCTGCTTCTGCGCGAAATCCTCGATGATCTGCTGGACGACCGGCGAGGGGCTCGGCCGCCTCTTCTCGTCATAGTCGTAGAAGCCCGCGCCTTTCTTCTGGCCCCAGCGGTCGATCGCGCAGAGCGCATCGCGGACATTCTCGATGCGGCCCGGGTCGCGATGCCAACCGATATCGACTCCGGCGAGGTCGGCCATCTGGAACGGCCCCATCGGCATGCCGAACTCGACATGGACCCGGTCGACCTGCTCCGGCGTCGCGCCTTCGAGCAGCAGCTTGGTCGCCTCGACCTGCCGCGGCATCAGCATGCGGTTGCCGATGAAGCCGTGGCACACGCCAGCGACCACCGGCACTTTCCTGATCTTCTTGCCGAGCTGCATCGCGGTCAGCAGCGCGTCGGGCGCCGTCTTGGCGCCGCGCACGACCTCGAGGAGCTTCATGATGTTCGCCGGCGAGAAGAAGTGCATGCCGAGCACGTCCTCGGGGCGCGAAATGCTCGCGGCGATCTCGTCGATGTCGAGGTAGGACGTGTTGGACGCTAGGATCGCGCCGGGCTTGGCGATCTTGTCGAGCCGGCCGAACACCTCCTTCTTGACGTCCATATTCTCGTAGACCGCCTCGATGATGAGGTCACAGTCCGCGAGCTCGCCGAAATCCAGCGTCGGCTGGAGATAGCCCATCGCCTGCTCCACCTGCTCGGCGGTCAGCTTCCCCCTGGCGGCGCTTGCTTCGTAGTTCCCGCGCATCACGCCAGTGCCGCGGTCGAGCGCTTCCTGGCCCATTTCGACGATGGTCACGGGTATGCTGGCGCTGAGGAAATTCATCGAGATGCCGCCGCCCATCGTGCCCGCGCCGATCACGCCGACCTTGCGGATGGGGCGTGGCTCGGTGTTCTCTGGCAATCCCTCGATCTTGTTGGCCTTGCGTTCGGCGAAGAAGAAATAGCGCTGCGCGGCGGACTGCTCGCCGCCCATCAGCTCCATGAACAGCTTGCGTTCCTCGATTACGCCTTCGCTGTACGGCTTCTCAGTCGCGATCTTCACCGCCTCAATGTTCCTGAGCGGCGCCTCGAAGCCGCGGAAGCGCTTCGCATTCTCCTTGCGGAAATCGTCGAACACGGACGGGTCGACATCGGTGATCCGATCCTGCCGCTCGGACGATTTGGGCAGCGGCCGGACGTCGCGCACCTCCTCGGCGAACGCGACCGCGTGCGGGACCAGGTCGCCTTCGACGATGCGGTCCACGAGCCCGCAGTCGAACGCTTCCTTCGCCCCGATCGGGCTTCCGGTCGCGGTCATCTCCAGCGCTTTCCGGACGCCTGCAACGCGCGGCAGCCGCTGGGTGCCGCCCGCCCCGGGCAGAAGCCCGAGCTTCACTTCGGGCGTGCCGAGCTTCGCCGATTTGTCGGCGACGCGATAATGGCAGCCGAGCGCGACCTCGAGCCCGCCGCCGAGCGCCGTCCCGTGGATCGCGGCAACCACCGGCTTCGAGCAATTCTCGATGGTGTCGACGACGGCGGGAAGCCACGGCTGCTGCGGCGGCTTGCCGAACTCGGTGATGTCGGCGCCGGCGAAGAAAGTCTGCCCCTCACACGCGACGACGACGGCTTTCACGCCCTCGTCCGCCTCGGCCTGCGCGATCGCATCGACCAGTCCGAGCCGGACTGCGGCCGACAGCGCGTTCACCGGCGGGTTGTTGGACAGGATGATCAGCACGTCGCCGTGCCTGCGGCTCGAGATCGGGCTTGTCGCGGGCTTATCGAGCACGCTGCTGGCTTCAGAGGTCATCGTCGGGTCTCCCGACGATTGGCGCTAGGGCGCAGCTTACATCAGTGCAAGCGCCACCTAGGTGCGGTCCGCGCTCTTGACCCTGTAGCCGCTGACGATGCCGAGGATGAAGCAGGTGGCGAGCGCGAGCTGAACCTTCCCGTCGGGATCGGCCCAGCCGAAATAACCGGCACCCCAGCCGAACAGCGCAATGAACATGGCGATGGCGATGCCGACCATGCGATTCTCCCGAGCGCCGGTGAAGAACTGACCGGCTCGTCGCTTATTGTCGGCGCTCACGGTAAACAGACCGTAAAGCTTGCCCCTCAACTGCACCGCAGCCATAGGGGCGGCGTTCCGATCGGCAGGCAAGGTTTTCCATGAAAGCGCGCGTCTTCATCACGCTCAAATCCGGCGTCCTCGACCCGCAGGGCAAGGCCATCCATCACGCTCTGGAGGGGCTCGGCTTTTCGGGCGTCAACGACGTCCGCGCGGGCAAGCTGATCGAGCTCGACCTTGCCGACAGCACCGACGATTCCGACATCGAAGACATGTGCCGCAAATTGCTCGCCAATACGGTGATCGAGAACTTCCGGATCGAGAGGCTGGAGAAGACGCCGGCATGAAGAGCGCGGTCATCGTCTTTCCCGGCTCGAACTGCGACCGCGACCTCGCAGTCGCGCTTGAGCAGGTGACGGGACGCAAGCCGGCGATGGTGTGGCACAAGGAGGCCGAGCTTCCCGACGGCGTGGACTTCATCGGCATCCCCGGCGGCTTCTCCTACGGCGATTACCTCCGCTCGGGCGCGATGGCCGCGCGGTCGCCGGTGATGCGCGCGGTCGGCAACGCAGCGGGCCGCGGGGTGCCGGTGATCGGCATCTGCAACGGCTTCCAGGTGCTCACCGAAGCCGGGCTCCTGCCGGGCGCGCTGATGCGCAACGCCGGGCTGAGCTTCGTCTGCCGGCCGGTGCGCCTCCGAGTGGAGAACAGCCAGAGCCTGTTTACCTCGCAATATGATTCGGGCGAGGAAGTGCTGTTCCCGGTCGCGCACCACGACGGAAACTACCAGGCCGACGAGGCGACGCTCGACCGGCTCGAGGGCGAAGGCCGAGTCGCCTTCCGCTATCTCGACCAGTGCAACGGCTCGGCGCGCAAGATCGCCGGCATCGTCAACGACGCCGGAAACGTGCTCGGCCTGATGCCGCACCCGGAGCGGGCCGTGGAGCCGGCGCACGGCAGCACCGACGGCCGGCGCCTGTTCGAGGGACTGCTCGAGACCGTCAGCGCGTGACACGAATCACTCGTTCAGCTTGAACGGCGTGAAATCGGTCCCGACATCGTAGACGTCGACGCCTTCGCGCTTCTTGAGCCAGCCGACGACCGCATAGGTGACCGGCGTCAGCAGGACTTCCCAGCCGACCTTGAGCACGAACTGGCTGAGCATCACCGCGATCATGATGTCGACCGGCCAGTCGGCCATGCCGTAGAAGGCGAGCGGGTAGAAGATCAGGCTGTCCGCGCCCTCGCCGATCACCGTGCTGCCGATGGTCCGCGTCCACAGATACTTGCCCTTCGTCCAGATCTTCATCTTGGCGAGCACGACCGAATTGAGGAAATCGCCGGCGAAGAAGGCGCACATCGACGCGGCGATGATCCGCCAGCCCGATCCGAACACGCGCTCATAGGCCGGCTGCCCGGTCCAGCCGGGCGCGACCGGCAAATGGACGACGGTCCATTCCATCAGCGCCATGAACAGCAAGGCGCCGAAGCCGGCCCAGATCGCGCGGCGCGCGCGGGCGTAGCCGTAGACCTCCGTCAGCACGTCATCGATGACGTACGAGATGGGGAAGAACAGGATGCCGGCACCGAACGGCCACGGCCCGATTGCGGGCAGGTCGACGAACGAGCGCTTCTCCGCGCCGATCACGTTCGACAGCAGGAGCACGACGACGAACGCGACCATGACGAAGTCGAAATAGCGGAAGCGCGCGCCGTGAAGCGCCCGCGCCTCCACGTGCCGCAGCCCCTCCCCCTCGGCTCTCATCGGCCGGACGCTAGCGCTGTTCCGCTCCGCGTCAATTGCGGCTAATTCTCGCCGCCACGCGCCCGTAGCTCAGCTGGATAGAGCAGGAGCCTTCTAAGCTTCAGGCCGCAGGTTCGAGTCCTGCCGGGCGCGCCAATCCTTTCGGGCCGACCAGATAGGGAGATCGCCATGCCGAGTTCGGTCAAGCAGATGCTCGATTCCGCCAACGAGGCGGTGCCGAAAGTCTCGGTGGACGAGGCGCGGCGCCTGGTGGACGAGGAAGGCGCTTTGCTGGTCGACGTCCGCGACGCGCCCGAGCTCGAACAATCCGGCAAGCTCGAGGGAGCGCTGAACGTCTCCCGGGGAATGGTCGAATTCCGCGCCGATCCCGATTTGCCCTATCACAATCCCGAATTCCGAAAGGACCGGCCGGTCATCCTCTATTGCGCCTCCGGCGGCCGATCCGCGCTCTCGGGGAAGGCGCTCAAGGACATGGGTTACGATCGGGTCTATAATCTCGGCGGGTTCAAGGATGCCGCGGACGCGGGCTTCGCGACCGAGCAGGCGAGCTAGGGCACCAGCTTCCCCGGGTTCATGATCCCGAGCGGGTCGAGCGCCTGCTTGATGGCCCGCAGCGCGTGGATGTGGCCCGGGGGCGCAAGCCGCGCGAGCTCGGCGCGCTTCAATTGTCCAATGCCGTGCTCGGCGGAAATGGAACCGCCGGCCGCCGTCACGAGGTCGTCGACGAACCGCGTAATCTCCTCGCCTTCTTGGCTGTACCAATCCGGCGCGGCGTGGCTGCCGGCGCGAACATGGAAATGGATGTTGCCGTCGCCGAGATGGCCGAAGCCCGTCGCGATCACGCCCGGAAAGCGGCGTTCGACTTGCGCCGACGCGTTCACGAGGAATCCCGGCATGTCGGCCACCGCGACCGAAATGTCGTGCGCGAGAGTCGGGCCTTCGGCGCGCTCGGCTTCGGAAATGCTGTCGCGGAGCTTCCAGAAGGCTTCGGCCTGCGCCTCGTTCGCGGCGAGGACCGCGTCGGCGATGATGCCCTGATCGAGAGCGGCACCGAGCAGCCGCTCGAGCTCGGCGGAAACGTCGTGCTGCGGGTCGGCCGTGGCCGTCTCGACCAGCACATGCCAGCGGTGCTCGCCCGAAAGCGGCGCGCGCGTGTTCGGGATGTGCTTCAGGACGAGCCGGAGCGAATCCTCCGACACCAGCTCGAACCCCTCGACGCTGCTCGTCCGCGCTTCGAGGAAGCGCAGCAGGTCGAGCGCGCGCTGCGGGCTTTCGACGCCGGCCCAGGCGACGGCGCGGCTTGAGACTGCGGGGACGAGCCGGAGCGCGACCGCGGTGATCACGCCGAGCGTGCCTTCGGCGCCGATCAGCAGCTGGTCGAAACTGTAGCCGCGATTGTCTTTCTTGAGGCCGGAGAGCCCGTCGTGGACCGAGCCGTCGGGAAGCACCGCCTCCACGCCCGCGACCAGCGCGCGCATCGTTCCGAACTTGAGCACCTGTGTGCCGCCGGCGTTGGTGGAGGTGAGCCCGCCGACCGTGCAGCTGCCGCGCGCGCCGAGGCTCAGCGGGAAGCGCATGCCGATCTCGTGGGCCGCCTCGTGGAGCCTCGCGAGGACCACACCCGCTTCGGCGACTGCGAGGCGGTTCTCGGCGCTGAGCGAGCGAATGCGGTTCATGCGGCGCATCGAGAGCAGCAGCGCCGAGCCGTCGGCGGGCGGGGTCGCGCCGGCCGCCATGCCCGTGTTGCCACCCTGGGGCACGAGCGGCACGCGATGCTCGGCGGCAAGGCGGACGGCCTCCGCCACCTCTTGCGTCGAGCCGGGCGCGAGTAACGCCGGTGCCATTCCATGAACGCGCCCGCGCCAGTCGGTCAGCCACGGCTCGATCTCTTTCGGGTCGGTGACGACGGCCCTGGGACCGAGCCGCTGCTGCGCCTCAGCGATCAGCCTTGCCTGGCCTTCCGTCATGGGTGTCGCTTGGCATGCGCCGCCGCGCGCGTCAAAGCGAGGAGATGGACAGGCCCGGCATCACGATCGTCGTCGCGCGCGCGACCAATGGCGTGATCGGCCGCGACGGCAAGCTGCCGTGGCACATCCCCGCGGACCTCAAGCGCTTCAAGGCGCTGACCATGGGCAGCGTCATGGTGATGGGCAGGAAGACGTTCGAGAGCCTTCCGGGCCTGCTCCCCGGACGCAGGCACGTCGTGCTGACGCGCGACCGCCACTGGCGCGCAGAGGGCGCAGAAGTCGCGCGCGGTGTCGAGGAGGCGCTCCGGCTCGCGGGCGGTGAGCCGGTGTCCGTGATCGGCGGGGCCGATATCTTCGCGCTATTCATGCCGATTGCCGACCGCATCGAGCTGACCGAGATCCTCGAGGATGTCGACGGCGACACGGCGATCGCGGACCCGCGCCGCTCGGGCGCATGGCGGGAGACGTCGAGCGAGGGTCATCCGGACGAGCGCCCGCCGTTCCGTTTCGTCACGCTGGAACGGACTTAGGTGCGCGGCCTTTTGGTCGCGTAAGCGCGGTATCGCTTGAGCTGATCGGCGAGGACCTGGTCGACAATCGGCGCGATCCTGGCCGCACCGCCGTTGGCGAACCCTGCGACCTTGTAGTCGAGCGTCAGCTGCGACCCGCCGGCGATCGTCTTCACCTGCACGTCCATCACGCCCGTCGTCGCCTCGTAAAGCAGCGGGCCGAGCGAGCCGGTCAGCACCACGCGCTTGCCGGGCTCGATATAAGCGACGTGCATGTGCTCGACGCCGCCGCCGCTCTTGGGAATGCGCTCGCAGAAGCAGCCGCCGGGCGTCAGCTCAAGCCGCAGGTTCGCGGAGTCGCCGCTGTACGTGTGCTCCGGGTTCCACCATGCGGGAAGGTCGGCGAACGCCTTGAATGCGGCTTCGGGAGGCACCACGAGCGGCACCGTCTCGCGTACCTCGAAGCCGTTCGCCGATGCGCTGACCACGTCCGCCGACGCCGGCGCGGCGATGACCAGAAGCCAACCTAGAAGCACCGATCGCATGAGGACCCTCTCGTCATTGCGAGGCGCGACGCGCCGCGGCAATCCAGCAGGCGCGCTGGATTGCTTCGCTACGCTCGCAATGACGGGGGCCTTTGTCTAGCCGTCCAGAATCGCGTCGATCTCCGCGCCAACCTGTTCGACGGACGCCATACCGTCGACCCGCCGGACGAGGTCCCTCGCATCGTAATAGGGCAAGATAGGAGCGGTCTTGGCGCGATATTCCGCCATGCGTGTGCGCACCGTCTGCTCGTTGTCGTCCCTGCGGCGCTTGAACTCGGTCGAGCCGCAGACGTCGCACACGCCGGGCACCTGCGTCGGGCGGAAGCTGTCGTGATAGCCGGCGCCGCACCTGGCGCAGCTGAAGCGGCCGACGATGCGCTTCACCAGTTCGTCTTCGTCGACTGCGAGCTCGATCACATGGTCGAGCCGCCGACCGCGCTCGGACAGCAGCAGATCGAGCGCCTCGGCCTGGGCGCGGGTGCGCGGGAAGCCGTCGAAGATCGCGCCCTGCTCCGAGGCGGCATCGAGCCGCTCGCCGATGAGCGCGCTGACGATCGCGTCGCTGACCAGCTCGCCACGCTCCATGACGACCTTCGCCTTGAGGCCGATCGGAGTGCCGGCGGCGACCGCTTCGCGGAGCATGTCGCCGGTCGAAAGCTGGACCATTCCGCGGCCGGCCTGAAGCCGCGCTGCCTGCGTTCCCTTGCCCGCGCCCGGCGGGCCGAGGATGATGATGTTCAGCATGTCCCCCGTCCTTCGAGACGCCGCTTCGACAAGCTCAGCGGCTCCTCAGGATGAGCGGAAACTGGAATCGCTCATGCTGAGGAGGCACCGAGTGAGCGAAGCGCATCGAAGTGCCGTCTCGAAGCACGTTTAGCGCCGCCGCGGCGTGGTCTTGAGCTTCGCCTTCTTGATCAGGTCGCCGTACTGATGCGCGATCAGGTGGCTCTGGATCTGGCTCACCGTGTCCATCGTCACGTTGACCACGATCAGCAGGCCGGTGCCGCCGAGCGCGATGCTGAGGCCGGCCTGCGCGGTCAGGATTTCCGGGATGAGGCAGATGAGCACGAGGTAGGACGCGCCGACGACGGTGATGCGATTCAGCAGATAGTCGAAATATTCCTCGGTCGCCTTGCCCGGGCGAATGCCGGGGATGAACCCGCCGTGGCGCTTCAGATTCTCGGCCGTTTCCTCGCTGTTGAACTGCACCGCCGTATAGAAGAAGGTGAAGAAGCCGATGCCGATGCCGTAGAGCGCGAGGTATGCCGGCGAGCCGTTCTGCAGGTACGTGGTGATGGTGATCAGCCAGTCGCTCGCGCCGCCCTCGGCGGTCGCGCGATTGCCCGCCCAGTTGAGCACCGTGAGCGGCATCAGCAGCAGCGAAGAGGCGAAGATCGGCGGGATGACGCCCGCGGTGTTGATCTTGATCGGAAGGTGCGACCGCTCCTGCTGCATGCCGCGCACCGTCTGGCGCTTCGGGTATTGGATCAGCACCCGCCGCTGCGCGCGCTCCATGAAGCAGATGAACAGGATGAGCACGGCGCTAAGCGCGATAACGCCGACGACGAGCACGCCGCTCAGCGACCCCGTCCTGCTTCCCTCGAGCAGCTGCCCCATGCCGAGGGGAAGGCGGGCGATGATTCCGGCCATGATGATCAGCGACACGCCGTTGCCGATGCCGCGGCTGGTGATCTGCTCACCGATCCACATCAGGAACAGGGTGCCGCCGACGAGCGAAACGGTGCCGGCCAGCTCGAACAGAAGGCCGGGCTGGACGACCGCCTGGATGCCCTGGTTGGCGCCCTGGCTCTCGAGTCCGCGGACAGCAAGATAACCTTGGACGAGCGTGATCGCGACGGTCAGGTAGCGCGTGTACTGGTTGAGCTTCTTGCGCCCGGACTCGCCCTCTTTCTTGAGCGCCTTCCACGGCTCGTAAAGCGTGCCGCCGAGCTGAACCACGATCGAGGCGGTGATGTACGGCATGACTCCGAGCGCGACGATGCTGAAGCGCTCGAGCGCGCCGCCGGAGAAAGTGTTGAAGACGTCGAGGATTCCGCCGCTCTGCGTCTGGTAGAGCGCCTGCATCGCGGCAGGGTCGATGCCCGGCACCGGAACGAACGACAGCAGCCGGAACAGGATCAGTCCGCCGAGCGTGAACCAAAGCCTCTTCTTGAGCTCGGTCGCCTTCTGGAAATTGGCCAGTGAAAGGCTGGAGGCCAGATGTTCGGCTGCGGATGCCATTTGGTAAGCGGTCCTCGAAAAAATCAGCCCAGTCGGGCTACCCTCCCTCCGCTCATCCTGAGGAGGGACCGAGCCTGTCGAGGGCCCGTCTCGAAGGACAATCCTTCGAGACGCCGGTTCGACAAGCTCACCGGCTCCTCAGGATGAGCGGTGTGGGGGTCTATATAGTGGCCCTACTCGCGTTGTCAGGCCTTTGCAGCGGCCTTGCGCGAGCCCCTCTTCGCGGCGGCGAGCTCGGCGGGGTTCTTGCGCTCGATCAGCTCGATCGATCCGCCGGCTTTCTCGACCGCCTCGCGCGCGCCCTTGGAGACGCCTGCGACCTGGAACGCCAGCTTCGCCTTCAATTCGCCCTTGCCGAGCAGGCGGACGCCGTCCTTGCCGCCACGCGCCAGGCCGACGGCCTTGAGCGCGGCGTGGTCGAGTGTGCCCTTGGAGTCGAGCTTGCCGGCGTCGACCAGCTTCTGGATCGCGCCGATGTTCACCTCGGCATAGTCCTTGGCGAAGATGTTGTTGAAGCCACGCTTCGGCAGCCGCATGTGGAGCGGCATCTGGCCGCCCTCGAAGCCGGCGATGCTGACGCCCGAGCGCGACTTGGCGCCCTTCTGTCCGCGACCGGCAGTCTTGCCGAGCCCGGAGCCGATGCCGCGGCCGACCCGCACGCGGCTCTGCCGCGCGCCCTTGTTGTCCTTGATTTCGTTCAGTTTCATGTCGTGCACTCGCTTTCGCTTTTGTCGCGCAAGGGCGGAGGTGAAACCTTCGCCCGTCACCCCCGCGAAAGCGGGGGCCCCGCTTCTTCTGCTTCCTTTGCCCGCCCAGAAGAATGCAGCGGGATCCCCGCTTTTGCGGGGATGACGAAGGGTTAGCCTTTCGCCACGCTCACCAAATGCTGCACCTTGCGGACCTGGCCGAGCACGTCGGGCGTGCCCTCCACTTCGACGGTACGGCCGATCTTGTTGAGGCCGAGGCCGACCAGGGTCGCCCGCTGCGTCTTGTCGCGGCGGATCGGCGATCCGGTCTGGGTGATCTTGATCTTGGCCATTGCT
>DASSOE010000144.1:0-4421 GCA_035700945.1 Sphingomicrobium sp. | reverse complement strand
GCTGTAAATTGTCTTTTTCGCATTGGAGGGAGATCAACATGGCTAGAGCTGCAAAAAAGAGTTCGTCCCGATCGAAATCCAAATCCACCGTCGACAAGATCGCCAAGGCGGCGATGAGCAAGGAAATGCTCGCCGCCGGATTGACGGCGGCTGCCGCGGCGATTGCCGCAAGCCCCGCCGCGCGCAAGAAGATCCGCGACGCCGGGCTCGACGCGGCCGATACTGCATCCAGTGCAGCAAGCAGCATGGCGGCGAGCGCGACCAAGCTCGGCTCGATCATCGCCGAAGCCGTTGCGGAGGCGGCCCAGCGCGTGATGACCGGGAAGTGGAGCGCCACGGCATCCTCGAGCGGCGGCAGCTCCACGGCGAGCTCATCGACGGGCAGCAGCGCGTCGCGTTCCGGTGGCGCCCGGAAATCGAGCGGCACTCGGTCGAGTGCGAAGAAGGCGAGCGCCACGCGCGCGGCGTCGTCGCGAAGCGCCGCTTCCAAGGCTGGCGGCGCTGCCAAGAAGTCACCATCGAGCCGCGCCAAATCTGCCGGGAGTGGGTCTACGGCTTCGTCCGCGCGCAAATCGACGGGAACTCGCAAGAAAACCGGAGCAGCGAAGCCGCGCGGTACGAGCACACGCGGGCGCGGTCGCGGCGGCGGAAGCTCAGGCGGCAGTGAAGGCGGGAACGGCTAGGCCGCGCGATCCTCGAACTGCAGGCGGGCGAGCCGCGCGTAGAGTCCGCCGTGCGCGCTGAGAGTCGCGTGCGTGCCTTCCTCGACGATCCGGCCGCCGTCCATGACCACGATCCGGTCGGCGGCGCGGACGGTGGCGAGGCGGTGCGCGATAACGATGGTCGTGCGGTCCGCCATCAGCCGGTCGAGCGCGTCCTGCACCAGGCGCTCGCTCTCCGCGTCCAGCGCTGAGGTCGCTTCATCGAGCAGCAGCAAAGGCGCGTCGCGGAGCAGCGCGCGGGCGATGGCGACGCGCTGCCGCTGGCCGCCTGAGAGCCGCGCGCCGCCTTCGCCCATGTACGTGTCCAACCCTTCGGGCAGTGCGCGCAGGAACTCTTCGGCGTTCGAATCGCGCGCCGCCTGCCACAGCTGGTCCTCGCTCGCGGTCCAATTGCCGTAACGCAAATTGTCGCGCGCCGACGCGGCGAAGATCACGGTGTCCTGCGGGACCATGGCGATGCGCTCCCGGATGTCGGCTGGATCGGCGTCGCGCAGATCGACCCCGTCGAGCAGCACGCGTCCTTGCTGCGGATCGTAGAAGCGTTCGGCGAGCTGGAAGATGGTGGTCTTGCCCGCGCCCGACGGGCCAACGAGCGCAAGCCGCTCGCGCGGGCGCACCGACAAAGTGAAATCCTCGAGCGCCGAGGTGTCCGGCCGCGTCGGATAGTGGAAGGTGACCTGCTCGAATTCGAGTGCGCCCTGCGGCGGCTCCGGCAGCGGTGTCGGCTGCGCGGGCGCGCGGATTTCCGGTTCGGCGTGCAGCAGCTCGGACAAGCGCTCGGACGCGCCGGCGGCGCGCAGCAGGTCGCCATAGACCTCCGTGAGATTGCCGAAAGCGCCGGCAAGCAGGCCGCCATACAGCACGAAGGCGGCGATCGTGCCTCCCGTCATCCGCCCGGACGAGACTTCGATCGCGCCTTCCCAGATGACCAGCGTGATCGCGCCGAAGATCAGAAAGATGACGATCGCGGTCATCAGCGCGCGGACCAGGATGCGCCGCCTCGCGGTCGAGAACACGCGCTCGACGGCCTCGGTGAAGCGCGACGCCTCGCGCCCCTGCTGATTGAACGCCTGGACGATCTTCATCGCGCCGAGCACTTCGCTGGTGACGGTGCCGACGTCGGCGATGCGGTCCTGGCTGCGAATCGAAATCGTGCGGACGAGGCGGCCGAGCACCGCGATCGGAAGAACGACGAGCAGCGTTCCGCCGAGGATCGACAACGCGAGCTTGGGCGCGAGCGCGAACAGGATGACGACGCAGGCGATCGCGAGGATCGCGTTGCGCAACGCGACCGACACCGTGGTTCCGACGACCTGTTCGATGATCGTGGTGTCGACCGTGATGCGCGACGTGATCTCGGCCGGCCGGTTCTCCTCGAAGAAGCCGGGCGAGAGGCGGAGCAGGTTGCGGTGAACGGCGAGGCGGATATCGGCGACGGTGCGCTCCCCGATCCACGATACGAAGAAGTAGCGGACGGCAGTAGCTATGGAGAGCACGCCGACGAGGATAAGCAGATATTGGAACCACCGCGCGATATCGTGGCTGCTGCCGGCCCCGCTGGCGAAGCCTTTGTCGATGATCAGCTTGAAGGCATAGGGAACGCCGGACGTCGCCGCGGCGGCCACGATCAATGCGAGCGCCGCAATGGCGATGTGCACGGGGTAGCCGAGCGCGAAGCTCCACACCATCCTCAGGTTACGGACGGAGCGTCCCTTCGGACGGCTCGCGGTCGGGAGTGTCATGTCGGCTCCCTAACAGTGCCGGGGCCGGGCCTCAAATCATCGGCCTTCGCGGGCCGCACTTATCCCCACATCCTTGCTGCATCGCAACAATTCGCCTTGCAACCGGTTACACGGCTTGCCACATCAACGGCAGGTAAAGGGTAGAAACGAGGTTCGATGCTCTACGACGCCTATGAAGTGCAGCGCTCGCTTCTCGCAGGTGCGAGCAGGCTTGCAGGTCTCGGCGCCGGATGGCTGAACAACCCGAACAACCTTTGGGGTTACAACGCGATGGGGCCGGTGGTCGGTGCCGCGCTCCAGGTCTTCGCCGACGCCGCGGCTCCGCACGGCAAGCCCCAATTCGGCATCGATTCGGTCAAGGTCGGGCGCAAGCAGGTGCGCGTCGACGAGCAGATCCTGCTCCGCAAGCCGTTCGGGCAGCTCAAGCATTTCGCCCGCGACGGCGTGGACAAGGGCCCTCGGCTGCTGATCGTCGCGCCAATGTCGGGCCACTATGCGACTCTGCTTCGCGGCACCGTCGAGCGGCTTCTGCCCAAGTTCGACGTGTACATCACCGACTGGCGCGACGCGAAGTGCGTGCCGCTGTCGGACGGCAGCTTCGACCTCCAGGATTATGTCGATTACCTGATCGAGTTCCTCGAGCACATCGGCGAGAGGACCGGCGAGCGGCCGCACATGCTCGCCGTCTGTCAGCCGGCGGTGCCGGCCTTCGCGGCCACGGCGCGGATGAATGCCGACAGGAAACCTTGGCGTCCCAAGACGCTGACGATGATGGGCGGGCCGATCGACACGCGGCAGGCGCCGACCGCGATCAATACGCTCGCGACCGAGCGCCCGTTCGGCTGGTTCGAGCACAATGTGGTTGCGACCGTGCCGATGATCTACCCGGGCGCGGGGCGGAAGGTCTATCCGGGCTTCCTGCAGCTCGCCGGCTTCATGGCGATGAACCTCGGCGACCATCTCGTCAGCCACTGGGAGATGTTCAAGCATCTCGTCGTCGGGGACGAGGAGGGCGCGGCCGCGACGCAGCGTTTCTACGACGAATATCGATCCGTGTGCGACATGACGGCCGAATTTTACCTGCAGACCGTGGATGTCGTGTTCCAGCGCCATCTGCTGCCAAAAGGCGAGATGGAGCACCGCGGGCGGCGCGTCGACCCGGCTGCGATCCGCGACACCGCGCTGCTCGCTATCGAGGGCGAGCGCGACGATATTTCGGGGATCGGCCAGACCAGGGCCGCGCTCGACATCGCGACCAGCCTGCCGCCGAAGAAGAAGCATTATGTGCTGGCGAAGGACGTCGGCCACTACGGCATCTTCAACGGCCGCAAATGGCGCGACAAGATCGCGCCGGTCGTCGAGAAGTTCATCGACGCGAACGACTGAAATTCCTCCCTGCGAGCGCAGCTCGTGGGGAGGGGACCATTGAGCGAAGACTCAATGGTGGAGGGGTAAACCTCTGTCGGCGCAAGCGACCCCTCCACCATGCTTCGCATGGTTCCCCTCCCCACCGCTACGCGGCAGGGAGTATATTAATCCACCTTTTGCGCGATCGCCGCTTCGACCATTTCGCGCCAGACGTCCGCATCGCCGACTGCCGCCATCGCTTCGTCCGGCTCGCGGGCGGTGTGGAGCACGGCAAGCGCCTGGTTCACATGCTCGCGCCATGCTGCGTCGACCTTGTCGCCGGCGGACGGGTCGCTTCCCTCGGCGTTGCTGCTGAGCGCGGCTCCGGCGAGCACGCGGGCGATCCGTTCGACCAGCGGGCAATTGGATTCGGGCATGCTCGTTCCTCCTGTCAGTCGGTCAACCCACGCGGCGGCATTTGGGTTCAGCCGCGTTCGCCTGCGCCGCAGTTTGCCATGGCGTCGAGGCTGGCCTCGATCAGCGGCTTGACCTCGGCGGGCTGGAGCGCCGCGAGTTGCTCGAGCGTGCGGGTGCGTCCGATGTCGCTGAC
>DASSOE010000143.1:0-19897 GCA_035700945.1 Sphingomicrobium sp. | reverse complement strand
CGCGACGATCGAGGCTGCGCTGAAGGGCGTGCCGGTCAATGCGTAAGCTCACCGGCGCGGTCTTCACCTCGCTCGATGGCGTCATGCAGGCGCCGGGCGGGCCCGAGGAGGATCCGACCAGCGACTTCCGCCTGGGTGGCTGGGTGGGGCCGCTGTGGGATGCCGACATGGGCCCGTTCGAGCAGGTCATCATGGGCGACTACGACCTGCTGCTCGGCAAGCGGACCTACGACATCTTCTCCGCCTACTGGCCGCACAACCGGGACAATCCGATCGGGGAGAAATTCCAGCGCATCAACAAATATGTGCTGACCCATTCGGATGCGCCGCTCGAATGGGAGAATAGCAGCCGGCTGTCCGGCGACACCGCTGACGCCGTTGCCAAGCTCAAGCAAAGCGACGGCCGCGACCTGCTCATCCAGGGCAGCAGCACCCTCTACCCGCCCCTGCTGTCCGCGCGGCTGATCGACCGGCTGGTCCTGATCACCTTCCCGGTCGTGCTCGGTCAGGGCAAGCGACTGTTCGACGGATCGGAGCAAGCGTCTGCACTGGAGCTGGTCGACCATTTCATCTCGAAGACGGGCGTGGTGCTCGCCAGCTACGAACCGGCGGGCGACGTCCCCACCGGCACGTTCGAGACCAGGCCGCCGAGCGAGGAGGAGCTGGAGCGGCGGCAGAAAATCG
This sequence comes from Sphingomicrobium sp., assembly GCA_035700945.1. Taxonomy (GTDB): domain Bacteria; phylum Pseudomonadota; class Alphaproteobacteria; order Sphingomonadales; family Sphingomonadaceae; genus Sphingomicrobium. The sequence goes on along the minus strand of DASSOE010000143.1, from coordinate 19,213 downwards.
ACGCGGGCACCTGGTGATGCTCGCGCTCTACGGCCACCCCTTCTCGTCCTACACCTGGAAGGTGCTGATCCCGCTCTACGCGGACGGAACAGAGTTCGAATTCCGGCAGGTTCCGGAGAATCAGGAAACTTACACCGAGCTCAAACGGATCTGGCCGTTCGGCAAGTTCCCGGTGCTGATCGACGGCGACCAGGTCATTCCGGAAGCCAGCTGCGTCATCGAGCATCTGCAGGCGCATCATCCGACCCGGAACGTGTGGATTCCTGACGGCGAGCTGGGCCGGCGCGTGCGTTTGCTCGATCGCTTCTTCGACCTCCATGTCCAGGGCAACATGCAGCCGGCGGTGAACCACGCGCTCAGGCCCGAAGGGATGGGCGATGCCTATGGCGCGGAGCAAGGACGCAGGAACCTGCACCTCGCGTACGACTGGCTCGAAGCGAACCTGCTCGCCGAGGGCTGGGCCGCCGGCGACACGTTCACGCTCGCCGATTGCGCCGCCGCCCCCGCGCTCTTCTACGCCGACTGGGTCGAGGAGATCGGCGACAACCGGCCGAAGGTGAAGGCCTATCGCGGTCGCCTGTTGGCGCACCCTGAGGTCGCGCGAGTGGTCGATGAGGCGCGGCCATACCGGCCCTATTTCCCGCTTGGAGCGCCGGACAGGGACTGAGCCGGCAAACAGCCGTTCACCTTCGCAGCGATAACGGCAGCGCATCCGCTTTGAGGAGCCTGCCGATGCGTGTTTCCAACCTCGTCATTGTAGCTGCCCTCGCACTCGCGACCGCTGGATGCGGCCGTGACGCGGGCAATCCCGGCGTGTTCGAGGGCGAGACATTCCTCACCGTCAACGCGACCGGCCGCGCCGACAACCGCCCAGACGAGGCGCGGCTTCAGCTCGGCGTCCAGTCGCTCGGGTCGAGCGCGGCCGAGGCGAGCCGCACCAACCGCGAGAAGATGGACAAGGTCACCGCGGCCCTGACGAAGCTCGGCGTCAAGCCCGACCAGCTCCAGACCCGCAACCTCAGCCTCCAGCGGATCGATTATGGCGCCGATAAGGGCCGCTACCGCGCCGACAATGTGCTCGAGGTCCGGCTCACCGATTTGTCCAAGGTCGGCGATGCGGTTGCGGCTGTGACCGACGCGGGCGCGAACCTCCTCTCCGGACCCGACCTGCGCGTCGCCAATCACGAGGCGGCGAACCGCTCCGCTTATGCCGCCGCCTACCGTGCAGCGCGAGCGCGGGCGGAGGCGTACGCCAACGCGGCCGATCTCAAGATCGCGCGGGTGATCGCCATCTACGACGGCGGCGAAAGCAACGCGCCCATTCCTTACTCGCGTTCCGCGATCGCGCCCCAGGCTGCTGCGCCGCCGCCGGTCGCGGCACCGCCGCCCCCGCCGCCTGTGCCATTCAACCCGGGCGTCAACAGCACGGAGGTCAGCGTCCGCGTCGACTTCGCCCTGACGAAATAGTCAGGCGAACGCAGCCGACTTCCGCAGCAGCTGATAGGCCTCGATCGCTTCGCCGAGCCGGCGCTCGTGGCTCCGGTCGCCGCCATTCTTGTCGGGGTGGTAGCGGCGCACGAGGCTCGAATAACGCTGGCGGACCGAATGGCGGTCGGCATCCTCGCCGAGGCCGAGCACCGACAGCGCCCGCTGCTCGTCCCTGCTGAAGCGCGACGGCTTCGCGCGCTCGCGGATGCTCCCGAACCGCCCGGAGATCGCCTCGAGCGGGTCGGCGAAGTCGCTCCACTTGGGCGGCGGATCGGCGCCGTTGGCGGCGAAGCGGCGGCTCGGCCGGTCCCAGCCGGCCAGCGGATGCTGCGCGCGCGTGATCTCGTCGGTGCTCATCCCCTGGAAGAAATTGTACTTCGCGTTGTGCTCGCGGACGTGGTCGAGGCACAGGAACCGCCAGGCGCCCGGCCCGTCGAAATTGGCCGGCTGAAGCGGCGCCTTATACTCGCCGGGCGCGGTACAGCCCGGGACGGCGCACCTCGCCCTCGCCCCTTCGACCCGCCCGTGCAGCCTGGATTGCTTCGTCGCCATTGAACTCCTCTATATAGGGGAAATGGAGTCCCAAAAAACCGGTCCGGTCGCGGCTGAAATGCTCCGCCGGCTCAATTCGGCGCTTTCGCCTACGCGCGTCGAGCTGATCGACGACAGCGAGCAGCACCGCGGCCACGGCGGCTACAATCCCGCCGGCGAAAGCCACTTCAGCCTGCGCATCGAAAGCCGCGCCTTTGCCGGCAAGAACCGTGTGCAGCGCCAGCGGATGATCTATGCCGCGCTCGGCGAGCTGATGGAGAGCCGGGTCCACGCTTTGTCGATCCGCGCCACCGCGCCGGGAGAAGAATGATGGCGACTATTGAAACCACATTCGAGCAGGTCATCGTGCCGGTCACGCACGACCTCGGCGACTTCAAGGTGAACCGCACGCTTCCGGCGAGGGCGCGGACGATGGTCGGGCCGTTCATCTTCGTCGACGAGTTTGGGCCGGCGCGGCTCCCGGCCGGACGCGGCATGGACGTGCGGCCGCACCCGCACATCAACCTCGCGACCGTCACTTATCTGTTCGAGGGCGCGATCGAGCATCGCGACAGCATCGGCTCGCACCAGGTGATCGAGCCGGGAGCGATCAATCTGATGACCGCGGGTACCGGCATCGTCCATTCCGAGCGCTCGCCGCAGGAGCTTCGGCCGGAAGGCCCGAGCCTCTACGGCATGCAGACGTGGCTCGCGCTGCCCGACGGGCGCGAGGAGGTCGATCCCGCGTTCGACCACGTGCCCGCGAGCGGGCTGCCGCTGATCGAGGACGGGCGCGCCCGGGCGCGGGTGCTGATGGGCACCCTGTGGGGTGCGAGCGCGGCGACCCGATGCGACTCGCCGACGATCTATGCCGATATCGAGCTGGGCTCGAATGGCTCGATCCCGATCGAGGCCGACGCCGACGAGCGCGCGTTGATGGTGGTCGGCGGAGAGGCCGATCTCGACGGCCAAGTGCTCGACCTCTTCACCTTGTATGTGTTGAAGCCCGGCCACGACGCGCGGCTGTCGAGCGCGACCGGCGGCAAGATCATGCTGATGGGCGGACAGGCGTTCGCCACGCGCCGCTACGTCTTCTGGAACTTCGTTTCCTCGTCGCGCGACCGCATCAACCAGGCGAAGGACGACTGGAAAGCGCTGCGCTTCCCGCTGATCCCCGGCGACGACCAGGAGTTCATCCCGCTTCCACAGGTGCCGAAGACGGTCAGTTATCCGTGACCGAGTTCCGGCGGATTGCGCTCGGCACCGGCGTGAGGCTGAACGTTGCGCTGGCCGGCGACCCGTCCAACCCGCCGGTGATCCTGCTCCACGGGTTTCCCGAATCGCATCGCACCTGGCGCGAGATCGCGCCCCGGCTGGAGCAGGGCTTCTACCTCATCATCCCGGACCAGCGCGGGTTCGGCGGATCCGACCGCCCGCAGGAGGTGGACGCATACAACGGCGAGGTGCTGATCGATGACGTCTTCGCGCTCGCCGACGCGCTGTCGCTCGAGAGGTTCGCGCTTGTCGGTCACGACTGGGGTGGCGCGATCGGCTGGGGCGCCGCGCTGCGCGGCGATCCGCGGCTGTTGCGCCTGGCCATCGTCAACGCGCCGCATCCGGTCATCTTCCAGAAGAGCCTGATCGAGAGCGCGGACCAACGCGCCGCCTCGCAATATATCTCGACGTTCCGGACGCCGGGTTTCGAGCAGGTCGTCAGGGCGCAGGGGTTCGGCTGGTTCTTCGACAAGACGTTCGGTGGTGAGGTCGATCTCGCTGACATTCCGGAAGCCGAACGGCAGCAATATATTGCCGAATGGTCGCAACCCGGCGCCTTTACCGCGATGCTCAACTGGTACCGCGCGGCGAGCCTGGTGATCCCGCCGGCCGGGCTGACTATGCCAATCCCCGAGTGGCTTCTGAAGGCCGTCCGCAAGGTCGACGTGCCGACGCTCGTCATCTGGGGCATGGAGGACAGCGCGTTGCTTCCGCTCCAGCTCGACGGTCTCGACACGCTCGTCGAGGACTTGACAGTGGTCCGCATCCCGGACGCGGGGCATTTCGCGCCGTGGGAAGCACCCGATCACGTCGCGGCGGCCCTCGAGCCCTTCCTTGCAGCGGACGCGGAGGCTAGTGCCGCCACTAAATGACCCAGACCCGTTCCCGTTCGCGTTCCGCGGCGCGGCTTGCCGCGGTGCAGGCGCTCTACCAGCAGGAAATGGAGGGCACGCCCCTGCCCCGGCTGCTTCACGAGTTCCACGAGCACCGACTCGGGGCGACCATCGAGGACGAAACCTATCATGAGGCCGAACACGACTTCTTCGATGACGTCGTCGCCGGCACGGACGCCCGACGCGAGGAGATCGACGAGCTCATCACCAGCCGGCTCGCCGAGGGCTGGAGCCTCGAGCGGCTCGACCGGCCGATGCGAGCGATTCTCCGCGCAGGGGCCTACGAGCTGATCGCGCGGCCCGACGTGCCGGTCGGCTCCGTCATCTCCGAATATGTCGACGTTGCGCACGCTTTCTACGACAAGCGCGAGAGCGGCTTCGTCAACGGCCTGCTCGACGCGATCGCGAAAGAGGCCCGCGCGGCGCAGGCATAGTGCGCGAATTCGAGGCCATCGAACGCCTGCGCCGCATCGCGACGGCGCCCGAAGCGCGCGGCCTGCTCGACGACGTCGCGCTCCTCGACGGCCTCGTCATCACCCACGACAGCATCGCCGAGGGTGTCCACTTCCTCCCGACCGACCCCCCGGCCAGCGTCGGCTGGAAGCTCGTCGCGGTAAACCTCTCCGACCTCGCCGGCAAAGGCGCGAGCCCCGCCGGCGCCGTGCTCTCGCTGACGCTGTCCGGCGACGGCGCGTGGGAGGACGAGTTCCTGACTGGGGTCGAGCATGCGTGCGAGAGCTATGCGCTGCCCGTCATCGGCGGCGACACGATCGCGCTTTCCGAAGGCGCGCCGCGGGTGCTTGGTCTGACGGCGATCGGCCGGGCAGGTCCGCAGGTGCCGCATCGATCGGGCGGGCGGGCGGGCGACGTCCTGTGGCTGGTCGGCACCATCGGCGATGCTTCCGCCGGGCTCGCGCAGCTCCGGGCAGCTGCGCGGGCGACCGGCCCGCTGGTCGATATCTACCGGCGGCCGATTCCGCAGCTTGGCGCCGGCCAGGTCGTCGCTCCGGTCGCGCACGCGATGATGGATGTTTCGGACGGGCTCCTGCTCGATGCCCGGCGGATGGCGCAGGCGAGCGGCTGCACGATCGCGATCGATCTCGACGCGCTGCCGCTGTCGAGCGAATTCGTTGCCGACCGCGGGTCGAGCGTAGCGGCGCGGATGTTCGCCGCGACCGGTGGCGACGATTACGCGCTCCTTGCCGCCCTCCCGGCGGAACTGGACGCGGCAACGCTTCCTTTACCAAAAAGGACGAGGATCACCCGCGTCGGGGCGCTGACTGCTGGCGAGGCTTCCCTTTCCCTCACCAGCGGCGGCGCGCCCGTCGATTTGCCGGAGAGTCTGGGGTTTGAGCATTCAAGCGATCACCGTCGCGGGCTATCCGCTCCGCCACTGGCTGGTCGGCCTTAGCGGCCTCGCCTGCGGCATGGCCTGCGCGCTGCTGATCCGCTGAGCCGTTCTCTCCGCGCGGTTGCCAGCCGCGCAAACGCCCCCTAAAGACCGCGCGTTTTCCGGGCGGCGCCGTTTCCGGGCGCACCTGCCTGCCTACGAGAAACGGGGAAGCGTAACCCATGAATTCCGGCTTTAACCTGCTTTATGTCGCCATCGTCTGCGGCCTCATCGCCGTGCTCTACGGCATTGTCACCAGCCGCCAGGTGCTCGGCATGTCCGCCGGCAACCAGCGGATGATGGAGGTCTCGGCCGCCATCCAGGAGGGCGCCGGCGCTTACCTGCGGCGCCAGTATACGACGATCCTGATCGTCGGCGTGGTCGTCGCCGCCATCATCTTCTTCTTCCTCGGCGGCCTCAGCGCCCTCGCGTTCGTGATCGGCTCCGTCCTGTCCGGCGCGGCCGGCTTCATCGGCATGAACATCTCGGTGCGGGCGAACGTCCGCACCGCCGAAGCTGCGCGCAACAGCCTGCAGAGCGGCCTCACCACCGCCTTCCGCGCCGGCGCCGTCACCGGCCTGCTCGTCGCCGGTCTCGCCCTGCTCGCGATTGCAGTGCTGTTCTGGTATCTGACCGGCCCGGGCGGGTATGCGCCCAACGACCGTGCCGTCATCACTGCGCTCACCGCGCTCGCGCTCGGCGCGTCGCTGGTGTCGATCTTCGCGCGCCTCGGCGGCGGCATCTTCACCAAGGCCGCTGACGTCGGCGCCGATCTCGTCGGCAAGGTCGAGGCCGGAATCCCCGAAGACGATCCCCGCAACCCCGCGGTGATCGCCGACAACGTCGGCGACAATGTCGGCGACTGCGCCGGCATGGCCGCGGACCTGTTCGAAACCTATGTCGTGACCGTCGGTATCACCATGGTGTCGGTCGCGCTCGCGCTCGGCGCGTCCGCACTGCTGATGCCGCTGATGATCCTGCCGCTGCTGATCGGCGGCGTCTGCATCATCACCTCAATCATCGGCACCTACATGGTCCGGCTCGGCAAGGGCGGCTCCATCATGGGCGCGCTCTACAAGGGCTTCTGGACCGCGACTTTGCTCGCGATCCCGGCGATCTACGCAGCTTTCTACGTCTCGCTCCCCGATCTCAACGCACAGATCGGCGGCACGGTCGATGCCGCGACCGGAAGCGTCAGCGGCGCGTTCACGGCAATGGACCTGTTCTATTCGAGCCTGATCGGCCTCGCGGTCACCGCGCTGATCGTGTGGATCACGGAATATTACACCGGCACCAACTATCGTCCGGTGCAGTCGATCGCCCGTTCGAGCCAGACAGGCCACGGCACCAACATCATCCAGGGCCTCGCGATCAGCCTCGAGTCCACTGCTCTGCCCACGATCGTCATCATCGCCGGCCTCATCGCCAGCTTTCAGCTCGCCGGTTTCCTCGGCGTGGCCTTCGCGGCATCGGCGATGCTCGCGCTCGCCGGCATGGTGGTCGCGCTCGACGCCTACGGTCCGGTCACCGACAATGCCGGCGGAATCGCCGAAATGTCGGGCCTCGAGGAGGACGTGCGCACGCGCACCGACGCCCTGGATGCGGTCGGCAACACGACCAAGGCGGTGACCAAGGGCTACGCGATCGGCTCGGCCGGGCTTGCCGCTTTGGTGCTGTTCGGCGCCTATACCGCCGACCTTCGCGAGTTCGGCCCGGAAATCGGCGTCACCGCCAACCTCGACACTCTGTTCAGCTTGTCGAACCCATATGTCATCGTCGGCCTGCTGCTTGGGGCGCTCCTGCCCTATCTGTTCGGCGCGATGGGGATGACCGCCGTCGGCCGCGCGGGCGGCGCCGTCGTCGAGGAAGTGCGCCAGCAGTTCCGCGACAATCCGGGCATCATGGATGGATCGGTTCGTCCGAATTACGCGCGCACGGTCGATCTCGTGACCAAGGCCGCGATCCGCGAAATGATCATTCCCTCGCTGCTTCCGGTGCTCGCCCCGATCGTCGTCTATTTTGCGATCGGCGCGGTCGCCGGCAAGGAGAATGGCCTTGCCGCAGTCGGCGCGCTGCTTCTGGGCGTGATCGTCTCGGGCCTGTTCGTCGCCATTTCGATGACCTCGGGCGGCGGCGCGTGGGACAATGCCAAGAAGTACATCGAGGACGGCAATTACGGCGGCAAGGGCTCGGAAGCGCACAAGGCCGCCGTCACGGGCGACACTGTCGGCGATCCCTACAAGGACACCGCCGGGCCGGCCGTCAATCCGATGATCAAGATCACCAACATCGTCGCGCTGCTGCTGCTCGCGGCGCTGGCGGCGCACGCCGCGGTCTGATCCTGCCGGAAATTTGGGGACAGTCCCTCGACCGACGGACTGTCCCCGGGTAGGCGGCCACTATGCCGCACGCGATCCGAATCCATCAGGCGGGCAAAGCCGACGTTCTCGAGTGGGAGAAGGTCGAGGTCGGGGAGCCGGGACCGGGGCAGGTCAGGCTCCGGCAGGAAGCCGCCGGCCTCAATTTCATCGACGTCTATCACCGCAGCGGCCTCTACAAGCAGAAGATGCCCTTCACGCCCGGAGTCGAGGGCGCGGGCGTGGTCGAGACGGTCGGAGCCGACGTCACCAATGTGAAGCAAGGCGACCGCGTCGCTTATGCGGGGCCGATCGGCGGCTATGCCGAGCAGCGGCTGATCGACGCCGACCGCGTGGTCAAGCTGCCCGAAGGCATCTCCGCCGAGCAGGCAGCCGGGATGATGCTCCAGGGGATGACCGCACAGATGCTGCTGCGCTCGGTCTTTCCGGTGCACGAAGGCGACACGATCCTCGTCCACGCGGCCGCCGGCGGAGTCGGCTTGATCATGTGCCAGTGGGCTGCCGCGATCGGCGCAACCGTGATCGGCACCGTGGGCACGCAGGAGAAAGCGGAGCTCGCGCGCGCCCACGGCTGCGCTCACCCGATCGTCTATTCGCGCCAGAACTTCGTCGCAGAAGTGAACAAGATCACGGCGGGGCAGAAGCTGCCCGTCGTCTATGATTCGGTCGGCCGCGACACCTTCCTCAAGTCGCTCGACTGCCTGAAGGTTCGCGGGCTGATGGTCAGCTTCGGCAATGCCTCGGGCCCGCCCGAGCCAATCCCGCCGAACCTGCTCGCGCAGAAGGGGTCGCTGTACCTGACCCGCCCCACCCTGTTCCATTATATCGCGACCCGCGAGCAGCTCGAGCAGAGCGCCGGCGAGCTGTTCGAGATGGTGTCGAACGGCAAGGTGAAGATAGAGGTGAAGCAGCGCTTCGCATTGAAGGACGCCGCCGAAGCCCACCGCCAGCTCGAAGCGCGCAAGACCACCGGCTCGACGATCCTGACGATCTAGCTGGCAGCTTCACATTTCGCTGCTCCGCCGCTAAGCCTCCGCGACTTTTACCCCAGAGGGAGACCGATCTTTTGGCCAAGGAAGAACTGCTTGAGATGCGTGGGCGCGTCGTCGAACTGCTGCCCAATGCGATGTTCCGCGTGCAGCTCGAGAACGGCCATGAGATCCTCGGCCACACCGCCGGCAAGATGCGCAAGAACCGCATCCGCGTGCTGACTGGCGACGAAGTTCTGGTCGAGCTAACGCCCTACGACCTCACCAAGGGCCGCATTACCTATCGCTTCATGCCAGGCCGCGCAGGACCGCCGGGCTATACCGGCTAAGCGGCGCGGATGCGGCTGATCCTCGCCTCGGCGAGCCCCCGGCGTCTCGACCTGCTCGCCCGCATCAGCGTCAAGCCGGACGCGGTCATCCCAGCCGACATCGACGAGAACGTGCCCAAAGGCGAGCTGCCGCGGCAGCATGCGCTGCGGCTTGCCCGCGAGAAAGCGCTGGCGGTGGCGGCGAACGAGCCGGATGCGCTGGTGCTTGCCGCCGACACCGTCGTCGCGGTTGGCCGCCGCATCCTCCCCAAGGTCGAAGACGAGCAGACCCTTCGCGCCTGCATGCGGCTGCTCTCGGGTCGCCGCCACCGCGTGCTCACCGGCGTGGCACTGGCGGCGCCCGGGCAACGCGTCCACGAGCGCCTCGTCGAGACGATGATCGCGATGAAGCGGCTGAGCGACCAGGAGATCGATTTCTACGCGAACCACGGCGAATGGCGCGGCAAGGCCGGCGGCTACGCGCTCCAGGGCTATGGCGAGGTCTACGTCCGCCACATCGCCGGCAGCTACTCCAACGTGGTCGGCCTGCCGCTCGCCGAAACGCGCGTGCTGCTGAAGAGCGCGGGCTACCCGATTGCCTGAATGGTGGATCGAGCGCGGGATCGGCGAAACCCGCGCAGTCCTGGTCGAAGATGGCGAGATTGTCGAAGCGCGCGTCCAGCTCGACGGGCAGGTGCCGACGGGTGCCGTCATCGCCGCGAAGCTGACGAGCATCGGCGCGAATGGCCGCAATGCCGTCGCTCGGGCCGTGGGCGGAGCCGAATACCTCCTGCCTCGCGGCGCAGGCGGCGTCTCCGAGGGCACCTCGGTCAACATCGAAGTGACCCGCGAGGCGATTCCGGGAAGGGAGCCGTGGAAGCGGCCGCTCGCCAGGGTCACCGAGGAAGAGCCCCGCGACGCGCCGCCACTCGCCGGACGCGAGCTGCCCTTCCCCGCCCCGCGCGACGATTTCGCCGAAGTGGGCTGGAACGATCTACTCGAGGAGGCGCGGTGCGGGATCGTGCGGTTCGCGGGCGGCGAGCTCAGGATTTCGCCCACGCCCGCGATGACCTTGATCGATGTCGATGGCCATCTTCCCGCCGAGGAGCTTGCGGTCGCCGGCGCCCGCGAGGCAGCGCGCACGATCCGCCGTTTCGACGTCGGTGGCTCGATCGGCATCGACTTGCCGACCGTCGGCAGCAAGGCCGCGCGGCAACAGGCCACCGCAGTGATCGATGCCGTGCTCCCCCGGCCGTTCGAGAGAACGGCGGTCAACGGCTTCGGCTTCGTCCAGATCGTCCGTCCGCGCTTGCGCGCTTCACTCGTCGAACTCGCGCAGGACCGCGCCCGCTTCGAAGGCCGGCTCCTTCTGCGGCGCGCAGCGTTCGAGGCGCCCGGCGGTAAGCGACTCGTCGCCCATCCCGCGGTCGTCAAGACGCTCGAAGACCACAGCGGCTGGGTTGATGCGCTCGCGCGGCAGATCGGCGGAGCGGTCGAGTTGCGCTCGGAGCCGACTCTCCCCATGTCGGCCGGGTATGCGGAAAGCCTCTGACAAGCCGAAGACCTGCCCCCTGTGCGGCCAGCCCGAGCAGCCGGAGCACGCGCCCTTCTGCAGCCGCGGCTGCAAGGACCGCGACCTCCTGAAATGGCTCGGCGAAGGCTATCGCATCCCCGGCCCGGCGGCCGATCCCGTCAGGGTGGACAGCGACGAAGGCGGCGACTAGGGGAGCCGTTCGCTTGACCGGGCCCCCGCCCGTCACGAGAGCCCAGGTAGCTCAGTTGGTAGAGCACGTGACTGAAAATCACGGTGTCGGTGGTTCGATTCCGCCCCTGGGCACCATCCTTGCCGTTCGGCATCCTTCCGCCTGAGGCGCACCCCGGCGGCCACCGGCCTACCTACGCGAAAACCCGTAGCGAGTGAGCCGATCGATTGCGCTAGTCTGCCTGCGGTTCGGAGGAGCAAATGGCCAGCAATCGAGTTGACTCCAGGCAAAGCGTCGACGCTCAGGACATCGCGGCGCTGTGGCCTTGCGGTGCACAGATCGGCCCGATGCCCATCCCGCACAGCGATGCCTCGGCGCCCTCGTCCAGGCGCAGGTGAAAGGAATGCCGTGGAATATGGAGAGGCCATCAGTGACGTGGCGGCGCGCCGGGCACTGGAGACCGCGCGAGAGTTGCAGGCTAGGCAAAGCGGACGTTCGCTCCGCGAGGTTGCGGCCGAAGCCGTAGCCCGCGCATATTGCGTCTGCGTCACCGCGGGCGAGGACGCGGCCGAGCACCAGTTCTCCCAGGTTCACAGGGATCTCATCGACGATCTCGTGGAAAGACTCGAAGCGGGCCAGATTGCCCCGACAGGGAAGGAGCGGTGAAGTGGCTTTGACGCACGTGTCCGCAGGGGAAGTGGTGCATCTCGGTCCGGTCGGGTCGGCATCGGGCGAAAAATCGAAGACGCATGCTCTTGTGAAGACGAACCGGTTCGAGGCTGCGCAACTGATGCTGCCGCGTGGTGCGAGCATCCGCCCCCATTCGGTCGAGGGGCACATCAGCCTGTTCTGCATCGAAGGCGCGATCACGCTCGAAGCCAACCGGACCGTGGAGATGCGCGCGGGCGACTGGCTTTATCTCGAAGGCGGCGAGAGGCACGCCCTGACCGCTCACGAAGATTCGTCTCTGCTCCTCACCATCCTCTTCCAATAGGCACGGGACGGAGCCGCAGCTCAACTCAAAGCGCGTGCACTCCCAGCTCATATTCGCTTGCCGGCGGATAGGGATCGGGACCGCAGAATTCCTCGGCAGCGGCGCGGTTGGTGATGATGATCTGGCGGCCGCGCAGGTGCAGGCCGTTGGCGGCGAGTGTCTGGAGCGTTCGCGACAGCGTTTCCGGCTGCATGCCGATGCGTGACGCGAGCTGCCGCTTGGAGAAGGGCAGCTCGGCAGGCGAGCCCGACTGCGCCCCGTCGTGCAGCCGCAGCAGGAAGGCCGCGAGCCGCTGCGAAGGCGAACGGAGCTTGAGGTCGAGGATGATCTTGAGGGCCACGCGCCACTGGCCGGCGAGCACCCGGGCAAGCGCCAGCGCCAGCTCGGTACAGCTTCGCGCTTCCCGCCGCACCACGTCGGCATCGATCATCAGGATCCGCGAGGCGGTGAGCGCGCTGGCCGAAATCAGATAGGGCTCGGAATAGAGCGCCGCGGCTGGAATGAATACGTCGCCCGCGGCCATCATCAGCGCGGTGCATTCCTGCCCCCTGTACGAGCATGAGAGGTCGACGAGGCCGCTGAGCACGACGTGCAAGTGACCGGGGATCTCGCCGTCGCGGAACAGCTCCGCGCGCGGCGCAAACCTTTCCAGCCGCGATGCCTCGATCAGCCGCTGCCGGACGGGAGCAGGCAATCCGGAGAGGATCCGCACCTCCGCGGCAGCGGCGACGAGTCGGCTCGCTGGATCGTTACCAGGCTCGCTGCTCATCACGCGATGCATGGGGAGAGAGATAGTGCCCAATGACAAGCAAAGGCAAACGGCCGTTCAGCGGCGTGCAGGATGTGCGGCCGCGGAGGCATAGATAGCATCGAGCGTACGCGCCGTTTCGAGCAGGCCGGTCGTGGTCCCGGCGAAGCGTTCGCCGGCGGCGAGCTTCCCCACCCATTCGGCGGCCGCGCGCGCCCCCCAATCGTCCGGGGGCGAGGTCAGCCGCTCGCGGCTCGGGCCACGGAACAGCTCGGCCGAGAAATCGAAGAAGGAGCCATTCTCGTTGCGCATCGCCGCGCCCGCGGCGGTGCCGTAGAAGCTCGCGTCGATCACCGCGTCGCGCCCGACGCTGAGGTTCCACGAGCAGGCGATGCGCGCCTGGACACCGTTCGCGAGGATGAGTTCGCCGGTGGCGAAGCTCTCGACCTCGTCCGGCGCGGGCGGGCGACCGTCGCGCAGCAGCAGGCCGCGCGCATCCACCACAACGGGGAAATCGAACGTCCACAGGACGAGGTCGACGAGGTGCACGCCGAGGTCCATCAGGCATCCGCCGCCGGCGAGCTCCGGGTCCCAGAACCAGGCGCTCTGCGGGCCGTACGCGTTGTGGAAGGTGAGGTCGGCGGCGAAGACCTGGCCAAGTTCGCCGTTGCGGACTCGCTCGCGGATCGCCTGCATTGCCGCAGTGTGGCGGTAGGAGAGGTCAACCCCCAGCAGCCGGTCCGCGCGGCGAGCGGCGGCGAGCACGGCCTCGACCTCCGCTGCATTGCGGCCGAGCGGCTTCTGGCAGAACACCGCGGCACCCGCATCGAAGGCGCGGATGCACTGCTCGGCGTGGAGCGCGCTGGGCGTCGCGATCACGATTCCGTCGAGGTCCAGCGCGAGCATGGCGTCTAGTGAATCGGTGACGAGCGCGAGCGGCGCCGTCGCCTCCGCCTGCTTGAGCATCTCCCGGTTCGGATCGCAGATCGCTCCCGCCATCGCCTCACCGGTCGCGAGCATCGCTTCCATGCGATTGCGCCCGATCCAGCCGGTGCCGACGAAGCCGAGCCTCAGCATTGGGCCGGGATCACGACCGCCTTGACGAAATTGCCGGGACGGTCGCGGGTCGCGTTCAGCGCGTCGTCGAGGCGCTCGAGCGGAAAGCGGTGGGTGATCAGCTGCGAGGGATCGATGATCCCGCGCTCGATCGAGTCGAGCGCCTCACGCATCCCGCGCACAGACACGGCGGGATCGCGCTCGTGCGCATTGGCGACATCAAAGCCGCGCCAGTTCCACAGCTGCATGTTGACCTGCCGCGGCCCGTCCTGGTGATAGCCGGCGATCACCAGCCGCCCGCCCTCCCGAGTCAGCTCGGCGGCGAGGTCGAGCGGCCATTGCTTGCCAACGGCCTCGATCACGCGATCGCAAAAGATGCCCCCCGTGAGGTCGCGCACCCGTTCGATGATCTGCGCGTGATCGCGCATCGGGATCGCCTCGGCCGCGCCCATGCGGCGGGCGAGATCGAGCGATTGCTGCCGGCGGGAGATGGCGATCACGCGCGCCCCCGCATTGCTCGCGAGCCGCACCAGGATGGCGCCGAGAAAGCCGATCCCGACGATCGCGACCGTCTGGCCTTCACGGATGTCGCCGCGGCGGAAGATGTTGAACGCGCAACCGAACGGCTCGAGCGGCAGTGCGGCATCCGTCAGCGCCTCGGGAATCTTGACCACTTCCGAAGCGTTAGCGAGATCATACTGGGCATAAGCGTGGCCGCTCAGCGCGCCGACCCGGTTCCCCGGTTGCAGACCGTCGACGCCCTTGCCGACTGCGTCGATCACTCCCCATCCTTCGTGCCCGAGCGCGCCCGGCTCGGTCGGGAACTGCATCCACTCGGGGCCTTCCCACGGGATCAGGTTGGATGCGCAGACGCCGCAGCCCTCCAGGCGAATTCGCACCTGTCCCGAGCCTGGCTCCGGCAGCGGAACCTCATCGATCTTCAACTTACCTGCGCCGGTCAGCACCGCGGCGCGCATCGTCTTTTCGCTCATCTATTCGGCAGCGGTCGCGACGGCCGGCGCGTCGACATACATCGGCGCGGCGATCCGGTTCCGCTCATCCTCGAACCAGGCGATCGTCGCTTCGAGTCCCTGCTGGAGATCGACGCGCGGCCGCCACTTGAGCAGCTCGAGCGCCCTCGCGATGTCCGGCTTGCGACGCCGCGGGTCATCCTCGGGCAGCGGCCGATGGACGATGCGCGACTCTGAACCCGTCAACGCCACGACCATGTCTGCCAGTTGCTTCACCGTCAGCTCCTCGGGATTGCCGAGGTTGACCGCCATGCCCACGGCGCGTTCGCTGTCCATCAGCCGGTGCAATGCCTCGACCATGTCATCGACGAAGCAGAAGCTTCGCGTCTGTGAGCCGTCTCCATAAATCGTGATGTCGTCGCCCGAGAGCGCCTGGCAGATCAGGTTGGAGACGACGCGTCCGTCGTCGCACCGCATTTTGGGGCCGTAGGTGTTGAAGATGCGCGCGACCCGCACGTCGGCCCGGCGGCCGCGGAGGAAATCGAACGCCAGCGTCTCGGCGGCGCGCTTGCCCTCGTCGTAGCAGGCGCGCGGGCCGGTGCAGCTGACCCAGCCGCGATAATCCTCGTGCTGCGGATGCACTTCGGGATCGCCATAGACCTCGCTCGTCGAGGTCAGCAGCAGCCGCGCCCCGGTCTCTTCGGCAAGCCGCAAGAGGTTGCGGGTGCCGACCACGTTGGTGAGCATCGTATGCTCGGGGTCGGCCTGGTAGTGCGGCGGCGAAGCGGCGCAGGCGAGATGATAGATGTGGGTGAAAGGCGTGCGCCCGCCGCGCAGCCATTGCGGCAGATTGTCGGTGACGTCGTGCTCGACGAACTCGAACGCCGGATGATGCTCGAACGCGCGGAGGTTGTCGGCACGGCCCGTCTGGAAATTGTCGAGGCAGATGACGTGCGCACCTTCGCTCAGCAACCGGGCGCACAGGTTCGAACCGATGAACCCCGCGCCCCCCGTCACAAGCGCGATCTTCTGGTTGTGACGCTTCACTGCATGCTCCCTCGTGCTGGCGCCGTCAGCCGTGGCTGCGGCGGCTTCTTTGATTGCGCGCTCAAGCTCGAGAGCGCGGTGGTCGGCCGTGTGGCCGGAAAGGACCTTCGCGCGTGCCGCGCGGCCGATCGCGGACGCGTCCGCGTCGGATGCGAGGAGGCCGACGACTTCCTGGCTGCCGTCGGCGAGGATGATCTCGCGGCCGGGCTCGAACAGGGTGTCGATTCCGTCCCACTTGTCGGAGATCACCGGCGTCGCGCACGCCGCGGCTTCGAACAGCCGCACCGACGGCGACCAACCCGCGGCGATCATGTCGGCGCGCGTGACGTTCAGAGTGAAGCGCGAGGCCGCGTAGAAGCGCGGGTGGTCCGCCGGCGGGAGATGGTCGATCCGCTCGACGTTCGCGGGCCAGTCGATGCTATCGGGATATTGCGGTCCGGCGACGCAAAACCTCAGGCGCGGGAGCCGCCGTGCGGGTTCGATCAGCAGCTTCTCCAGCGTCGGTTGGCGATCGTCGCTGTAGGTGCCTAGGTAGGTGAGATCCCAGCTCTTCAGTACCTCGAGCACCGGATAGGCTTCGGGATCGACGGAGCAGTAGAGCGGGCGCGCCATCGGCGAGCCGTACTGACGCTCGATCCGCCGCAGCGTCGGGCCCCCCGTGAACGACAGATAGAGATCGTAGCCGGGCATGATCTCGGGCGAGAGATATTCGAAGTCGCGCCGTTCGAGCTTCGCGAGAGTCACCGGCGTGTCGATGTCGTAAAATGCAGTGACGCCGCGCGCAGTGCGGCGCACGGACCGCCCCACGTCGACGCCTTCAGGCACGTAGGAGCCGACGATCACCGCATCCGCGTTGCGGATTTCGTCGCACCAGCGGTCGAGCTCTTCGACCGAATGGTAGAATTCGAGGCGGCAATAGTCCGGATCGGCGATGTCGCGGTTGTTGCGGTACCAGGGCACGTCCCGTTCGAGGAAGAGCACGTCGTGCCCGCGCTTCGCGAAGGCTTTCAGCAGCGCGCGGAAGGTGGTCGCGTGCCCATTGCCCCACGACGACGACAAGCTGAGGCCGAGCACCACCAGCTTCACGCCGCCACCTCTTCCGTGCGGTTCGCAATTTCGCGGCGGAGCAAGGCGTCCACCTC
Source organism: Sphingomicrobium sp. (assembly GCA_035700945.1). Lineage (GTDB taxonomy): Bacteria > Pseudomonadota > Alphaproteobacteria > Sphingomonadales > Sphingomonadaceae > Sphingomicrobium. Next base: position 2,300 of record DASSOE010000143.1, on the reverse strand, counting down.
TGCGCCGCGATGGGCGTAAGTATGCTCCCCGAGCACGCGCCGAAGCGCCGCATCGCCGATCCGCCGCGCCCGTTCCGGCGTCAACGCACGCAGATGCTCGGCCACGTCGTTGCCGTCACGCGCTACCAGCACCTCCTCATCAGGCTCCAGGAACAGCTCGATCCCCTCCCATGCGTCGGTAATCAGGCAGGCCGCGGCGCCCGCGGCCTCGAATACCCGCGTCGCCGGCGAGAAGCCGACGTCCGCCATGCTGTCCCGGGCGACGTTGAGCACCGCGAGCGGCGTGCAGTTGAACGCGTTGTGCTCGGTCGTGAAGACGTGGCCGAGGTGCCGCACGTTTCCCGGCATGTCCTTCGCTTCCCACCCGTTACCGCCGATCAGGAAGCGCCGGTCCGAGAGCTCGGCGGCGGGCTTGAGGAAGAATTCCGCGACCCGCGCTTCGCGGTCGGGGAGCCTGTTCCCGAGGAAGGACAGGTCGGCTGCAAAGCGCGGGTCCGGCTCGACAGGGCAATGCGTGGTGGGGTCGAGCGCATTGTACACGGGTACGCAACGCGACGCGCCGAAGCCCTCATAGGCTTCGACGACCGGCGGCCCACCTCCGTAGGTCAGGACGAGATCGAGCGACGGCAGCGCCCGGCGAACGGGGTGATCGTCGGCGCGGCGCATTTCGTCGAGAGTCGCCGCGGCATCGACGTCCCAGAAGATCTTCAGTGCGCGCGGCGACGCATGTTCGATGATCCCGGCGATCAGCTCGTCATCGAACACGCCGACGCCGCTCGCCTTGACGACGATGTCGGCGGCGCGCGCTTCGCTCAAGACGTTGCGCAGCCCCTCGGGCGTTGCCGGATAGACGACCGAGCGCGCCCACGGCTGCGGCTCCATGTCGCGATGCTGTTGCCGCTCGTAGGCGTCGGGCTCGTAGAAGGTGATGTCGTGGCCGCGGCTCGCGAGATCGCGCAGCAGGCCGCGATAATAGGTCGCGGCCCCGTTCCACCACGATGATAGCAGGCTCGATCCGTAGAAGGCGATCTTCAAGCGGCGCTCTCCAGCTCGGGGGCGCGAACCCGCTCCACGATCGACAGCAATTCATCGACGCGATGCGCGCAGGTGTGGCGGCTCCTGATCGTCTCCAGGCCGCTGCAGACGAGGCTTTCGCGCAGCGCAGCATCCTTCTTCAGCTGACGCAGCACGCCGGCCATTTCCGCACCGTTACGGACCATCAGGAAATCCTCGCCGACGCGGAACAGGTGCTCGCAGTCGTCCCACGGCGCCGACACCAGCGGGATGCCGCAGGCGAGCGCCTCGAACACGCGGATGGTCGGAATTCCGGGAAGCGCCCGGGTGTAGAATCGCCGCGGCACGTGCACCGTCGCGAGATGCTTCTTAAAAATCTCAGGCACCGCCGCATTGGAAAGCCAGCCGTGATAGTGCGCGCCATGCTCCCGCAGCTTGCGTTTCCCTTCGTCCGGGTAGCGCACGCCGTAAATGTCGAGCGGAAGCTCCGCATCGCGTGCAGGCTCCAACAGGAAATCGACGATCTCCGCGCTGCGTTCGCCGTCGCCCCAATTCCCGATCCAGACGAGGCCCTCGCGATCGCGTTCGTGCCCCGGCGGATGGAAGCGGCGGATGTCGGCGGCCTCGTGCCACACGAACACGCGGTCGCTCCATCCCCAGCGCTCATACACTCGCGCCAGCGTGGCGCCGAACGCGAGCACGCCGTCGTAGGCGTCCAGGTCATAGGCGCGCATCTCGTCGGGTGCCGAGACGGCGCGGTGGTGCGTGTCGTGAAACAGTAGAGTGAAGCGTCCGCCACGTGCGCGCAGCCGGCCGACTGCCGCGACCAGCTCCGGGTCGTTCCATTCGTGGACGATGACGAGGTCGGCGCCGGCCGCATGTGCCGCGCCTTCCTCGGGCCGCGAATAGGTGCGGGAGGAGAGTTCCGGATAAGCGGAGCGGTAAGGCTCGAGCCCTTCCTCGCCATGATCCTTCACGAGATTGGCGAGGCTCCACGCGCCCTCTGGCTCGAGCACGCGCACATCGTGCCCGCGCGCAATCAGCTCGCTGAGCACACCGCGCACGAAGTGGGCATTGCCGTGGTTCCAGCAGGAGCGCAGCGAATGGGTGAAATAGACGATCCTCATGCCGCACCCGCGATCAGCTGCGGCTGCACGAGCCTCGCGTAAATTTCGGACATGCCGCGCGCCATTCGCCCGGTCGAGTAACGGTGGGCGCGATCTTGCGCTCGTCGGCCCAACCGCTCCCGCACTTCCGGATCGCCGAGGATGCGGTTGGCGGCCGCC
>DASSOE010000142.1:0-12481 GCA_035700945.1 Sphingomicrobium sp. | reverse complement strand
TCGAAGCCGAGGCGAAGCGCGCCGCAGCCGCCGGGAGTCTGCAGGCCGAGGATACGATCGTCGCCGGCGTGCTCGCCGAGCAAAATCGGGCGCAGAAGCTCGGCGTAGCGCTTGTCGCCGGCGCTTCCGAGATAGGATTTGGTGACCTGCGAGTCGTGAAGCCGCTGCTCCGCTTCCTTGATGACCTTCAGGATCGGCGTGTTGCCTGCGCCGTCGCGGAACACGCCGACTCCGACGTCGATCTTGTCGGGCCGCGGATCGGCGAGGACCATCGCGATGAGGGCGATCAGCGTGTCGCTCTGCGCGGGCGGAAGATCGGCCAGGCCGCGGGCTCTTTCTTCGGTGCGCGTGAGCATGGGGAGGCGGATAGCGCGACTCCTCCGTCATTGCGAGCGCAGCGAAGCAATCACCCGCAGCGCTGGATTGCCGCGTCGCCTTCGGCTCCTCGCAATGACGCCTAGGCGTCGTAATCGACCGCGACTCCATCGCCCAAGGGCACCGACTGGCAGGTCAGCACGTAACCGGCGGCGACCTCTTCGTCGGTCAGACCGTAACGCGCCGCCATTTCGACCTTCCCGCTCGTCACCTTCGCGCGGCAGGTCGCGCAGACCCCCGCCTTGCACGCGAACGGCGCCGGCAGGCCCGCGGCGCGCGCGCTGTCGAGGATGTTGCCCGCGGTGAAGGGTACGCGGCGCGTGCGGCCGTCGAGCGTGACCGCGACGCTGAGCCCTTTCGCCTGCGTCTGCAGTTGCGCGATTTCATTTGAGACCGCGTCCGGGGGGCGGTCGGCGGTGAAGCGCTCGATGCGGATACGCTCCTTCGGAACGTTGCGGTCGAGCAACGCGCCTTCGGCCGCGTCCATCATCGGGCCGGGGCCGCAGATGAACCAGCCGTCGACCTCCGCCGCGTCGGGTACGAGCGCCGGGATCGCCTCCTCGAGCCGCTGCCGCGTCAGCATGCCGTTGAACAGCGCGATCTCCTGCTCCTCGGCATCGAGGAAATGATAGATTTCGCAGCGGCCCAGGTGCTTGTCTTTGAGGCCCGCGAGCGCTTCGAGGAAGATCACGGAGCTGCTGTCGCGGTTGCCGTAGAGCAAGGTGAAGCGGCTGTTTGGCTCATATTTGAGCGTGCTTTTGATCAGCGACAGGACCGGCGTGATGCCCGATCCGCCTGCGAGCCCGACGAGATGCCGCGATCTTGCCGGGTCGAACTCGGTCGTGAAGCTGCCGTGCGGCGGCATGACGTCGAGCGTGTCGCCGGGCTGGAGCCGGTCGCCGACCCAGTTCGAAAACAGCCCGTGCGCGATCCGCTTGACCGTCACCATCCAGTCCTGCTCGTCGGGCGCGGTGCACAGCGAATAGTTGCGGCGCACTTCCTCGCCGTCGATCGTGGCGCGGAGCGTCAGGTGCTGGCCCGCCTTGAACGCGAACCGCTCGCGAAGCTCCGGCGGAACGTCGAAACGGATCGAATTGGCTTCGCTGGTCTCGGGAACGATCTCGGCGACGCGGAGCGCATGGAAATGCTCGGCCATGGACGGCGCGTTAACCTACCACTTCGCGTCGGGATAGGTGCGCGGGAGGAACTGCATCACCGCGAGAAGGTGGCCGAGATGCTCGCTGTGGTGCCCGCGCCGGCCGCCGAGGATCGGACGCTGGTCGGCCGGACCCTCGAGCTGGGCTTCGGCAAACACGGAAGCGATCGCGGCGTGATATTCCTCCTCGAAAGAGCGAGGGTCAGGCGCGATGCTGCCATCGATCGCCGCCTGGAGCCCTTCGTCGACCTCGAACAGCTCGGGGATGAAGCGCCAGTTCCACTCGAACCCGTCGGCCATGCGCCGCGTGCTTTCCTCGGTGCCGTCGCCCAGGCGTATCGTCCATTCCGATGCCAGCTCGCGGTGATAGGCGACTTCCTTCACGGCCTTCGCCGCGAACTCGCGCAGGAACTGGTCTGACGAGTGAGCGAGCCGCTGCAGAAGCATGTGCTGCCACGTTGTGTAGAGCAGGTGCCGAGCGATGGTCTGCGCGAAGTCGCCGTTGGGCTGCTCGACCAGCAGGCAGTTGCGAAAGTCGAGCACGTCGCGGTGGAAGGCGAGCCGGTCGCCGTCCCCGGCCTCGTCGAGCAGCAGCGTCGCCTGGCCGATCTGGTCGAGCGCGAGATTGGCGAGGCTGATGTCGACCTCGAGCACCGGTCCGTGCCCGCACCATTCGCTGAGGCGCTGCCCCAGCACCAGCGCATCGTCGCCGAGGCGGAGGAGGTATTCGGTGCGGGGGTCGAGCTGTTCCCCGGCGAAGGGCTTTCCCATCAAAGTACTACTTTGATGGGGCCCGATGGCCGGGGTCCAGGAGCGCGCAAGCGCTGCTGTCGCAGCGCCCTGGGCCCCGGCCTTCGCCGGGGAACGCGAGGTCATATGTGCTTCACCTCGTCGGGGATGTCGTAGAAGGTCGGGTGGCGGTAGATCTTGCTTTCGGCCGGCTCGAACAGCTCGCCCGCCTGGTCCGGATCGCTGGCGACGATCTCGGCCGACGGCACGACCCACAGGCTCACCCCTTCGAGCCGCCGCGTGTAGGTGTCGCGGGCGTGGGCGAGCGCGAGCTCCGCGTCAGGAGCATGAACGCTGCCAACGTGACGATGCGCAAGACCGCCTTTCGAGCGGACGAACACTTCCCAGAGAGGCCAGTCACTCGCCATCAACCCGTCACCCCGGGCTTGACCCGGGGTCCATCTTTTCTTTCCACCGTCGCAAAAAGGAAGGTGGATCCCGGCTCAAGGCCGGGATGCCGAAGAACGAGCATCAAGCCGCCTTCCTCTGCTTGCGCTTCGCCTCGTGCGCATCCGCCGCCTCGCGCACCCAGGCGCCGTCATCCCACGCCTCGCGGCGAGCCTTCATCCGCTCCTTCGCAACCGGACCTTCGCCGCGCACCACCGCGTAAAATTCCTCCCAGTCGATCTCGCCGAAATCGTAGCCGCCCGTATCTTCGTTCCACCGAAGGTCCGGGTCGGGGACTTTGAGCCCAAGGAAATCCGCCTGCGGAACCGTGACGTCGACGAATTTCTGTCTCAGCTCGTCATTGGTGTCGCGCTTGATCCGCCAGCGCATCGACTGCGCGGTGTTGGGCGAATTCTCGTCGGGCGGGCCGAACATCATCAAGCTCGGCCACCACCAGCGCTCGAGCGCGTCCTGCGCCATGCGCTTCTGCTCGGGCGTGCCGTTCGCCATCGCGATCATGATTTCGTAGCCCTGGCGCTGATGGAAGCTTTCTTCCTTGCAGATGCGGACCATCGCCCGGGCGTAAGGCCCATAGGACGTCCGCTGCAGCGGCACCTGGTTCATGATCGCCGCGCCGTCGACCAGCCAGCCGATCGCGCCGATATCCGCCCAAGTCAGCGTCGGATAGTTGAAGATCGTCGAATATTTCGCCTTCCCCGAGTGAAGCGCCTCGATCATCTGCTCGCGGCTCGTGCCGAGCGTCTCCGCCGCGCAATAGAGATAGAGCCCGTGGCCGGCCTCGTCCTGCACCTTGGCGAGCAAAATGGCCTTGCGCCGAAGCGAGGGCGCACGCGTGATCCAATTGCCCTCGGGGAGCATGCCAACGATCTCGCTGTGCGCATGCTGACTGATTTGCCGCGTCAGCGTCCGGCGGTACGCTTCGGGCATCCAGTCCTTCGGCTCGATGAAATCGTCCGCCGCAACGCGCGCCTCGAACGCTTCGAGAAGCTCGGGATCCTCGAGATTCTCAATCTTGGCGGTCTTCTGGAGCTCGGTCGTGTACATGGTTTCGATGTAGTCCGTGGGGACCGAACGTTCAAATGTCGACAACCGGTCCGCCCAGGGTTCGCGAGTAACCGGTGAATTCGGCGACGATCCTGCCATCCTGCGTCCGGACAGACACCCGGGTCACGCCCGCGCGACCTTCGCGCGCCACTTCCTCCGCTTCGGCAATCAGAGTCTCGCCCTCGCGTACCTTGTCGAGAAACACGATCGAGGCCTGCGCAGCCATGCTGGCGTGGTTGGCGCCGTTGCAGACGTAGGCGAAGGCGCTGTCGGCCAGCGCGAAAATCATCCCGCCATGCGCGAAGCCGTGGCCGTTGAGCATGTCGGCGCGCACCAGCATCGACACGCGGGCATAATCCGCGCGCACCTCCTCGATTGTGAGGCCCCACGAAGGTCCCGTCCCTTCGCCCGCGAGCATGGTGCGGGCCACTTTGTCGGCGAGGGCATCGGCGTCCATGATCGCCAAAGTAGCAAAATCGGGCGCCTTGGTCGCGGCTCGAAGGCGGCGATTAAATCTCCACTTGGGAGCGGCGGTAACCGAGCCTTAAATCCTTGTGAGGAAGAGGGTCGTCTGGGGGAGAAGAGCGTCGTGAAACTGCAGCGAATGAGCAAGTCGCGTTCGTGACTCGCGCTTTTCATCTCCCCTCGCGCCTGCTGCGCGCCGCATTCGCGGTCGAGACGATCGTCGCGGCAGCACTCGCCTTGACGGTTGCCGCAGTCTGGCTGCGCGAACCGCTGACCACACGTACCCTCGAATTCGCGCCTGAATCGCAAGGAACCGCCTATTTCGCCTACCATTACGGCGACGGGCCGAGCGGCGGCGCTTCGATCGTCGAAGCCGATCCGGAAAGCCCGCTCGCGCTGCGCTGCATCCTCAGCCCCACCTACCAATGGCCCTATTGCGGGCTTGGGCTGCTGTTCGACCTCGACCATCAGGGCCGCGGCATCGATCTTTCGGGTTATGGCGAGATCAAGCTCCGCCTGTCGTACGAAGGCTCCGCAGAATTCATTCGCCTGGTTCTCAAGGATCATGACCCCCGTTATGCGGCGCTCACCGGCGCGTCGGACAAGGTGAACCAGGCGATTTATCCCGTTCGCAACGGCGATCAGATCATTCCCGTGAACCTTGCGGACTTCGCCGTGGCGGAATGGTGGAAGAACCAGACCAGGGCATCGGGCGAGCTGGCGCGCCCGTCATTCACCAATGTCACAGCCATGGAGTTGATCGCAGGTAACGACGGCAAGAACGGTCTCCAGGAGTTTCGGATCGAGGAGATCAGCTTCCGGCGCCAGACCGTCAGTGCGGAAGGATGGTACACCGGACTCGCCCTGTGCTGGGTGGCGCTGATCGGCAGCATCCTGCTGTTCCGTCGCCGTCAGTTGCGCGGCATGCGCCATTCTGCCGAAGAGGCGCTCCGCGCCAGCGAGCAGCTCTACCGCGGCATCATGCAGGCATCGACGGACGCGATCGTGCTTCTCAACGAGCAGGGATATGTCGAGCTGGTCAACGATGCGGCGTTCGAGGCGATGGAGCTGGACAGCGCGGATCGTGTGCTCGGCAAGCATTGGACACGCCTGTGGCAGGACGAATCCGGGCAGCTCGTCGGGGCTGAGCTCGACAGGGCACAGCGCGACGGCACTGCGCGGTTCCGCGGCTTCTGCGCCACCTCCAGGGGAACGCCGAAATGGTGGGACGTCGTGATCGCGGCGATGCGCCACGAAGACGGCAGCCTCAAAGGCATGCTCACCATCGCCCGCGACGTGACCGGCGAGCGCGAAAGGTCGGAGCAGCTCAAATGGGCGAGCGAGCATGACGCGCTGACGCACCTGCCGAACCGGCGAGCGTTCCAGTCCCGCCTCCAGGCCGCCGTCCTCAGGGCGATGGCGTCGGGCGGCCAGCTCGGACTCCTGCTGATCGACCTCGATCACTTCAAGCACGTCAACGATTCGCTCGGGCACAGCGCCGGCGACGATCTGCTCAAGAGCATCGGCGAACGCCTGCGCGGCGGCGTCCGCGAGGGCGATTTCGTCGCGCGCATCGGCGGCGACGAATTCGCGATCGTTCTCGAGGACCTGCATTCCGAAGACGCGATGCTGCGCGTGGGCGACGAGCTGCAGGTGCTGATCCAGTCGCCGATGCGGATAGCGGCCCGGGCAGTCCGCGCCGGCGCAAGCATCGGCGGCGCGCTGTTCCCGAAGCATGCAGCCACCGCCGACGATCTGTTCAAGAACGCCGACACCGCGCTCTATGCGCTCAAACAGGGCGGACGTGGCGGGACCCGGCTGTTTGACTATTACATGCTCGACGAAGCCGAACGCAGCGCCTCCCAGCTGCGGCTCGCCCGCAGCGCCGTCACCGATCGGACGGTGGTGCCCGTCTATCAGCCGAAGTTCGACATCGTCGATGGCTCCATGTCGGGCCTCGAGGCGCTGCTCCGCTGGCGCCATCCCCGCAAGGGACTGCAGCTTCCCGCGACTCTCGAGGAAGCGTTCGCCGACTATGAACTCGCGGCAAAAATCGGCGAGCTGATGCAGCGCAAAGTCGCCGGCGACATGCGCTCATGGCTTGATTCGGACCTGGACTTCGGACGCGTTGCCATCAACGCGGCCCCGGCCGAATTCCTGCGCGACGATTATGCGGAGCACCTGCTCGCGATAATGTCGGAATTCGGCATCCCGCCAAACCGGCTCGAGATCGAAATCACCGAACATGCATTCCTCGGCCGCGCGAACGAATATGTCGCCCGAGCGCTCAAGGTGCTGAAGGAGGCCGGAGTCACGGTCGCGCTCGACGATTTCGGAACCGGCGCGTCCTCGCTGTCGCACCTGCGCGACTTCCCGGTCGATGTCGCGAAGATCGACATGTCGTTCGTCCAGCGCATGACCGAAGACGACGAAATCGCTGCAATCGTCACGGCCGTGGTGCGGCTTGCAAGCAGCCTTTCCATCCAAGTCGTCGCGGAGGGCGTCGAGAAGCCGGCACAGCTGGAGCTGCTACGCGCGATGGGCTGCCGGTTCGCCCAAGGCCATTTGTTCACCGCGGCGGTGGAAGCGAGCGCGATTGCGCGGATGGTTGCGGCCACGAAGGTGGCGGCCTGACTCGCGCCTGACCTTGTTTCGAAATCGCTTTTGTTCGTAGGGCGGCGTGGAATGTCCTACCAAACCATCCTGTTCGACCCGGGCGCGGTCGCCCGCATCACGCTGAACCGGCCCGACCGGCTCAACAGCTTCACCGCGCAGATGCACGAGGAGCTTCGCGACGCGCTGGCGAACCTTGGCGAAGCGCGCGTCGTGGTGCTGACCGGCGCCGGCCGAGGGTTTTGCGCAGGCCAGGACCTCAACGACCGCGCCGTCGCTCCCGGCGAGGCCGTGGACCTGGGGGAGACGGTGCAGACGTGCTGGAATCCTCTGGTGCGGACCCTGACTTCGCTTCCTCAGCCGGTGATCGCGCGGGTGAACGGCGTCGCCGCCGGCGCCGGCGCGAACATCGCGCTCGCCTGCGACATCGTCGTTGCGGCAAAATCGGCGAAGTTCATCCAGAGCTTTTCGGCCATCGGGCTGATCCCGGACAGCGGCGGCACCTGGGCGTTGCCGCGCCTCGTCGGCCAGGCGCGCGCGCTCGGCCTGGCGCTTACCGGCGAGCCGCTGCCGGCGGAGCGTGCGGCAGAATGGGGACTCATCTGGAAGGCCGTCGATGATGACGGGCTCGACACTGAGATCGACGCCATCGCCATCAGGCTCGCATCCCTGCCGCCGCTCGGCCTCGCCGCGATCAAGGAGATGATCCGCACCAGCTGGCAGTACAGCCTCGACGAGGAGCTGGAGCGCCAGGCGGGCGCGATGCGGCGGCTCGGCTTCACCGACGATTATCGCGAGGGTGTTGCCGCCTTCCTCGAGAAGCGGAAAGCCACCTTTACCGGCCGATGATCATCTCCTCGCTTCACCGCTTCATTTTCGTCGCGATTCCGAAGACCGGCACCCATTCGGTGCGGCAGGCGCTTCGGCAGCACATGGGGCCGAGCGATCACGAGCAGGTCGGCTTGTTCGTCCAAAGCAAACTTCCGATTCCCGAGCTCGCGCGGCTTCAGCACGGCCACCTCAGCCTTGCGCAGGTGCGGCCGTTCATGAGCGCGGAAAATTTCGCCGGCTTGTTCAAATTCGCCTTCGTCCGAAATCCATTCGACCGCTTCATCTCGTATTGCGCGTTCATGACGCGGGTTCAGGGGCAATTCGAGCGCGACCCGAAGAAGGTGATGCGCCACTTCATCGACAACCCGCCGTGGCAGCACATCCTGTTCCAGCCCCAGCACACGTTCGTCACGGACGAGGACGGGACAATGCTCGCCGACAGCGTCGGCCGCGTCGAGCAGATGCAGCAATCCTATGACGAGATTGCCGCGCGCATCGGCATCCCGAGCGCAACGCTGGAGAGGGTCAACAGCTCGAACCGGCGCGACTATCGCGGCTATTACGACGATTCGCTCGTCGAAGGGGTGTCAAAGCTCTATGCTCGCGACCTGGAGCTGTTCGGCTATGAATTCTAGCGTCCCGCAACCCAATCCGCGTAAGACGGCAAGCGTCCGCCATCTCGGACAGGTCGACGTTGCGCGGCTCAGGCAAGCGGTCCTCGCCATCCCCGAGCCAGTGTGGGACGAGGAAGATGCGAGGAAGCCGAACCGCTTCGACACGCTCGACGCGACGCGCCACATCATCTTCCGCATGGTTTCCTCCGGCTTCCGCGACTGGCGCGATGCCGAGGACCGGCCGCTGTGGGCCGAATGGCGCTCGCTCATCGAGCCCATCCTCGAGACTGTGACCGCTCCTTACGAATACGCGCACGGCAGCTTTCCCAGGATCATGCTGGCGCGCATGGCGCCAGGCGGCGTGATCCGCCCGCACTTCGATTCGAACCTCGCCGCCAAGTGGCCGCACAAGATCCACGTCCCGATCCTCACCAATCCCGAGGTCACCTTCTTCGTCAACCGCGTGCCGCACCATTTCGCGGAAGGCGAAGCGGTCGAGGTCAACAACATGGGCCCGCACGCGGTCGAAAACCGTGGCTCGACCGACCGCATCCACCTGATCTTCGAATATTACGACCTCGACCAGCCCGAACCGGCGTGGCTCGCTGCCCTCCAGCCGGTCGCGCGCTGAGCCGGCGCCATGGCCGAACCGCAAGAGGATTGGAAGCGAGAGCGCAAGAGCGGATCGGCCGCCATTGCAGCCTCGATGGCTGTCAGCCTGCTCCTGTGGTTCGCCCTTTATCGTTTGCTCCCGCCGCTCGAGGGCATGGACGATCCTGGCGCACGCATGCTCATGGCGCTCAAGTGTCTCGCGGTCGCGACGCTATTCACGCTCGTCGCCGGGGTGGAAGCCGTCGCTCATGAACGGCTGCAGAGCGCCGCTTTCGACCCGCTCGCCGGCCACGAAACCAGGCGGCTGCGCGTCAATCTGCGCTTCCTCCAGAACACGCTCGAGCAGCTTGTCATCTTCGCCGTCGGATTGCTCGGACTGGCTGCGTACATGACAAGCGGCGAAGCGATGCGCGCAGTGCCGGCGACGGCCATCGTCTGGGTCCTCAATCGCTATGCCTTCTGGATCGGCTATCATCGGAGCGCGGCGATGCGCGGCCTCGGCGCGCCGAGCATGGCGATCGGGCTCATCATGCTGCTCTACGTCGTCGCGCGTATCGGCGGCGATATCGCGGGCACCCTCGGCACGGTCGTCGCAGTCGTGCTCTTCCTGGCCGTAGAAGCCGTGCTGTTCTGGAAGACGCGCTCGGGCGCCTAACTGCAACTCTCCCGCGCGGTGCTCGTTACGCCTGCCGAATAACAACCACGGAGGCGAGCGATGCTCGGCACCATTCTCATCATCCTGCTGATCCTGCTCCTGATCGGCGCGCTCCCGCGCTGGGGCTACAGCAGCGGCTGGGGCTACGGCCCGTCGGGGCTGCTCGGCCTGATCCTGATCGTCATCGTCATCCTGCTGCTGCTCGGGCGCATCTAGCGGTCAGGCGCCGGCGCGTTCGGCGAAGCGCCACGCCGCCTGCGCGAGCATCGGCACGCGCTTCGCCATTTCAGCTGCCCCCGCGTGCGAAGCGGTGCCGTCGAGCACGCGCTTCTTGATGCCCTGGACGATGCCCGCAAGCCGGAACAGATTGTAGGCGAAATACCAGTCGAGCTGGGCGGCGACGGGCACTCCGGAACGTTCGGAATAGCGCGCGACAATATCGCCGAGTGTCGGGATGCCGAGCGCGGTGAGGTCGAGTCCGGCAAGGCCCGCCCCGCCGTCGGCGGGCATGGCCCACTGCATTGCCAGATAGGAGAAGTCGGCGAGCGGATCGCCGAGCGTCGCAAGCTCCCAGTCGAGCACCGCCGTCAGCGTGCCGTCGCCGTCGAACAGCACATTGTCGATGCGGTAGTCGCCATGGACGACCGCTGTCCGCGACTGCTCGGGGACCGTTTCCGGCAGGAAGCCGATCAGCCGCTCCATCTCGGGCAGATAGTCGGTCTCGGAATCGCGATACTGCCGCGTCCAGCGCATCACCTGCCGCTCGAAATAGTTGCCGGGCTTGCCGAAATCGCCGAGGCCGGCACGCTCCGGATCGATGGCATGGAGGTCGGCGAGCGTGTCGATCAGCTGCTCGTACATGCAGCCACGCGTCACCGGATCGAAGTCCGGCAAGGCGCCGTCGGCATAAGAGCGGCCCTTCGCCAGTTCCATCACGTAGAAGATCGCGCCGATGACCGCCGCGTCGCCGCACAGCGCAAGCGGCTCCGGTACGGGAAAGTCGAGGGGGTAGAGCGCCGCAATCAGGCGGAATTCCCGATCGACCGCGTGCGCGCTCGGCAGCAGCGGGCCGAACGGCTTGCGGCGGAGCACATATTCGCCGGACGCGGCCGTGATCCGATAGGTCGGGTTCGACTGGCCTGACGGGAATTTCCTGAGCTCGAACGGGCCGGTGAAGCCCTCGACATTGGCTTCGAGCCAGCGCCCCAGCGCGACTTCGTCGATCTCGTCGCCGCTCACTTGTGCTTCTTGAGCTCCAGCCTGGCGATTGCGCGGCGATGGACTTCGTCCGGCCCGTCGGCGAGGCGCAGCGTGCGGATCGAGGCATAAGCGCCCGCGAGGCCGAAATCGTCGGAAACGCCGGCGCCGCCAAACGCCTGGATCGCGTCGTCGATCACCTTCAGCGCCATCAGCGGCGCGGCGACCTTGATCATCGCGATCTCGCCCTGCGCGGCCTTGTTGCCCGCACGATCCATCATGTCGGCGGCCTTGAGGCACAGCAGCCGAGTCATTTCGATGTTGATGCGCGCGTCGGCGATCCGCTCTTCCCAGACGCCCTGCTCGGCGATCGTCTTGCCGAACGCGATGCGCGACATCAGCCGCTTGACCATCGCATCGAGCGCCTCCTCGGCCGCGCCGATGGTGCGCATGCAATGGTGAATCCGCCCGGGGCCGAGCCGCCCCTGCGCGATCTCAAAGCCCCTGCCCTCGCCGAGCAGCATGTTCGACGCGGGCACGCGCACGTTTTCGAGCAAAATCTCCATGTGGCCGTGCGGCGCGTCGTCATAGCCGAACACGGGGAGGTGGCGCTCGACGGCGATCCCCGGCGCGTCCATTGGCACCAGGATCATCGACTGCTGCTTGTGGACTTCGGCCCCGGGATCGGTCTTCCCCATCACGATCGCGACCTTGCAGCGCGGGTCGCCGGCGCCGCTCGACCACCATTTGCGGCCGTTGATCACGTACTCGCCGCCGTCCCGCTCGATGCTGCAGCGGATGTTCGTGGCGTCCGATGAGGCGACGTCCGGCTCCGTCATCAGGAAGGCGGATCGGATTTCGCCGTCCATCAGCGGCCGCAGCCACCGATCCTTCTGCTCGCGGGTGCCATAGCGGTGGAGCACTTCCATGTTGCCGGTGTCGGGCGCGGAGCAGTTGAATACTTCCGACGCCCAGCCGATGCGGCCCATCTCCTCGGCGCAGAAGGCATATTGAAGGTTGGCGAGCCCGGGCCCGTCAAACTCGAAGCTGTCTTCGACCGGTTGGGCGCCGTGCCAGGGCGGCATGAACAGGTTCCACAGCCCTTCGGAGCGCGCCTGCGCCTTCAACTCCTCGATGACCGGCAGCACTTTCCAGCGCTCGCCCTGGCGCTGCTGCGCGTCGTAGTAGCGGGCCCGGGGCCGGATCTGCTCATCCATGAATGCGCGCACACGGTCGCGCCATTCGGTCTCTTGGGGGCCGAGGGTGAAGTCCATAACCCTAGCTAGCGACCAGCTCGGCGAATTTCGACAGGTCTATGTTGCCGCCCGAGACGATGCAGACGATCGGCCCGTCGCCTGCCTCGCCCGTCAGCGCGGCCGCAAGCGCCAGCGCACCCGCGCCCTCCGCGATCGTGCGCGATTTCTCCGCGATCAGCCGCATCGCCTCTCGCGTTTGGTCGAGCGTGACGGTGATCGTTCCGTCGGTGACGGGCCGCATCCGCTGCCACATCCGTTCGGTGACGCTCTTGCCGCCAGCGCCGTCGACGAACGAGGCCTCCCAGTCGGGGAACCATTGCGGACCGCCCTGCGCGAGCGAATAAGCGTACGGCGCGGCGGTCTCCGGCTCGGCACCGATTACCTTCACCTCCGGACGGCGGGCCTTGATGGCGCTTCCGACGCCGGTGATCAGGCCGCCGCCGCCGATAGCAGCGATGACCGTGCG
>DASSOE010000141.1:0-10123 GCA_035700945.1 Sphingomicrobium sp. | reverse complement strand
CTGCAGCTTCCGGCGGTGGTCACCACCGACCTGCGCCTCAATGAGCCGCGCTATGCGTCGCTGCCCAACATCATGAAGGCGAAGTCGAAGCCGCTCGCGACCAAGTCGCCGCCTGATTACGGAGTCGACGTGGCGCGGCGGCTGGAGACGATCAAGGTCGCCGAGCCGGCCAAGCGCCAGGCCGGGATCAAGGTCGGCAGCGTCGACGAGCTGGTCGAACGCCTCAAGGGTCTGGGGATTGCGAAATGAGCGTTCTTGTCCTGGTCGAACATGACGGCAGCAGCATCAAGGACGCGACGCTGGCGACGGTGAGCGCGGCATCGAAGCTCGGCGATGTGCATGCGCTGGTCGCGGGCAGCAATGTCGACGGAGCGGCGCAGGCGGCGGCGAAGATCGCCGACGTGGCGAAGGTGCTCGTCGCCGATGCTCCGCATCTCGATCACGAGCTTGCCGAGAGCGTCGCACCGGTCGCCGCGAAGCTGATGGAGGGGTATGACGCTTTCCTCGCGCCTGCGACCACCACCGGCAAGAACATCGCGCCGCGGGTCGCCGCCTTGCTCGACGTGATGCAGGTCACCGACATCCTTTCGGTCGAGGGCCCCGACACCTTCACTCGCCCGATCTATGCCGGCAATGCGATTGCAACGGTCAAGTCGAACGACGCGAAGAAGGTGATCACCGTCCGCACCACCGCATTCGACAAAGCGGCGGCCGAGGGCGGCTCGGCGTCGGTCGAGCAGGTCGATGCGGGCGCTGGCGATGGCAAGAGCGCGTTCGTGTCGATGGACGCGTCGGAAAGCGAACGGCCCGAGCTGACCAGCGCCGGCATCATCGTCTCCGGCGGCCGCGCGTTCGGCTCGTCGGAGCAGTTCCACGCGCTGCTCGACCCGCTTGCCGACAAGCTTGGCGCTGCGGTCGGCGCCAGCCGCGCTGCGGTCGATGCCGGCTATGCGCCCAACGATTACCAGGTCGGCCAGACCGGCAAGATCGTCGCCCCCCAGGTCTATATCGCGATCGGCATTTCCGGCGCGATCCAGCACCTCGCCGGCATGAAGGATTCGAAGACGATCGTCGCCATCAACAAGGACGAGGAAGCGCCCATCTTCCAGGTCGCCGACATCGGCCTCGTCGGCGATCTGTTCAAGATCGTGCCCGAGCTGACGGAGAAGCTTTAGCCGTCATTGCGAGGAGCGAAGCGACGCGGCAATCCAACTGCGCTGGAGTCCTGGATTGCTTCGCTGCGCTCGCAATGACGGCTTAAAGGCCGCTCAGGAACTCCGCGACGTTTGCGCCTAGTGCCTCGACCGCGTAGCCGCCTTCCATGACGACTAGCGTGGGCCGCCCAAGCGAGGCGATGCGGCGCGCCATGGGCGCGTAGTCGCTGGTCCTGAGCTCGAAGTAGCTGATCGGGTCGCCTTCCCAGGTGTCGGCACCGTAGCTGACGATCAGCAGCTCGGGGGCGCTCTGCTCGATCCAGTCGAGCGCCTGCGTCAGCGCCGGCGCATAGCCGCTCCAGTCCGTGCCGCGCGGCAGCGGCAGGTTGAGGATGTTGCCGCCGCTCTCGTCGGCATTGCCCCAGAAGAACGGGTAGTCGGTCGACGGGTCGGCGTGGATCGAGACGAAGACGATGTCCTCGCGGCCGGCGACAATGTCCTGCGTTCCGTTGCCGTGATGGTAATCGACGTCGAGGATGGCGACACGCCGCTTGCCCGCCGCTAGCGCCGCGTCCGCGCAGATCGCCGCATGGTTCAGGTAGGAATAGCCGCCGAAATAATCGCCGCCGGCGTGGTGCCCCGGCGGACGAGTGAAGGCGAAAGCGGCGCGCTCGCCGGCGACCACCGCCTCGAGGCCGGCAAGCGCCGTCTGCACGCTCCAGTAGCACGCCTCCCAGGTGCCGGCGCCAATCGGCGTCGATGTGTCGAAGCTGTAATGGCCGAGTGTCGCGTCGATCCGGTCCCAGCCCCGCGCGCGGCGGTGGACGATCGGGAAGGTGTAGGGGAATGCGTCTCCCTCGCGGCCGGCTGCGAGCCACTCCGCGTGGGCGCGCTCGAGGAAATCCACATAGCCGACGTCGTGGACGCGGTGGATCGGCCCCAGGCCCTTGTCCGCCGGCGCTTCGGTCTTCCCGATCGCCGCCAGGATCGCGTCGACGCGCCCAGGGTGCTCGGCCGCAGGGTGGAGCTTGCCGTTGAAGAATTCCGCGGCGGGGGCATGAGCCCGCTGCCGTTCGTCCCAGAAGCATCGCATCCCGCGGCTTTAGCGGCCGCGTCGGATCGGGAAAGGCCGCTTCTTAATCGCCGACGTGCTCCGGCTTACCCTTGCGCTTGGTCGAAGCCATTTTCTCGAGCTCTTTTTCAGACATGGATTTCTCCATGCTCTTGGCGGCGCCCTTGAGCTTGCTTTCGGGCGTGTCGCCGCGCTTCGCCGACAGCGCGGCGCCGGCGGCCTTCTGCTGGGCTTTGGACTTGGCGGGCATGATCTGCGTCTCCCTCAGGAACCGCGAATGAAACGCTCCAGCTCGACGAAGGCTTCGTCGTCGGGAAGCTGGCGCGGGGGATGCTTGCAGAAGGCGGAGGCGGCGGGGTGGATCGGACCGCCGAGACCGCGGTCCTTCGCCACCCGCGCGCAGCGGATCAGGTCGATCGCAACGCCGGCGCTGTTGGGCGAATCCTCGACCGACAGGCGGAGCTCGATGTTCATCGGCACGCCGCCGAACAGCTGCCCTTCCATCCTCAGGAAGCAGACCTTGTTGTCGTTCTGCCAGGCGACATAGTCGCTCGGGCCGACGTGGATTTGATCAGGATCAAGCCGGTGCTCGGCGACCGACTGCACCGCTTCGGTCTTGCTGATTTTCTTCGAGGCAAGCCGCGCGCGTTCCAGCATGTTGAGGAAGTCGGTGTTGCCGCCGGTGTTGAGTTGGTAGGTGCGATCGAGCTTGACGCCGCGCTTCTTGAACAGGTCTGTGAGCACGCGGTGGACGATGGTCGCGCCGAGCTGCGACTTGATGTCGTCGCCGATGACGGGGACGCCGGCGGCCTCGAACCGCTTCGCCCAGGCATCGTCGCTGGCGATGAACACGGGGATGCAGTTGACCAGCGCGACGCGCGCATCGAGCGCGCACTCGGCGTAGAACTCCGCCGCCTTTTGCGAGCCGACGGGCAAATAATTGATCATCACGTCGGCGTCAGTCTCGCGAAGGACCTCGACCACGTCGTCGTGGGTCGGCTCGCGCTCGCCGTCGGCGAGCATGAAGGTCCGCTCATCGGGGAAATTTGCCATATGGTCGGCGATGCCGTCGAGCAACTTGCCCATGCGCACGCGCGTGCCGGTCTCGGGCACATGGTCGCAGAAAGTGGTCGTGCAATTGGGCGGGGCGAAGATCGCTTCCGCGACGTCGCGGCCGACCTTGCGCTTGTCGATGTCCCACGCGGCGACGACGCGCAAATCCTTCGGCCGGTACCCGCCGAGGTCCCAGTGCGAGAGGCCGATCTGCTCGTTGGCGCCGCCGTTGGAATAATGCGCGATGCCCTGGACGAGCGAGCTCGCGCAATTGCCGACGCCGACGATGGCGACATTGACGTCGGTGCGCTTGGGATCGTGCAGGCTCATTCGGCGGCTACCCTCATCGAGGAACGCGGCGCGTAGCGCTCGATCATGCGCCCGCAGAATTCGGCGAACATCGCCGGGTCGCGCGGCGGGCTGGTGTGGTGCGGCTGGATTCCGAGATGGTCGGGGGTGAAGCAGAACGTGACGGTGGTGTCGAAGTCTTCCAGCGCATCCATCTGCCGGTCGAACCAGTCCTCCCAGCCGTCGCGATAGCTGTCCCACCAACTGAGCCCGGTGCGCAGGTGGGTGACCCCGAGCTCCTTCATCCAGCGGACCGCGTCATCGAGCCGGTGATCGTGCCAGTGGAACCACTGCATGATCCCCAACTCCGGCGCATATTTGCGGAAGTCGTCGAGCGCGAGCTTGGGAGTCCCGTCCTCCTTGATCAGCCCCATGTAGAAGTGGCGGTAATAAGACGAGCCCTCCGCCTCTTTGTGGCGGGTGGTCGCTTCCCAGGTGCGCGGGAGGTCGAACAGCGAATACCAGAAGACGCGCTGCACTCGGCCGAGCAAAAGCTCGGCGGTGCGGTTGAGCCCGAACTGCTGCACCTCCTCGGCGCCGAAGCTGCCGACGCCGACTTCGGTGACCCACAGATCCTTGCCCGGGATCACCGCTTCGATGTCGGCGACGCGCTGCGGCCATTCGTCGATCGGCCACAGGTTCCAGTCGAGCGGGAAGCCGTGAAGCGCGACGACGTCCACCGCGTCGATGACGCCCTGTTTCTCCATCCGTTCGACCCAGAAGGGATCGATCGGCGACATGCCGCCGAGCACGCGCTTCACGTCGGGGTTCGCCTGCCGGATCGCATCGGACGCCTGGATCGCCATGTCCGCGAACATCGTCCACTCGGGGTCGATCTCGGGATCCCAGTGCGACTTGTTGTTGGGCTCGTTCCAGATCATCGCCGCTTCGATCATCGCGCGGCCTCCCGCGCGGGATAGACGGCGGCCGGCCCGAACTTGGCGTACGGGCGCTCGGCGACGCGGCAGAGATAGACCTCCTCCTCGATGCGCTCATCGATGCTGAACCCGGCGGAGCGGAGCATCGCCTCGGTACAGGCGCGGTTCGGCACCCACCAGTTGGTCCAGTCGCGCGAATATTCGCGCTCGACGAAATGCAGCTTGGGGAAGCTGCTCTCGAAGAAGATGTCGGTCTCCTCGAACTCGTAATCCTCGTTGAGCTCGAGCACGAACTTCGATCCGCGCTGCATCGACTGGAACAGCAGCATGTCCCTGGCGACATGCTCGCGGATGAGGTCGAGCGCGAGGAGCGGGTGGCGGAGGTGGTAAAGCACCCCCATGAAGATCACGAGGTCGAACTTCTCGCCGATCGCGCCGACGTCATAGACGTCGAGCTTGGCGAACTCGACATCGTCCTCGTAGCCGAGCACTTCGGTCGCGAGCCGCGCCTGCGCGAGGTAGCGCTCGTCGCTGTCGATGCCGAGCACGCGCGCGGCGCCGCGGCGCTTCATCTCGATCGAGTAGAAGCCGGCGTTGCAGCCGATGTCGAGCACGCTCTTGCCGCTGAGGTCGTCCGGTAGATTCGGCGCGAACCGCTTGAACTTCGCGCCCGGATAGTCGCCGAGGAAATGATCGGGAGCGGTCCACACGCCGTTGAGGTCGATGTTGTGGAACCACGGGCCAAGCGCCTCGATGCGCTCCTCGATGTGGCTGCGCAGGACCGGACGGAGCTGGGCTTCTGATCGACTCACCGCTGCCTTGGTTCGGGCTTGGAATGAAGAATCATACGGTCGCGGAACAGTTGTAAAGCTTTGTTGTTCCATTCGTGACTGACACAGGGACAGTAATCATCCGAGAACAACAATAACGCCTGAACCCGAAGATGAAGAAGATGCAGTTCAACAAGAAGTTGAAGAAGAAGAAGCTGTGAGCGACGGCGCATCGGATTGGCAGCCCGATTTCCATTGGCTGACCGACGATCTGGCGGTCGGCGGTTGCTTCCCGATGGACCGCGCGCACGAGCTTGCGCGCGAGCACGGCATCGGCGCGGTAGTCGACCTGCGCGCGGAAGATTGCGACGACGAGGAGCGGCTCCGCGCGGCGGGTATCGACTTCCTGCACCTTCCGACGCCCGACCTCGAGCCCGCAAGCGCCGAGATGCTGGAGCGGGGCGTGCGCTTTGCGAGCGGTCACATGGATACCGGCCGCAAGGTGCTGATCCACTGCCAGCACGGCATCGGCCGTTCGGCGTTGCTGTCGCTGTGCGTGCTGGTCGACCAGGGATGGGAGCCGCTCGACGCGTTGAACCGCGCGAAAGACGCCCGCGAGGCAGTTTCGCCGAGCCTGTCGCAATATAGGGGCTGGGCGCGATGGCTCGCTTCGCGTGGAGAGGCGGCGCCCGATTATCACAGCTTCGGCTGCATCGCGTATCGCCATCTGGCGAACGGCTGAGCGATGCTCGTCTACGGCGATCATCACGAGCGGGCGGCATCCGCCACGTTTGCGCGCGGCATCAAGCGGGATCTCGATGCGGTCGAGCGGATGGAGTGCGGACTTGCCCGGCACGCGCGGCTCGTCGGCGCGCTCGTTAACGGCGGAAGGCTGCTGCAGGGGATTGCCGATGCGGTTTTCGCCGAAGCGGATCGCGATCGGCAGACACGCGCAACCCAGACGATCGGCGCATTCCTCACCGACTTGGCGCGCGCCGCGTGCCGCTCTTGGGACAGCGGTTTTCGGGACGTCGGCGAGCTGCCGCGGCTCGCGCCGCATCAGGACTGGCCAGCCGAGGTCGAACTCCGCGAGCCGGAAGGGTTCGCGTTCTACGCAGTCTACCCCGAGGCATATGCCGAGGCCGCGCGGCGGCTGAAGCTGGTGCGTCCGCCGAGGGTGATTGGTATTCGCAGCATCGGCACATCGCTCGCCGCCGTCGTCGCCGCCGCGCTCGATGCGCCGCCGCCGGTGACCATCCGTCCGTTCGGCGACCCTTCGGACCGGAAGATCAATGTCGACGGCGCGCTCGAACGCGACCTGCTCCACGGCGAGGCACATTATGTGATCATCGACGAGGGGCCGGGGCAGTCGGGCAGCTCGTTCGGCGCCGTCGCGGATTGGCTGCAACAACGCGGCGTACCCGGCGAGAATATTGCGGTGCTGCCCAGCCATCCTGCCTCGCCGGGGCCGGCCGCATCCGACGAGCGGCGCCGCTGGTGGGGCAGCGTCCAGCGGCAGGTCGCCGACTTCGGCGATGCATGGCCGGCGTTGATCGAGCGGTGGTGCACGTCATTGCTCGGCCACCTCGATGAGGCACCGCAGGACATCTCCGGCGGCGCGTGGCGTAAGCTCCGCTACGCGCGCGAAGAGGATTGGCCCGCCACCGTGCCAGCCTGGGAGCGGCGCAAGTTCCTCGTGAGCGCTGGCGGTGAGCGCTTTCTCGTGAAATTTGCGGGGCTCGGGAGTGTCGGCGACGAGAAGCTCGCCGTGGCGCGGAGGCTCTACTCGGAACGATTTGCGGCGGAGCCGGTCGGCCTCGCGCACGGATTCCTGATCGAGCGCTGGTGCGGGGGTGCCGTGCCGCTGGGCCCCGAGGAAAAGCCGCTCGCCGAGGTCGCCCGCTACATCGCCAGTCGCGCCAGGCTCCTCCCAGCGGTCAGCGGAAGCGGGGCAAGCGTCGAGGACCTGCTTGCCATGGTCCGCCGCAATGTCTCCCTCGAAATCGGTGACGATGCAGCGCATGCACTGGCACCCCGGAACGGTCGCGCACGCGACCTCGAACGGCGCATCGTGCGCGTGCGGACCGATAACAAGCTGGACCGTCATGAGTGGCTGCGAACCGCGGAGGGCGCATTGATCAAGACCGATGCGCTCGACCATCATCGCGCCCACGACCTGATCGGCTGCCAGGACGTTGCCTGGGACGCCGCGGCGGCGATTGTCGAATTTGATCTCGATCAACCGCAGTCCGAGCAGCTCGTGCGCCGCATTGGCGAGTTCGGTCCCCGGATCGATGCCGAGCTGCTGGAATTCTATCGCGTCGCTTATTCCGGCTTTCGCGTGGGCCATGCACGGCTCGGCGCCGCGATGACCTCCGACGCCGCCGAACGCCGCCGCATCAACCGCCGCGGCGACCGCTATGCCGCTGAGCTTCAACATCTTCTCGAAAGTAGCAGAGCCGCGACTCGGCCTCGTTCCCCGGTTGGTGGAACGCCGGAACGAACCGGCAGGGGAACAAAGCGTCGCGCAAATCGGTTGATGAAGAAGATGCGCCAAGTCGTTGAAACTCCGTAACAATAACATAGATCAGGGAGATTTGCGTTGGGGGAAACAGTCCTCGTAACGGGTGGCGCTGGCTTTATTGGACGCGCGGTTTCGAAGGAGCTGCTCAGGCGCGGCAACCAGGTCCGCGTCCTCGACAGCCTTATCGAGCAGGTCCACGGCGACCGCGGGCGCCCGGACGACTTCCCCGAAGACGCCGAGCTGATCGTCGGCGACGTCCGCAACAAGGATGTCGTCGCCCGCGCGCTCAAGGACGTCGACAGCGTCATCCATCTCGCCGCCGAGGTCGGCGTCGGCCAGTCGATGTACGCGGTCGAGCGCTACACCTCGGTCAACGAAACCGGATCGGCGGTGCTGTTCGAAGCGCTGATCGATCATCCCGTGCGGCGCGTCGTCACCGCCTCTTCGATGAGTATCTACGGCGAGGGCCTGTACGAAGATGCGGACGGGGAGCTCGTCGAGAATGCAGTTCGCAAGCCGCGCGCCTCGGACGCGCAAAGCTGGGATCCGCTCGATCCGCAGGGACGACCGCTCAGGCCGGTCGCGACTCCCGAATGGAAGCCGCCGAGCCTCGCCTCGATTTACGCCCTCGGCAAATATGTTCAGGAGCGCCAGACGCTGATCATGACCGAGGCCTACGGCATGGAAGGAACGTGCCTGAGGCTGTTCAACGTGTACGGGCCCGGCCAGGCGCTTTCCAACCCGTACACCGGCGTCCTCGCGATCTTCTCGTCGCGGCTGTCGAACGGGCAGCGGCCGATGATCTTCGAGGACGGCGAGCAGCGCCGGGACTTCGTTTACGTGGGCGATGTCGCGCGCGCCTTCGCCGACGCGTTGGTGCATCCCGACGCCAGCGGCGAAGTGTTCAACATCGGCTCGGGCATCGACCGCAGCGTCACCGACGTCGCGAAGTCGATCGCGCGCGCGCTGCACCGCAACGACATCGAGCCGGAGATCGTTGGAAAGAGCCGCGTCGGCGACATTCGCCACTGCTTCTGCGATGGCGCCAAGGCGGCGGAGAGGCTCGGTTTCCGCGCCTACAAGGACTTCGACGAAGGGCTCGCCGAGCTCGCCGAATGGGTCGCGAGCCAGAGTGCCGACGATCGCGTCGACGAAGCGCGCGCCGAGCTCGAAGCGAAGGGCCTGGTCGCATGACCCGGCCGCATGACGGCCGCCCGATCCTGATCACTGGCGGCGCCGGTTTCATCGGCAGCAATCTCGCGGACCGGCTGGCGGGCGAAGGGCACGAGATCATCGTCTTCGATGCGCTGTCCCGTGCGGGCGTGGAGCGCAACCTCGCCTGGCTCCGCGACCGGCACGGGAGCAGGATTACAAGCATCGTCGGCGACGTGCGCGACGAAGACGAAATCGCCCGCGCCGCGGCCGAGGTGAAGGCGGTGTTCCACATGGCCGCGCAGGTTGCGGTCACGACCAGCCTCGTCGACCCGCGCGAGGATTTCGACACCAACGTTCGCGGCACGGTCAATGTTCTCGACGCAGTCCGCGTCCGCGGCGAGCCGGTTCCGGTCATCTTCGCCTCGACCAACAAGGTCTACGGCGACCTCGCAGACATCCCGCTCGAGCCGCACGGCGACCGCTACGAGCCGCGCGCCCTGATCTCGCGCCGCGGGGTCGACGAGAGCCGGCCGCTCGACTTCCACACGCCCTATGGCTGCTCGAAGGGCGCGGCAGACCAATATGTGCTCGACTATAGCCGCAGCTTCGGCATCCCGACCGTCGTGTTCCGGATGAGCTGCATCTACGGCCAGCGGCAGATGGGGACCGAGGACCAGGGCTGGGTCGCGCACTTCCTGATCCGCGCTTTGGAGAACAAGCCCGTCACGATCTACGGCGACGGCAAGCAGGTCCGCGACATTCTCGACGTAGGCGACGCGGTGAACGCCTATGTCGGTGCGCTGGAGAGCATCGAGCGGGTTGCCGGCCGTGCATTCAATCTCGGCGGTGGCCCGGAAAATGCGATCAGCCTGCTGCAGCTGACCGACGAAATCCGCGCCGTCACCGGCCGCGATGTCGAGCTGAGCTTCGAGGATTGGCGGCAGGGCGACCAGCGCTGGTACGTCTCGGATGCGCATTCCGCACGTGCCGAGCTCAACCTGCCGCGGCCGCGCGGCTGGCGCGAAGGCGTCGAGCGCCTCGCGCAATGGCTGGCGGCCGAGCGCCGGCTCGAGCTTCGCCCGGAGCTGCACGTGGCGAGCGCCGCCGAATGAGCGCGCTTCGCCTCCTCCTGGTCACCGACGCGGTCGGCGGCGTATGGAACTACAGCC
>DASSOE010000140.1:0-4977 GCA_035700945.1 Sphingomicrobium sp. | reverse complement strand
GTGATGAAATAAGGCGAGAGATAGCCGCGGTCGAACTGCATGCCCTCGACGACATCGAGCTCGAACTCGAGGCCCTTGGCCTCTTCGACCGTGATCACGCCTTCCTTGCCGACCTTCTCCATCGCCTCGGCGATCTTCTCGCCGACCTCGCGGTCGCCATTGGCGGCAATGCTGCCGACCTGGGCAATCTCCGAGGAACCAGTCACGTCCTTCGAACGCTTTTTCAAGTCCTCGACGACTTTGCCGACGGCGATGTCGATGCCGCGCTTGAGGTCCATCGGGTTCATTCCGGCCGCGACCGACTTCATGCCCTCACGAACGATCGCCTGGGCAAGAACGGTCGCGGTGGTGGTGCCGTCGCCGGCGATGTCGTTGGTCTTCGAGGCGACCTCGCGCACCATCTGCGCGCCCATGTTCTCGAACTTGTCCTTGAGCTCGATTTCCTTGGCGACGGTGACGCCGTCCTTGGTGATGCGCGGTGCGCCGAAGCTCTTTTCGATGACGACATTGCGGCCCTTGGGGCCCAGCGTCACCTTCACCGCATTGGCGAGAATGTCGACGCCGGCGAGAATGCGCTCACGCGCATCGCGGCTGAATTTCACGTCCTTGGCTGCCATGTGGCTACCCTTTCTTCAAAAAAGCGAATGTTCACGAATGTCGGCAGTGACGCGCAGGTTTTCCGCGCGCTCCGGAAGTCAGGCGACGACCCCGAGGATGTCGCTTTCCTTCATGATGATGAGGTCCTCGCCATCGAGCTTCACCTCGGTTCCGGACCATTTGCCGAACAGGATCTTGTCGCCGGCCTTGACGTCCAGCGGCGTGACCTTGCCGTCCTCGGCCTTGGTGCCGCCGCCGACGGCGACGACTTCGCCTTCCTGCGGTTTTTCCTTTGCAGTGTCGGGGATGATGATCCCGCCGGCGGTCTTGTCGTCGGCCTCGACACGGCGGACGAGGACGCGGTCATGAAGCGGCCTGAAAGCCATAGGTCTGAATCCCTCTCTCGTTTCGTCAGGTTGAACGTTGCCGCTGGCACTCTGCACGCGAGAGTGCCAGCGATGGCGGCCATATGGTTGTCGGCCGTTCATCCGTCAACGCCCGCGGCGTCGGAATTTTCAGCGTGAAACGGTTATGGGTGCGCCTGGCGTGCCAGACCGAGCCGATCGCGCAGCAGCCGGCGCGCGAGCATCGGCACCGCGACTAACCAGGCCCCGTCGCCCGGCGAGTCACTGATAGAAGTCGCTTGGGAATCCCGGAGGTCAATCTCGGTTCTGCATGCACACCGGTGCCGGATATCGCGCAAGCGACGAGCCTCTCACGTCTTAGCCAGCGCACGAGCATGAGCGCCGCGACGCAGCCCAGCCCGATCGCGAGGCCGATCCAGATCCCGAGGCCCTTCCAGTCCGCCCCGAACGCCAGCCACGAGCCGATGCCGAGGCCCACGACCCAATAGCCGACGAGCGCGAACAGCAAGGGCCATCGCGTATCGTGAAGGCCGCGAAGCATCCCCGCGCCGATCACCTGCGCGCCATCGACGAGCTGGAAGGCCGCGGCGACCTTGAGGAAGGTGACGGCGAGGCCGATGACCATCGCGTTTTGCGGGACGTCGGCGAGGAACAGGGTGACGAGCGGCCGCGGCATCATCCAGATGCCGAGCGCCATCGCGCCCATGAAGCCGACGCCGAGGACCCACGCCGTCCAGCCGGCGCGGCCGATGGCCGCTTCGTCCCGGCGGCCGAGCGCAAGCCCGACGCGCACCGTCGCCGCCTGTCCGAGGCCGAGCGGGACCATGAAGGTGAGAGCCGCGATCTGCAGCGCCACGGCATGGGCCGCGACCGCCGGAGCGCCGATCCAGCCCATGAAGTAAGCCGCGAGCGCGAACACGCCCATCTCGAGCGCCATCGTCAGGCCGATCGGCCAGCCGAGCCGTACCATCGCTTTCGTGCGCTGCGGATCGAAACGCCAGAAATTGCCGAACAGGTGGAAGCGGCGGAAGCGGCGCTCGCGGATGATGACCAGGATCAGCGCGCCGCAGATGATCAGCCAGGTGAGCGTGCTGCCGACCCCGCCGCCGGGCAGCCCAAGCGCGGGGAGTCCCAGGCGCCCGAAAATCAGCGACCAGCTGAGCAGCGCGTTGACGGCGATCCCGGCAAGGCTGAGCCACAGCACCACGCGCGGCCGCTCGAGCGCGGAGACGAAATTGCGCAGGAGCTGGAACAGCAGCCACGGCGCGGTGCACCACATGTAGGCACGCATGAAGCTCTGGCCCTGGGCGGCAAGCTCCGCCGATTCACCGAACGCCTGCATCAGCCAGCCGATGTTCCACAGCACCAGCCAGTAAGGCGGGAGGAAAAAGACCAGCAGCCACAGCCCCGCGCGGAAGGTGCGCCGGACGTCGCGAACGGCGTTGGACCGCTGCCCCAGCGCCGTCGCCATCATCGGCGACGAGGCGGTGAGCAGGCCGAGCATGAAGAGGTTGAAGGTGAAGGTGAGATTGAGCGCGAGCGTCGCGGCAGCGAGCTGGGTCGGTCCGAGCCGGCCCATCAGCAGCACGTCGGTCGCCTGGATCGCCTGCTGGGTGACATTGGCGAGGATCAGCGGCCAGGCGAGCGCCATCGTCGCGCGCAGCTCGGTCAGCCACGGGCGAGCGCCTTCTGCCGGTGCGATCGTGGGCGAAGCATCCATCCGCTCGTCATTGCGGGGAGCGGAGCGTCGAAGCAATCCGGCAGGACGGCATCCCGGGCGCTCGCAATGGCGAGCGTTCTCCGCTAGCAACGCGCGCAAACTTTTGAGGAACCCCAATGAAGTTCGTGCGCGCAATCTGGAAGCTGCTGGTCGGGATCAAGGACGCGCTGGTCCTGATCCTGATGCTGCTGTTCTTCGCCGGGCTGTACAGCGTGCTGTCGGCGCGGCCGGCGCCGATCCACGCCGGCGTGCTCGACCTCAACCTCAACGGCAGCGTGGTCGAGCAGCCCTCGCGGGCTAGCTGGTCCGACGTCGCCAGCGGCAACCGGCTCGGCGAGTACCGCCTGCGCGACCTCGTCCAGGCGCTCGACAAGGCGCGCACCGACGACCGCGTCAAAGCGGTCGCGCTCGACCTCGACGGCTTCACCGGTGGCGGCCAGACGACGATCGGCGACCTCGCCGAGGCCGTCCGCGCCCTTCGCGCGTCGGGCAAGCCGGTCGTTGCCTACGGCGTCGGCTACAGCGACGACAGCTATGCGCTCGCCTCTGCCGCGTCGGAAATCTGGCTCAACCCGCTGGGCGCGGTGCTGATCGCGGGGCCGGGCGGAAGCAATCTCTATTTCAAGGGCCTGCTCGACAAGCTCGGGGTGACCGCGAACGTCTATCGCGTCGGCACCTACAAGTCGGCGGTCGAGCCGTTCATCCGCAACGACATGTCGCCCGAAGCGAAGCAGAATTACATGGCGCTCGACCAGGCGACGCTCGAGAGTTGGCGAAACGAAATCAGGAAATCGCGGCCGAAGGCGAATATCGACCTGTTCCTCAAGGACATGAACGGCGCCGTCGCGGCGGCTGGCGGCGACATGGCCAAGGCCGCGCTCGCGAACGGCTTCGTCGACCATGTCGGTACGCGCCGGCAGTTCGAGGACCGGCTGGCGCAGCTCGGCGGCAAGGGCGGCAAGGAGGACGGCGAGAGCGGCAGCTTCGCCCGGATCAAGCTCGCTTCCTACGTCTCCGACGTCGTCGATCAAAAGCCCAAGGGGCCGATCGGGATCGTAACGATTGCCGGCATGATTGTTGACGGCAAGGCGGGACCTGGCACCGCCGGCGGCGACACAATCGCGCAGGAGATCGAGGACGGGGTCAAGGACGGGATCAAGGCGCTCGTCGTGCGCGTCGACAGCCCCGGCGGTTCGGTGCTCGCGTCCGAGCGGATTCGGCAGGCGCTGCTCGAGGCCAGGGCGAAGAAGATCCCGATCGTCGTGTCGATGGGCAGCGTCGCCGCGTCGGGCGGCTACTGGGTCTCGACGCCGGCCAACTTCATTTACGCCGAGCCGTCGACCATCACCGGATCGATCGGCGTGTTCGGGATCATCCCGAGCTTCGAGGGCACGCTCAAGAAGCTCGGCATCGGCGCCGATGGCGTCAAAACGACTCCGCTGTCGGGCGAGCCCGACTTGTTCAAGGGCCCCTCGCCCGAGGCCGACCAGCTGATCCAGACCGGCGTCAACTCGATGTACGGCCGCTTCCTCGCCATCGTCGCCGAGGCGCGGCACAAGACCCCGCAACAGGTCAACGCGATCGCGCAGGGCCGCGTGTGGGACGGCGGCACCGCGCATCAGCTCGGCCTCGTCGACGGCTTCGGCGGGATCGACGAGGCGGTGGCGAAGGCGGCGCAACTCGCGGGCCTCGGCGATGAGCGCTCCGTGCGCTACCTCGAGCCGCCGAAGAGCTTCAAGCAGGAGCTGCTCGAGGCGCTCGCCAGCGAGCAGAGCGACGACAGCGCGATGCCCGAGGACGCGTTCGCATCGCTCGCCCATGCGCCGCGGCAGCAGCTCGCCGCGATGATCGCCGAGGTCCGCTCGATCCTCACCGGGCCGAGCATCCAGGCGCGCTGCCTCGCCTGCCCGCCGGTCGCGCCGGCGCGGCTCGACGCGCGCGATCTCAGCCTGCTCGAAATCATCAAGGGATGGCTGTCCTAGTCAGGCTTGCCGGCGCTGAGGACGCGGCGCCGATCGCGGCCATCTACCGGCCTTATGTCGAGGCGAGCAGAATCAGCTTCGAGGAAACGGCGCCCGACGACGCCGAGATGGCCTGGCGAATCCGCGGCGAGAGACCGGGCTTCTACCCATGGTTCGTGGCGGAGGAGGACGGCGCGCTCCTCGGTTTCGCCAGCAGCTCGGCATTTCGCACTCGCCCCGCCTACCGCTGGACGGTCGAGACCGGCATCTATCTCGCCGCCGGAGCGCACGGCCGCGGCATCGGCGCGGCGCTGCTGATGCCGCTGATCGAGAT
>DASSOE010000139.1:0-8009 GCA_035700945.1 Sphingomicrobium sp. | reverse complement strand
TTGGCGGGTCCGAATCGATCCTCGGTCCGGTGGGAATGATGTCGAGCCCGGCCGTAATTGCGTCACAGGATCATGCCGACGAGTTCGTCGACCAGCTGATGGAAGAGCTGTTCGGACCTGGTGAGAGCGGCAGTGAAGAGCAGGACCAGGACGAGGATGCCGCCGGTGCGGACACTCCGCCGAACTTCTGGCTCGGGCCGATCAACACCGGCCCCGTGTCGTTCGGAAAGCCGGTCGACGATCCGGTGACGAGCGGCAGCGACGGCATCGGCAGCGGCCCCGCCGGCACGGTCGACAACGGCCCCGGCCAATGATCGGAGAACGAGATGCGCATTAAGCTCATTGCAGCGCTCGCGGCGCTGACTTCGATCGGGGCCGGAGGCGTCGCGCCGGCGGCGCCGCTGAGCGTGCTCGACAGCTTCCGGATCGGCAATTCGGGGACGGTCTATTGCTCCGCGCAGAACCTGTCGGTCGACAAGGCGCTGACCGGCATGTTCGATGCGGGCTATTCCGTCACCTGCCGCGACGCGGCCCTTCCGGTCGGCAAGCTCTACAAGCTGCGCAGCCCGCAGGAATCGGCGGCGCGACTCGCGGCGCTCCGCGGCGCTACCGCCGATTGCACCGCGCCGCACTCCGCCGACGTGCCGAACCTCGGCAGCGTCGAGGTTGTCGACTGCAAGCTCAAGGATGCCGATGTCGCCTACCGCGCCTACCAGCTGGTCGAGGGCGGCCAGCTTTACGCCGCCGAAGGGCTGGCGGGATACGACAGCGCGCTCCAGCTCGGCTTGAGGAGCCTCGTCGGCGACGCGCCGGTCAAAGGCGAGGTGTCGATCGCGACGACCGGTGCCGGCGACCCGGCGGCCTTCGCGCGGGTGCAGGCGGGAACGCTCGACCCGAGCCGCGCGCTGGCCGAGGCCTACCGCCGCAACAATGCCGGAAGCTATGCCGAAGCGGCCGAGTTTTTCGCCGCCGTCATCAACCTCGGCGAAGGGCCGCTGAGCCACGCCGAAGCGCTCGCCAACGAAGCGCTGCAGAAGTCCAACCTGGGCCGCTATTCCGAAGCGGATTCGCTGTTCGCGCGTGCCGCCGAGCAGCTCGCCGGCGATCCGCTCGTCGCGCGCCGGCTGCGCAATTATCGTGCGATTCACCAGCTCAACCGCGGCAATGCCAACGCCGCGCTTCAGGAGCTCGACAAGCCGGTCCCGAAGGCGCCGAACGAAAGCAGCGGCGCGGCCACCGGCCCTGTCATCAGCGCAGTCGTTTCCAAGCGGCTCAATTCGCAGACCCGGCTCGGCGAGCAGCTCGCCGGCAGTCCCGACGAACTGGGCCCGGCCGAAAAAGCCGAAATCCTCGACGGCCAGGCGCTCCAGCTGCGCGGCACGTCGCTCAGGCTGAAGGGCGACCTCGCCCAGGCATCGGCCGCGCTGCGGTCGGCCGATTCCAAGCTCCAATCGGTGCGCGAGGGCCGGGTCGCGTCGGTGATGTGGATGCGGGCGCAGATCCTCGGCGATCTCGCGGCGATCGCCGAAGACCAGAAGAACATGACCGAGGCCGACCGCCTCTACCGCGAGGGCGTGGCGCTGCTCGAGGCCAATTACCCGGGCTCGGCGGCGCTGCTCAGTTCCAAGGCGCGGCTCGCCGGCTATCTCGCCCGGACGGGCCAGTCAGCGACCGCCGAAGCGATGTTCCGCGAGATCGTCCATTCGCAGCCGGACACCCGCAACCTGCCACCGTCCTTCGCCAACGTGCTTCGCCCCTATGTCGACCTGCTGCTTGCCAAGACCGGCGACCCCGCGGCGACCGCGGAGATCTTCGCCGCGACGCAGCTGATGGTCCGCACCGGCCTCGCGCAGACGCAAGCGGTGCTCGCGCGCGAGCTCAGCGGCGGCACCGACGAAGCGTCGCGTCTTTTCCGCCAGTCGGTGACTCTCACTCGCCAGGCGGAGCGCGCGCGGATCGAGCTTGCGCGGGTCAGCGACATCGCCGACCCGACGCCCGAGCAGCAGGCGCGCGCGCGCATGTTCCGCGCCGCGCTCGACCAGTCGCAGAAGGAACAGCTCGCAACCCAGTCGGCGCTCGCCAGCTTCCCCCGCTACCGCGCCGTTTCCGACGAAGTGATCCCGCTCGCCGAGCTGCAGAAAACCCTCCGGCCGGGCGAAGCCTATTACAGGATGACCACCGTCGGCGACGACGTCTATGCGCTGCTGGTCAATCCCGCGGGAGCACGCGCCGCCAAGCTCGGGGTGACGGCGGCCCAGCTCGCCGAGCAGGTGAAGTCATTGCGGGAAACGATCTCGACCGTCGAGAACGGCGACAGGATAACTTACGAGTTCGACGTCGCGCTTTCGCACCAGATATACGGGGAGCTGTTCGGCCCGTTCGGAACCGAGATCGCGGCCGCCACGCACCTCATCTTCGAGCCCGACGGCGCCATGCTCCGTCTGCCTCCCAACCTGCTGGTGATGGATCAGGCCTCGGTCGATCTCAATCAGCAGCGCGTCAACGCGAGTCGCGACGGCCCGGTGATCGACTTCCGTGGAATCGCCTGGCTCGGCCGCGACCGCGATATCAGCACCGCGGTCAGCCCGCGCTCCTTCGCGCAGCTTCGAAACGCGCCTCCTTCCGCGGCCAGGCACGAATATCTCGGGCTGGGACAAAACACGCCGCCCTCGGCAGCCGCGGCAGCGCTGGTGCCGGCCGCGGCCGACCGCGATTGCACCCTGTCGATCTCGACGTGGGACGACCCGATCTCGGCCAAGGAGCTGCAGGTCGCAAGCGCGATCCTCCAGCCCTACGATCCGTCCGGCGTCCAGGTCGTCACCGGCGACGAATTCACCGATACGGCGCTCGGGAACCGCTCCGACCTCGACCAGTACCGGATCATCCACTTCGCGACTCACGGCGTGGTCACGTCACGCGCGGCGAAATGCCCGGCCCAGCCGGCGTTGCTGACGAGCTTCGGCGGCAGCGGCTCGGACGGCCTCCTCACCTTCAAGGACGTGTTCGACCTGCATCTCGACGCCGACGTCATCATCCTCTCGGCGTGCGACACGGCTTCGCAGGCGAGCGCCGCGGCCACTCAGCAGGCGGGCCTCGCGACCGGCGGCGATGTCGCGCTCGACGGTCTCGTGCGCGCGTTCGTCGGCGCCGGAGGACGGCTGGTGATCGCCAGCCACTGGCCGATTCCGGATAACTACGATGCGACCCAGCGGCTGATGACGGGTCTTTTCTCCGCATCGCCCGGGACGCCGACGGTCACCGCGCTGCGGCTGTCGCAGCGCCAGCTGATGGACGACGTCAACACGTCGCACCCCTTCTACTGGTCGGCGTTCGCGGCGGTCGGCGACGGGGAAATCCCGCTGATTCGCAAGAATCAGCAAATCGCAGCGAAATAGTTCGGCTTATTGCTCGGGCTGCGGCTGCTGGCCGCCGCAACGGCAGGTCGTCACGCGTCCCATCCGGCGCCTGGGCGGGTTCGCCGCCTTTGGCTCGGCAGCGGTCGAGGGCGCGCCGGCGACATTGGCGGATGCGAGCACGATCTGCGGCGTCGCCGCATGGGGCGGCGCCGGCTGCTCAGCCGCCGGCTGCACCGGCGGCTTGGCGGGCTCATCGGCGGACGCAGCAGCGCTCGTCAACGTGGCAACGGCAATAAGGACGAAGCGGGCAAGCATGACCGGCTCCCTTTCCAACATGCCGCTGAAATAGGGCGGTCATCCTTTCGGCTAACCTTCGATAAGTGGTTAAGACGATTGCAAGAATCGCTCATGAAGAAGCTTGGAACGAGCTTAACCGGAGAATTTTTTTCCAGCAGGTGCAGCGACTTAGCCGCCGTGTCGGACGCCCGACGTTCATTGACTTTCGATTAAACCCGGAGCAAATGGGATGCCTTGACTCAGTCAAGGGGGCAACAATGACAACTGCTATTTCCACGAAGAACAACCGTAAGTTGATGCTTACCACCGCGGGCATTCTCGCTTTCGGTGTTGCGGCTTATGGCCTCGGGCGCGTGTATCCGCCCGTCGGCCCCAGTCAGGGCACGATCGCGCCGGCTGATCGCTATGTTTCGGCGCAGATTGCCGAAGGCGACGTGACGCTCGGCGACACTTCGGTGCCGGAGCTGATGCAGACCGATGCGTTCGAGCTGATGGTCCATGATCCCGATTTCCGCGCGCTCGCGGCGAGCCCGGGCTTCAAGGCTCTCGCCAGCCAGCCGCAGGTCATGGCCGCGCTGATGGCGAACCCGAAAGCGTTCGCGGCGCTTGCGGCCAATCCGAAGGCGTTTGCCGGTGTCGCCAGTGCGGCGCAGAACGCATCGGCGCTGTCGTCGAAGGTGCACAACGCCAACGCGGCGCTGATGGGGCTGGTCGCCAGCCACCCGGCGGCGCTGCAGGCGCTGGCGGCGCATCCCGACGCTTTGTCGGCGATCGTCAGCAATGCCGCGGCCTTCGCGAATTTCGCGTCGAATGCCAACGCATTCCAGGACGCCGCCTCGAAGGCAGCAAACAATGCGAACATGGCGAGCAATGCAGTCGCGTTCCAGAAGCTCGCCGCCGACAACAACGCGATGGTCGCGCTCAGCAAGGATCCGGGGGTGTTCAAGTCGCTTGCGGCGAACGCCGGTGCGTTCAAGGCGCTATCGGCTCAGCCTGCGGCGCTAGCCGCTTCCGTTAACAGCGCGGCCGCCGCGGCCAGCAAACTGCAGTCCGCCGGCATCTCCAACGCGGCGCTGCAGGCGCTCGCTGCGAACCCGTCGGCCTTCGCACTGCTCGCCGGCCAACCCAAGGCGCTGTCGGCGATCGCGTCGCATTCGAAGGCGTTCGCCGCGCTCGCCAGCCATCCGGCTGCGCTCGCGGCGATCATGTCGAAAGCCTCGGCGTTCGGCAGCTTCGCGAACAATGCGAACTCGTTCGCCAATGCCGCGTCCAGGGCATCGTCCAACGCGCTGATGGCGAGCAATGCGGCAGCGTTCCAGAAGCTTGCCGCCGACAACAATGCAATGTCGGCGCTCAAGGCCGATCCGGGTGTGTTCGCGTCGATGAGCCACAACGCGCTCGCGTTCGGGAGCCTCGCTCCCAATGCGCGCATGCTGAGCTCCAACCTGCTCGCCAGTCTCGGCCACAACGCATCGGCGTTCTCGAACCTTGCGAGCAACGCGAGCCAGCTCAGCGCTGCGGCGCACGCCCTGCAGGCGTTCGACGCGCATTCCCTGATGGCGTCGGCAGGGGCCGCCAACGCGCTCAATGCCGCGGCGTCGCAGGCGATCCGCAGCAACCCGCAGGCCTTCTCGGCAATGCTCGCCAATCCCAAGGCTTTTGCGGCGATAGCCGCTCAGCCCGCGGCGCTGGCGGCGCTGTCGTCGAACCAAAAGGCGTTTGCGTCGCTCGCGGCGCAGCCGAACCTTGCGGCGCTGATGGCGAACCCGAGCTTCTCGGCAGCGCTTTCTCAGGCGAACCAGGCCGGCGTGTCGCAGTCTCGCGACTGACGCACCGGTCCGGGGGGAGGTAAATGGGGGGCAGTTGTAGCGTGCGCCGCCTCGCACTTGCGACGGCGGCGCTCGTTTTCACCGGCTTCCCCGCGACGGCCTTCGCTCAGACGCCCGCGAAGCAGCCGCCGCCACCGCCGCCGCCTGACACGACGACGGTCGTCGAGAAGCCGGACGAAGTCCCGCCGGCACCCGAAGGGACGCCTCCATCGGAGCCGGTCACTCCGGCCCCGACCAAGCCGAACGCGCCCGAGCAGCAGGGGCCCGAGCACGTCCCGAAGGACGCGTCGGGCTTCCATCTGTCGACGCTCGAAACGAAGAACCTGACGCTTCTCTACATCGACCCCATCCAGACCTATCTGACGCCGTACATCGCTCGCTCGTTCGAGAACTCGCTCGCCTTCCACGAGCGCAACCTGCACTGGAAGCCGTGGGAGCCGGTGACCATCCTGCTCAAGGACTTTTCCGACTACGGCAATGCCGCCGCGCTCGGCAGCCCCAGCGACATGGTCCTGCTCGACGTCGCGCCGCTCTCACTCTCGATGGAGACCTTCTCGCCCGGCGAGCGCTTCTTCACGTTGATGAACCACGAGATGACTCACGTCGGGACGATCGACGTGTGGAACTCGCAGGATGCGGGCTGGCGCCACTTTCTCGGCGGCAAGCCGGTGCCGCTCCAGGACCACCCGGAATCGATCCTCTACAATTTCCTGACGAGCCCGAGGAACCTGTCGCCGCGCTGGTACATGGAAGGCAGCGCGGTGTTCATGGAAACGTGGATGGCCGGCGGGCTCGGCCGCGCCCAGGGCGGCTATGACGAGATGGTGTGGCGCGCGAAGATCCACGATCACAGCCGCATCTTCTCGCCGCTCGGGCTCGAGAGCGAAGGCACGCAGACCGACTTCCAGGTCGGCGCCAATTCCTACCTCTACGGCACCCGCTTCATGTCCTACCTGGCGCTCACCTACGGGCCCGAGAAGGTCAACGAATGGCTCCGCCGGCCCGAGGATTCCAAGGCCTTCTACGCGAGCCAGTTCGCCCATGTGTTCGGCAAATCGCTCAACCGAGTGTGGGACGAATGGATTGCGTTCGAGCGCAAGTTCCAGGAGCGCAACCTCGCCGAGCTCGCCAAATATCCGCTGACCGAGCCGAAGCATCTCTCGCCCGTCGGCTTGGGCTCGATGTCGCGCGGCTTCGTCGACGAGAGAACCAACAGCCTGATCGCGGCCTTCCGCTGGCCCGGCAAGATCGGCTTCCTCGGCCGGATGGATCTCGCGACCGGCAAGATCACGCACCTTACCGACCTCGACGGCATGATGCTCTACAAGGTCACCAGCGTCGCCTACGACCCGTCGAGCCGCACGGCCTTCTACACCAACCAGAATTACGCTTATCGCGACATCAACGCGATCGACGTCGACACGGGCAAGAAGCGCCGCTTGCTGACCGACGCGCGCATCGGTGACCTCGCCTTCAACCCGGCCGACAAAAGCCTGTGGGGCATCCGCCACCAGAACGGCTTCGTGACCCTCGTCCGGATGCCGCCGCCCTACGACAGCTTCAACCAGGTCAAGACCTTCCGCTACGGCGAGATCCTGTTCGATCTCGACATTTCGCCCGACGGGCAGCTGCTCGCAGCTTCCTACGGGACGGTCGACGCGAAGCAGTCGGTGAAGGTGTGGCGCCTCTCGGACATCGAGCAGGGCAATGCCGACGATCCGGTCGCGACGCTCTCGCTTCCGCCGGCGGTGCCGGAGAATTTCACTTTCACGCCCGACGGCAAGGCGCTGCTCGGCAACAGTTATTATACCGGCGTTTCGAACGTCTACCGGCTCGACATCGCGAGCGGCAAATGGGACGTCCTGACCAACGCCGCGACCGGCTTTTTCCGGCCGCAGCTTCGCCCCGACGGTTCGCTGCTCGTCTATGATTACACCGGCGAGGGCTTCAATCCCTCGATCGTCCAGCCGCAGGTGCGCGAGGACCTGGCGAGCGTCAAATTCCTCGGCAACGAGGTGGTGACCGCCCACCCCGAGCTCAAGCAATGGGCCGTCGGCTCGCCCGCGAAAGTGCCGCTCGAGCAGCTGGTCACCGCGCGCAGCACCTACGAGCCGTTCAAGCGCATGCGCTTCGACGCCCATTATCCGATGGTTTCGGGCTACGGGCAGAAGCCGGCGCTCGGCTATTACGTCCACATCGCCGACCCGCTGCAGTTCCGCCAATTCAGCGCCGACCTTTCAGTCTCGCCCTACCATGTGCACGGCGGCGAGCGGCTCCACCTCGACCTCGAATATCAGACGCCCAACTGGAAGCTGACCTACTGGCACAACCACGCCGACTTCTACGACCTGTTCGGGCCGGTGCTGCGCAGCCGCAAGGGCGACGCGGTGATCGCCAACTACACCAAGCCGCTGATCTACGATCCACCGCGCCAGCTCGACGTTTTCGGCTCGCTCGCCGCCTATTTCGGGCTCGAGCAACTGCCCGGCGCGCAGAACATCCCGAGCCCGAAGAATTTGCGCTCGGG
>DASSOE010000138.1:0-15565 GCA_035700945.1 Sphingomicrobium sp. | reverse complement strand
TGATTGATCGGTGCTGGCGCGCACCAGCTCGGCGACGTGGCGCTCGAATTCGCCGCTCTCGCGGCCGCGCTGGTCGGCGGCGTCGATCGCCTCGAGCAGCGACACCTGCGCGAGGATGATGTCGGTCTCGAACGTGCTGAGCCGATAAAAGGCGCCGAGGCACCGCTGGAGCTTGGCGGGATCGCCGGAAAGGCGGTCGACAAGGGCCTCGACGATGCGGGTCGCGGTCTCTGCGCGTGCGGCCATGTAGACGGGCACCGAGACATTTTCGCGAACGATCTGACGGCCGTATTCCGCGACGTTCTGGATCCAGTTGGAATCGACCTTGTTTGTATAATTGCCAAGGAAGCGCTCGGCTCTTTCGGGCCCGAACTGCGCCTGGACGGCGGCGAGCACGATGTCGCCGGCATTGTCGCGAAGGATTTCGATATCCCGGTCGAGCGAACCGCCGGCGTTGTAAGCGCCAAGCCGTGCGCTCACCTGCTGGTCCGTCAGCCGCTGCAGCTGTCCACTCTCGACGTTCATCCGTCCGCTCTCCGTCTATCGCCTGGGCATTTGCAGCCGCTCTTGCGCCGCGAATGGTTAAGACCCGG
This sequence comes from Sphingomicrobium sp., assembly GCA_035700945.1. Classification (GTDB taxonomy): domain Bacteria; phylum Pseudomonadota; class Alphaproteobacteria; order Sphingomonadales; family Sphingomonadaceae; genus Sphingomicrobium. The sequence continues at coordinate 14,972 of DASSOE010000138.1, read as the reverse complement.
TTAGGCGCGTCCGGGAAACTTGCGCGGTGCAAGGCCGCGCCTTAAGCGGCGGGACCATGGCAAGCCCGAACTCTCGCCCGCTTTCGCCCCACCTCACGATCTGGCGGTGGGGGCCGCACATGGTCGTGTCGATCCTCCACCGCGCTTCCGGGATCGCGCTGTCGGTGGCCGGGCTCGCGCTGCTCACCTGGTGGCTGATGGCGCTGGCGCAGGGGCCTGAGGCCTATGCCGCGTTCGACAAGGCCGCGCGCAGTCCGATCGGGCTGATCGTGCTGGTCGGGCTCACCTGGAGCTTCTTTCAGCACCTGCTGTCGGGCATCAGGCACCTCGTCACCGACACCGGCGCCGCGTTCGAGATCCGGGTCAACAAGACATCGGCGATCCTGACCATCGTCGGGTCGATCCTCCTCACCATTCTGCTGTGGGCGTGGCTGATGGGAGTGCGGCCATGAGCATCGGCGCAAGCTCGACCCCGCTCGGCAAGGTTCGCGGCCTCGGCTCCGCTCGCGAAGGCGGCGAGCACTGGCTGACAGAACGCGTCACCAGCATCGCCTTGCTGCTGCTCGGCAGCTGGTTCATCGCCTCGCTCCTGCTGCTCCCCGGCCTCGACCCGCACACGCTCGCCGAATGGCTGAGCGCCCCGACCGGAGCGATCCCAATGGCGCTGCTGGTCATCGTCGGCTTCAAGCATGCACTCGACGGGATCAAGGTGGTGGTCGACGACTATGTGCATGAGCCCGGCACGAATTTCGCGGTGAACACCCTCTTCCTGTTCCTCGCCGCCGCCGGCGTGGCCATCGCGCTCTACGCTCTTGCCTCGCTGGCGTTCGGAGCGCGGGCGTGAGCGCCTACCAGATCGTCGATCACACCTATGACGTCGTGGTCGTCGGCGCAGGCGGCTCGGGTCTGCGCGCGGCGATGGGCGCGGCCGAGCACGGGCTGAAGACCGCCTGCGTCACCAAGGTCTTCCCGACGCGCAGTCACACCGTCGCCGCGCAGGGCGGGATCGCCGCCAGCCTCGGCAACATGGGCCCCGACCACTGGACCTGGCACATGTACGACACGGTCAAGGGCTCCGACTGGCTCGGCGACCAGGACGCGATCGAATATATGTGCCGCGAAGCGCCGGCCGCGGTCATCGAACTCGAGCATATGGGCCTGCCGTTCAGCCGCACCGCCGACGGGCGCATCTACCAGCGGGCGTTCGGCGGAATGACCCAGAACATGGGTGAAGGCCCGGCTGCGCAGCGCACCTGCGCGGCGGCCGACCGCACTGGCCATGCGATGCTTCACACGCTCTATTCGCAGAGCCTGAAGCACGACACCGACTTCTTCATCGAATATTTCGCGCTCGACCTGATCATAGAAAACGGCGTGTGCCGCGGCCTGGTCGCGCTCAACCTCGACGATGGTTCGATCCACCGGTTCCGTGCGCAGGCGGTGGTCATCGCGACCGGAGGCTACGGCCGCATCTATTTCTCGTGCACGGGCGCGCATACGCAAACCGGTGACGGCAATGCGATGGCACTCCGGGCTGGCCTCCCGCTCCAGGACATGGAGTTCGTCCAGTTCCACCCGACCGGCGTCTACGGCGTCGGCGTCCTCATCACCGAGGGCGCGCGCGGGGAGGGCGGCTATCTCACCAACGGCGAGGGCGAACGCTTCATGGAGCGTTACGCGCCACATGCGAAGGACCTCGCCAGCCGCGACGTCGTGTCGCGCGCGATGGCGATGGAAATCCGAGAGGGCCGCGGAGTTGGCGAGCACAAGGATCATATCTTCCTTCATCTCGACCATCTCGACCCCAAGATCCTGCACCAGCGGCTGCCGGGCATCACGGAGACGGCGAAGACCTTCGCTGGCGTGGATCTGACGCGCGAGCCGGTGCCGGTCGTTCCGACGGTCCACTACAACATGGGGGGAATCCCGACCAACTTTCACGGCGAAGTCGTGACCCTGAAGGACGGCATGCCGGACGCGGTGGTGCCGGGCCTGTTCGCGGTCGGTGAAGCGGCGTGCGTTTCCGTCCACGGCGCCAACCGCCTCGGCTCGAACAGCCTGATCGACCTCGTCGTCTTCGGCCGCGCGGCGGGCATTCGCCTCAACGAAGTGGTCAAGAAGGGCGCTCTTCCCGAAGCGCTGCCGAAGGATGCCGGCGAACTTTCGCTGACCCGCCTCGACAAGTATCGCTATGCCGACGGCGGCAGCCCGACCGCCGAGATCAGGCTCGAGATGCAGCGGACGATGCAGGCGGATTGCGGCGTGTTTCGCACCGACCTGACGCTCGGTGAGGGCGTCGCGCGCATCGACAAGGTGTTCGCGCGCATGGCTGACGTGAGGACCGCGGACCGCAGCCTGATCTGGAACAGCGACCTCATGGAAACGCTCGAGCTCGACAACCTCCTGTCACTCGCGGTCGTGACCATGCACTGCGCCGCCAACCGCAAGGAAAGCCGCGGCGCGCACATGCAGGAAGATTACCCCGAGCGCGACGACAAGAACTGGATGAAGCACACGATCTGCTGGTTCGACGGCTGGGGCGGCAAGGCTCCCGCGAACGGAGTGAAGATCGACTACCGGCCCGTCCACGATTTCACGCTCACCGACGACATCCAGACCATCCCGCCGAAAAAGCGGGTGTATTGAGGCGGAGATTGTGCTGGCGCTTCGCCCGCACCATATTTTGCGTCGGAGACCGAAATGGCGACTTGGACGATCTGGGCCAATTACGATCCTGAAGCGAAGGTCTGGTACACCTGCGACTCCGAGCTTCCGGGACTGGTTGCCGAAGGCGAAACGCTCGCAGAACTCGAGCGCAAGATCGGCGAGCGCTTCACCGATATGCTCGAGGGCAATTCGGATTTGATCCAAGACAAGTCTCGGCTCCAGGGACCACACGAAGTCCGCCTCGTCGCTTTCTCGGAGACGCGTACCAGGATCGCAGCCTGATATGTGGTCCAAGGCTACGGCAAGCTCGTGAAGCGCATCCTGCGCGAACATGGTTTCGAGCTATTGCGCTCCGGCAAAGGCGATCATGAAATCTGGTGGAATCCCCAGACGAAGCGGCAAGTCACAGTCGATGGCGGGACACGATCCCGATACACCGCGCAAGAGACGCTGAAGCAGGCCGGAATCAAAGTTCGCGTTTAGACGGTACGCAAGTGAACTAGGTAGCGGCGCGCCTTCTCCGCATAATGCGCCGCCGACTCGCGCAACGCCTGCTTCTCCTCGTCCGTGACCTGCCGCACCACGCGCGCTGGCGCTCCGACGATGAGGCTGCCGCGCTCGAACCTCTTGCCTTCGGTGACCAGCGCGCCGGCGCCGACGATGCACTCGGGCTCGATCACCGCGCCGTTCAATATCCGCGCGCCCATACCGATCAGGCAGTCGTCGGCGACCGTGCAGCCGTGGAGGATCGCCTGGTGACCGACCGTCACGCGGGCACCGATGGTCAGCGGGAAGTCCGCGTCGCTGTGGCCGACCGCGCCATCCTGGAAGTTGGTCTCCTCGCCCAAAATCAGCGGGGTGTTGTCGCCCCGCAGCACCGCGCCGAACCAGACGCTCGCGCGCGCGCCGAGCCTCACGTCGCCGATCAGGTCCGCCGATGGCGCCGCCCAGGCGCCCTCACCCAGCTTCGGCTCGGCATCGCCAATCCGGTACAGCGTCATTCCTCGCTCCTCGGCTGTTCCGGCCCGACGTCGAGAAGGGCGACGGCGCCCTGATACCGGTCAGGGTGCGGGCGGACAAACACCCTGAACAGGTCGGGATGCCTCTTGCGCAATTCGGTCTCGAGGTCGCCGATCACCTTTTCGATGTCGGCGGTTCGGAGATTTTCGGCAAACTCCACCCCGACGTTCGCAATCACCTGGTCGGGGCTCAATTGGCTCGTCAGGATGCCCGAGACGCGGAGCACTCCGCGCTGGCGCAGGGCAATCTCTCGGATTGACTCGCTCAGCTCCGGCCGTGCGCGCTCGCCGATCAGCAGGGCCTTGCTCTCGCGCGCGAGCAGGACCGCGACCGCCGCCAGCACGATCCCGATGCCGATCGATCCCGCGCCGTCGATCCAAGGCTTGCCGAGCCTGATGCTGAGCGCCGTGGCGATCGTCGCGATCACGATTCCGATGAGGGCCGCCGAATCCTCGAACAGGACCATGAAGCTGGTCGGGTCCTTGCTCGCGTGGACCGCGGCGAACAGCGCTTTGTCGCCGCGGACTCGCTGGAACGTCGACCAGCCGAACCACCAGGTGATCCCCTCGAAGAGCAACGAGACCGCATAAACAATGTAGTTGATCTGCGGGCTGGTCATCGCCTCGGGGTGGCGGATGTGCATCACGCCCTCGTACATCGACACGCCCGCGCCGAGCGCGAAGATCAGCAGCGCGACGACGAACGACCAGAAGTAGATTTCGCGCCCGTAACCGAGCGGGTGCGACTGGTCGGGCGGCTTCCTGGCCCGGTGCTGGCCGTAGAGCAGCAGCACCTCGTTGCCCGTGTCGACCATGGAATGGACCGCTTCGCTGAGCATCGCCGAGCTTCCGGAGAGCGCCGCGGCGACGCCCTTCGTCACCGCGATCAGCAGGTTTCCGATCAGCGCGGCGATGATCGCGGTGCGGGACGAATGCTCGACCATTCGCTGAAGAGAACCGCCGCGCTGGACGATTGTTGCCGTGCCCGGCAGCGAGCTTGCGGAGCGGCCGCATTGTCCGCACACTCGCGCCGGTTGGATGGAGACGGCGTGGCGCGGATCTTTCTCAGCTATGCGCGCGAAGACGCGGCCGCCGCGCAGATGGCCGCCGCAGCGCTCGAGCAGGGCGGGCACGAGGTCTGGTGGGACCATCAGTTGCGCGCGGGATCGCGCTTCTCGTGGGACATCGACGCCGCGCTGAAGCGCGCGGAAGCCGTGGTGGTGCTGTGGTCGAAGGCTTCGGTCGAGTCCGCCTGGGTGCAGGACGAGGCGGCGGAGGGCCTGGAAGGATCGCGGCTGGTGCCGGTCGCGCTGGACGGAACACGGCCGCCGCTGGGGTTCCGGCAATATCACACGGTTGCACTGACGGGCCGGACCGCCGGTGCCGGTGCGTTCGAGCCGCTGCTCGCAGCGGTCGAGGCGAGGCTGTCGGGAACGCCGAGTTCGCCGCCGCGGGCGCCGGAGAACGCGCAGGCGCAGCCGGCGATCTGCGTGCTGCCGTTCGCGAACAAGAGCGGCGACCCCGACCAGGATTATTTCGGCGAAGGGATCACCGACGATGTGATCACCGACCTTTCCAGGATTTCCGCGCTGACAGTCATCGGTCACCGGCTGGGGCCCGGCTCGGCGAGACCCGAACTGAAGCAGCTCGCGGCCGAGCTCGGCGCGAGCCACGTCGTCGAAGGGACGGTGCGCAAGGCCGCCGCGCGGCTGCGCATCACCGCACAGCTGGTCGAGACCGCGACCGGCCGAAGCCTGTGGGCGGAGCGCTACGACCGCGAGTTCAGCGACATTTTCGACATCCAGGACGAGATCTCGCATGCGATCGTCGAGGCGCTCCAGCTGACCCTCTTGCCTCATGAGAAAACGGCGATCGGCGAAGGCCGCACCAGCAGTGCCGATGCTTACGACCTCTATCTCAAAGCGCGCGCGCTATGGCCCGCGGGCGCCGCGGGAGATTACCGCAAGAACGAAGAGGTCGTGCGGCTTTGCACCGAAGCGGCAGCACTCGACCCGGAATATGCCAACGCCTGGGCATTGGCGGCGCTCGCCGGCGCCGAGTTGCGATTCTGGCAGGGGCGGCCGGTCGACGCTCTGGCTGCCGCCGACCGGGCCGCGGCGCTCGACCCGAAGATGCCCGAGCCGCATTGCGTTCGCGCACTGCATTTCGAAGAACTCGGCAGAGCGGCGGATGCGCAAGGGGAACTCGACGCCGCACTCCGTCTCGAACCGGACTCGTGGGAGGCGAACCGCACCGCGGCGGCGCTGATGTTCCGCACCGGCGACATCGCAGCCGCGGTTCCGATGCTGGAGAAAGCCGTGGCGGTCGGTGCCAACGACCATTCGAGCGCGGCGATGCTCGTTGCTTGCCACGCGGCCATGGGCGACGACGCAGGGCTTCGCCGGGGGGGCCAAAAGGCGGTGGCATACGCCGAAAAGTATGTGATCTGCGATCCCGCGAACGGCAGCGCCTTCGCCTCGGCCGCGCGCGGATTTGCGGCGCTCGGCGAGCCGGACCGCGCGCGCAAGTGGATTCGCAAGGCGCTGAACGTCGATCCGGGGAATCTGGCGATGCGCTACAGCGTGGCGGCAACCGCGGCGGGATTCCTCGACGACGAGGGTCAGGCGCTCGACCTTCTGGAGCCGTTCGCCGAGGCGGCGAGGTTCGTTTCCCATCTGCAGCTTCTGAAGCTCGATCCCGGCTGGGCGGCGATTCGCGACGGCCCCGGCTTCCAGGCGATGCTGAAGCGGGCCGGAAAGCGCGTCGACGCGCTCGCGCTCAGCGGCTGATCCGCGGCTGCTCCCCGGGCGCCACATCGGCGCTCGAGCGCCACCGCCAAAGGCTCATCTCGGCCGCCGGCCGCGTCCGGGCGCGCTCGAGCCACGACGTCAGCGCCCCGCACTCGTCCGGGATCGATTGGCCTTTCTCTGCCATTTCGTCGAGGAACGAGAACAGATGGAGGTCGGCGACGGTGAACGACGGGCCGGCCACCCATTCGCCCCTCAGCAGCCCGTCGAGCCAGCGCATGCCGTCGCGCGCCTTCTCCTTCATGCCGTTCGCCGCCTCCGGGATGCAGCGCATCCGCGTGCGGTAGGTCTCCAACCCCTCGCCATAATAAAAGCCGAGGATCATCGGCTGGCAGATGTTGAGCTCGACCCTGCGCCACCACATGCGCGTGATCGCCCGCTCCTTCGCGCTGGTGCCGATCAGCGGCCGGTCGGGTTGGAACTCCTCCAGGAATTCGCAGATGACCGGTCCCTCACCGATGATCGTGCCGTCGCTGAGTTCCAGCGCCGGAGTCTGCCCCGACGGGTTGAGCTTGAGATAGTCGGGATCGCGGTTCTCGCCGAGCAGCAGGTCCACCTCGTGGCGCGGCAGCTCGATGCCCTTCTCGATCAGGAAGAAGCGGACCATCCGCGGGATGATCCCGAAGCTGTCGAACAGGCGGATCGGGCGTGGTCCGGACTCGGGCATGGAGGCGCTCCCCGTTGCCGGCTGTTTAGCACGGATTACCGGTAGCGCGCGCGACCTCGCTTCGCTCGGATGCTCGTCTTCGGACATCCCCCGGATGTCCTGCGGGCGAGCATGGTGCCCAGGAGAGGACTCGAACCTCCACGCCCTTGCGAGCGCCAGCACCTGAAGCTGGTGCGTCTACCAATTCCGCCACCTGGGCACGTGCAAGCTGTTGGCAGGCGGCGGCGCTTAGGAAAGGCCGGCCCGCCTTGTCAATGCAGGAAGCAAGTGCTTAGGCCGCCAGCCCATGATCAGCGACGCAGAACAGCTCGTCACCGTGTTCGGAGGCGCCGGCTTCATCGGCCGCTACGTGTGCGAGCGGCTGTTCAAGGCGGGCGTCCGGGTGCGGGTCGCGAGCCGCGATCCGCGCACCGCTTATTTCCTCCAGCCGCTCGCCCAGGTCGGTCAGTTCGGCTTCGAGAAGGCTGACATCACCAACCTCGACAGCGTCCGCAACGCGGTCAAGAGCGCGACCGCGGTCGTGAACCTGTGCGGCGTATTCGGCCGCTCGATGCGGCGGGTGCACGTCGACGGCGCGCGCAACGTCGCCGAGGCCGCGCGCGAGGCGGGCGCGAAGGCGCTGGTCCAGATTTCGGCAATCGGCGCGGACCCCGGCTCGCAATCGGAATATGGCCGCACCAAAGGCGAGGGCGAGCGTGCTGTCCGCGAATCGTTCCCGGCCGCGACCATCATCCGTCCGTCGCTGGTGTTCGGGCCCGAGGACGAGCTCACCAATCGCTTCGCGGCGATGGCGCGCCTGCCTTTCCTCCCGGTGATCGCGGCGAAGCGCAATTTCCAGCCGGTCTATGTCCGCGATCTCGCCCGCGCGATCGCATTGGCCGCGCTCGAGCCCGGCCGGTTCGGCGGCAAAACCTACGAGATCGGCGGGCCGCAGGTGATGAGCATGGCCGAGCTCCACCGCGCCATCCTCGAGATCACGGGCCAGGACCCGGAAGTCGTGCACCTGCCCGACTTCTTCGCGAGCCTGATCGCTCGCCTCGGCTGGCTTCCCGGCGCGCCGCTGACGCACGACCAGTGGCTGATGCTCCAGCGTGACAATGTGCCGGCGAACGGCGCGCGCGGCCTCGAAGCGTTCGGGATTGAGCCGACGCCGCTCGCCGCCGTCGGCTATGAGTGGCTCGGCCGCTTCAATCGCGGCGGCAAGTTCGCCGGGCGCCGAATCAATTTGACCGCGACCTCCTGACCGGCTGAATCGCCAAAAATGCCGGTCCTGCTGCTTGTGATCATCCTCGGCATCGTCGAGGGTCTGACGGAATATCTCCCGGTCAGCTCGACCGGGCACCTGATCCTCGCCACCGAGCTGCTCGGCTTCGACGCGGAGCGGTGGGCGCTGTTCAACGTCGCCATCCAGCCCGGCGCGATCCTCGCCATCGTCGTCATCTACTGGAAAACATTCTGGGGGGCGCTCAGCGGCCTGTTCCGGCGCGATCCGGTGGCGCTGCGGTTCATCCGCAATCTTCTGATCGCCTTCTTCCCGGCGGTGATCCTCGGCGTCATTTTCGGCGATGCGATCGACGCGATGCTGGAAAATGCGACGGTTGTCGCCTGGGCGCTGGTGATCGGCGGCGTCGTCATCCTGTTGATCGAACGCGCGGTGAAGGTCGAGCCGGCCCCCCAGGTCGAACATCCGCTGCAGATGGTCGCCGACGTTTCGCTTCGTCACGCGATCATCATCGGGCTGGTGCAGTGCCTCGCGATGGTCCCGGGCGTCAGCCGCTCGGGCGCGACGATCATGGGCGCGGTGGCGCTCGGCATCGACCGCAAGACCGCGGCGGACTTCAGCTTCTTCCTCGCCGTTCCGACCCTCAGCGGGGCGACGGTGATGCAGCTCGCGCGCCACCACGACCAGCTCGCCGGCGGGATGGCGCTCAACATCGTCATCGGCGCGATCGTTTCGTTCGTCGTTGCGATCGTCGTGGTGAAGGCGTTCGTGGCCTACCTCAAGAAGTACGGCTTCGCGCTGTTCGGCTGGTACCGGATCGTCATCGGCGCGGTCGCTCTCGTGTGGCTGTTCGCGCGCTGATTTCCTTTCCGGTGCCGTTGAGGTAATCTCCACCCGGAATCAGGAGGTTAGTATGCGCATTGGTCTGATGCTCGTTCCGCTGGCACTGTGCGCCGCGCCCGCGCTTGCCCAGCCCGAGCCTCCGCCACCACCGCAAATGCCGCCGCAGCTGCTCGATCCGGCGACGGCCGACAGGCTGGCGGACGGCATGCAGGCGCTGTCGAGAGCCCTGCTCGACATCCGCGTCGGCGAGCTCCAGGCGGCGATCCAAGGCCGCGAGGCGACGCCCGCGGAGAAGGAGCTTACCGTCCGCGACCTCGGGCGCCGCGACGACCGCGACTTCGACCGCCACCTGCACGAGCAGATCGCAGCCGCGAAGCCGGTCATCGCCCAGAGCATGAGGGCGCTGAGCGACGCGCTGCCCGGCATGATGCAGGGCATCGAGCAGGCCCGGGAGTCGATCGAGCGCGCCGCGGCGAACATGCCCGATCCGAATTATCCGAGGCGCTGACGTGTCATCCCGGCCTTGGGCCGGGACCCGCCTTTTCTTCCAATCGCAGAAAAGTTCAGGCAGGCCCCGGCTCAGGGCCGGGGTGACGGTTTACGCAGGCGCTCACCCCGCTAAAGCTGCCCCGCCATGTGGCAGCTCTTCCAGTTCCCGCTCTGCCCCTTTTCCCGCAAGGTCCGCCTCGTGCTCGCCGAGAAGGGCATCGGCCACGAGCTCGTGCGCGAGAACCCGTGGGAGAAGCGCGACGAGTTCATCGACCTCAATCCCGCCGGCGAGACCCCGGTGATGGTCGAGCCCGACCAGGGCGTGACGCTGATCGGGTCGCAGCCGATCGTCGAATATTTCGACGAGACCGTCGACCGGATGCCCATGATCCACGGCAACGCGGCTTTGCGCGCCGAAATCCGGCGGATGACCGAATGGTTCGACATCAAGCTCTTCCGCGAAGCGGTCGAGCCGCTGATGAACGAGCGGATGAGGAAGCGCCTTGTCAGCCGCGAGAGCCCCGACACACGCGTGCTCCGCGACGCGATGCGGGTCGCTTCGGAGCATCTCGACTATCTCGATTATTTGCTCGACCACCGCCGCTGGCTCGCCGGGCCCGGCCTCAGCCTCGCTGACTTCACCGCGGCGGCGCACCTCAGCGTGATCGATTACCTCGGCGCGCTCGACTGGCGCGGGCACAAGCAGACCAAGGACTGGTACGCGGTGATGAAGTCACGCCCCTGCTTCCGGCCCCTGCTCGGCGAACGGATGGAGGTGATCGTCCCGCCGTCGCACTACGACAAGGTGGACTTTTAGTACGTCATTGCGAGGCTCCAAAGGAGCCGCGGCAATCCAGCCGGTGGATTGCTTCGCTTCGCTCGCAATGACGATTAGGCGGCGAGCAGCGCTCCGCGCAGCACCTTGTCCTCGAGCGTCTGTCCCGCACCGAGCGCGACGCAACTCATCGGGTCATCGGCGATGCGTACCGGCAGGCCCGTCGAATCCTGGAGCACCGTGTCAAACCCGCGCAGCAGCGAGCCGCCGCCGGTCATCGTGATGCCCTGGTCGATCACGTCTGCGGCGATCTCCGGCTGAGTGTTCTCGAGCGCGCTGCGCACCACCTCGACGATCTGGTTGACCGGTTCGCTGAGCGCCTCGGCGACCTGCGCCTGCGACAGGATGATTTCCGCCGGCACGCCGCGGCCGACATCGCGGCCGCGAACCCGCGTAGTCAGCCCGGTCCCGTCGCCCGGCCGAACCGCGGAGCCGATCTCGAGCTTTACCCGCTCGGCCGTGCCTTCGCCGATCAGCAGGTTGAAGTTGCGCCGGACGAAGGAGGTGATCGCCTCGTCCATGCGGTCGCCGCCGACGCGGGTCGCGCGGCTGAAGGCGAGCCCCTGGAGCGAGATGACCCCAACCTCGGTCGTGCCGCCGCCGATGTCGACGACCATCGACCCGACAGGATCGGCGACCGGCAGCCCCGCACCGATCGCGGCGGCCATCGGCTCCTCGATCAGCGACACGCGGTCGCCGCCGGCGTTGGTCACCGCGTCGCGGATCGCGCGACGCTCGACCGACGTCGCGCCCGACGGGATCGAGATCACCACTTCGGGCCCGCGCGAGAAGCGGCTCGGGCCACCGTGCGCCTTGCGGATGAAATGCTTGATCATCTCCTCGGCCACCTCGAGGTCGGCGATGACCCCGGCCCGCAAGGGGCGGATAGTGGTGAGATTGCCGGGCGTCTTGCCCATCATCAGCTTGGCGTCGTCGCCGACCGCGCGCACCTTGCGCACGCCGTTCATCATTTCCATCGCCACCACCGACGGCTCGTTGGTGACGATTCCGACGCCGCTGACGTAGACGACGGTGTTCGCGGTGCCGAGATCGATGGCAACCCCGCGCGACGAAAAGCTGAACGGTGAACGCATTGGCTGGACCCCCCGGCCTGAAAACGAATCCTTGGCCTTGAGGTTTACGCCACAGGGAGACTCGCGAGCAGTCCCGTTAACCATGTTAAGCACGAGGCGTTGATCCGGTGCGGCGAACCGAAAAACGTTAAGCGCCCGTGGCTTGAGCGCGCGCGGCGGCAACCAGATAGTTCAGCCGCAAATCCTCGCTGAGGTGCAGCCCGCGCCGGGGCGACCAGGCAATACCCTCGGTGTCGAGGCATTTCAGCCCCGCATCGGCAAGCATCTGCTTCATGCGCTCGGGCGCGATGAAGCGCTCGAAATCGTGCGTGCCGCGCGGGATGTGCCCGAGCCCTTCGCCGATGGCGATCATCAGCAGCCGCGACCAGCCCGTCGCGTTGGGCGTCGACATGACCAGCAACCCGCCCCGCCCGAGCCTTTCGGCAAGCGCCTTCACGAACACCGCGGGATCGGCCACATGCTCAATCACCTCCATCGCGGTGATGAGGTCGAACTGCCCTTCGAGATCGTGCACGTCGCCGGCGCGATAATCGATCTCGAGACCCTGCCGCCTCGCATGCTCCCACGCTACTTCGATGACTTCGGGCGACGCGTCGATGCCGGTGACCGTCGCCCCGAGCCGCGCGAGCGGCTCCGCCAGCAGCCCGGCGCCGCAGCCGACGTCGAGCGCCCTCTTCCCCTCGAGCGGCGTGCGGCTGCACTCGTCGCATTGCCAGTGCTGGTCGATCTGGTCGCGCAGATATTTGAGTCGAACGGGATTGAGCCTGTGCAGCATCGCCGAGCGCCCGTCCGGGTCCCACCAGTCGGCGGCGAGCTTGCCGAACCGCTCCGCTTCCTCCGGCAGGATGCTTGTCTGCACCATGCCCGCCTCCTAACAGTCCGCGCTACGAAGCCCAAGGAGCATGAGTGCCCCGCATTGTGATGAAATTCGGCGGCACGTCGATGGCGGGCATCGAGCGCATCCGCAACGTTGCCGGGCGCGTCCGCCGCGAGGCGGAGGCCGGCAATCAGGTGCTGGTCGTGGTGTCGGCAATGGCGGGCGAGACCGACCGGCTCGTTCAGCTGTGCCGCGAAGCGGCGCCGCTCCACGACCCGACCGAATATGACGTCGTGGTGGCAAGCGGCGAGCAGGTGACCGCGGGCCTCCTGGCGATGACCCTCCAGGCGATGGGGCTCCAGGCGCGCAGCTTCATGGGCTGGCAGCTCGTCCGCGCCTCCGGCGTGCACGGCAATGCGCGGGTCGAGGCCATCGAGGGCGCCTTGCTCGACGAGGCGCTGTCGGGCGGCACAGTCGCGGTGATTCCGGGCTTCCAGGGAGTCTCGACCGATGGCCGCCTGGCGACGCTCGGCCGCGGCGGCTCCGACACATCCGCGGTTGCACTAGCGGCGGGCGTGAAGGCCGACCGCTGCGACATCTACACCGACGTGGATGGGGTCTACACGACCGATCCCAGGATCGTGCCGCGCGCGCGCAAGCTCGACCAGGTGACATTCGAGGAAATGCTCGAGCTCGCCGGGGTCGGAGCCAAGGTGCTCCAGGTCCGCTCGGTCGGGCTTGCGATGCGCGAGAATTTGCCCTTGCGCGTGCTCTCGGCATTCGAGGACAAGCCCGGCACGGACATCGTCGCGGAGCTTTCAGGAGAGGGCATGGAAAGAAACCTCATCGCGGGCATCGCCGCCGATCGCAACGAGGCGCGGATCACGCTGACCGGCGTGCCCGACAAGCCGGGCACCGTCGCCGCCGCGATCGGACCCGTCGCGGACGCAGGCATCAGCGTCGACATGATCGTCCATGCGGCAACTCCGGACAGCGGTGCCTCCGACCTCACCTTCACCGTTCCGCGCGCGAGCCTCGCTCAAGCCATGGCGGCGATCGAGAAAGACAAGGGCGAGATCGGTTACGACCAGCTCGTCACCGATGATGCGGTGGCCAAGGTCAGCATCGTCGGCGTCGGCATCCGCTCCAACCCGGGCCTCGCCGCGAAAATGTTCGCCGTGCTCGCCGAGCGCCAGATCAACCTGCTCGCCATCTCGAGCAGCGAGATCAAGGTCAGTGCGCTCATTGCGGAAGCCGAGCTCGAGCTCGCGGTGCGCGTGCTCCACGCCGCGTTCGGCCTCAACGCGGAACAGGCGGCATGAGCGGCGAAGGGCTGATCGCCGAGCCGCGGGCGGTGCACCCGACGGAGGGCCACGCGCGCCTCTCGGAGTTGATGCGGCGCGGCACCGACTTCCTCGGCTGCGATGTCGCGATCATGGGTGGGGCGATGAGCTGGGTGTCGGAGCGCAACCTCGTTTCGGCCATTTCCAACGCCGGCGGGTTCGGCGTGATCGCCTGCGGCGCGATGACCCCCGACCTGCTCGACACCGAAATCGCGGAGACGAAAGCGCGCACCAGCCGCCCGTTCGGCATCAACCTCATCACCATGCATCCTGCGCTCGCCGAGCTGATCGACGTCTGCGCGAAGCACGACGTCGGTCACGTCGTTCTCGCGGGTGGTCTCCCGCCGGGCTGGGCGATCGACAAGGTCAAGGCGAACGGCGCGAAGCTGATGGCGTTCGCCCCAGCGCTCGCGCTCGCGAAGAAGCTGATGCGCTCGAAGGTCGATGCGCTGGTGATCGAGGGCATGGAGGCCGGCGGCCATATCGGCCCGGTGTCGACCTCGGTGCTCGCGCAGGAAATTCTGCCCAACGTCGCGAAAGATATTCCCGTGTTCATCGCCGGCGGGATCGGCCGCGGCGAGGCGATCGCGGCTTATCTCGAAATGGGCGCGGTCGGGGTCCAGCTCGGCACCCGCTTCGTCTGCGCGACCGAGAGCATCGCGCACGCCAATTTCAAGAAGATGTTCATCCGCGCGTCGGCGCGAGACGCGGTGCTCAGCGTCCAGATCGACCCGCGGCTTCCAGTCATCCCCGTGCGCGCGCTCAAGAACAAGGAGACCGAGCGCTTCGCCGCCAAGCAGCGCGACGTCGCCAACCTGCTCGACAGCGGCGCGGTCGAAATGGCCGAGGCGCAGCTCCAGATCGAGCATTACTGGGCGGGCGCGCTCCGCCGCGCGGTGATCGACGGCGACGTGGAAACCGGCTCGGTGATGGCCGGCCAGTCGGTCGGCATGGTCAACCGCGAGGAACCGGTCGCCGCGATCCTGCAGGAGCTGGTCGACGAAGCCGCCGCCGCACTCGAGAGCCGGGGCTGATATCCGGTACAAGCAAACTATAGTTGACAGCGATTAATGAAAACTATAGTATGCAGATGATCGAGTTCCGCCAGACGGCGCGATTTTCGACTTGGCTCGCGGACCTGCGTGATGCGCGTGCCCGTGCTTGAATTC
>DASSOE010000137.1:0-10344 GCA_035700945.1 Sphingomicrobium sp. | reverse complement strand
TGCCAGTCGAAGCTGCCGTAGAAGATGGGGTGCAGAACGCGCGGCGGAGCCAAGTCCTCGTCGCCGAGCAGCACATGGTCGAGCTTGTGCGGATATTCCTGCTGCACATGGCCGAGCGCGATCCGCGCCATGCGCGAGGCGAGATCGGCATTCAGCGCGCCCATGCATAGCCCGCGAAATAGAGGATGAGGACGTTGCAGATGAACAGCGGGATCGCCGTCGCGACCTGCATCCGGATCACGCCATATTGGTCTTTCAATTCGAGCAGGGCAGCCGGCACGATGTTGAAGTTGGCGGCCATCGGCGTGAGCAGGGTCCCGCAGAAGCCGCTCAGCATCCCCACCGCCCCGATCACCGCCGGGTCGGCTCCTGCACCCCGGACCAGGATCGGCACCCCGATCGCGGCCACCATCACCGGGAAAGCCGCGAAGGCATTGCCCATGATGATCGTGAACAAGGCCATGCCCACGGCGTAGACGACGACCGCGAGGAACACGCTTCCGCTCGGGATGACCTCGCCCGCGATGCCGCCGATGATGTCGCCGACACCGGCGGCTGCGAACACCGCTCCCAACGCCGCCAGCATCTGCGGCAGAATCCCCGCCCAGCCGATCGAATCCATCAGCCGCCTCCCTTCGTCGACCGGCGCGAGCACCGGCGGCCGAAGCCACGCGTAGCAGACTGCGAGCGCGATCAGCACGCCGATGCCGAGAAGGACGAGAGTCGTCGCTCTAGGGTCAATGAGCCCCGTCTCCTTCAGCGGCGTGTAATTGAACAGGAGCGTTCCGAAGAAGGCAGTGACCGGGATGATGAGCGCCGGAAGGAACAGCTTGCTGCCGAGGCGCCTGGCGAGCTCGACGCGCTGCTCGATGCTGGTCGAGAGAGTCTCGCCGCGCCCAAGCAAATGGGCGCCGGCGACCGCGACGATCGCCAGCACCAGGATGCCATTGCCGAGGTCGCCGAGAACATCGCCGAACCAGAAGCTGGTAGCGACCAGAGCCCAGAAGATCGCGTTGCCGAAGCGCTTGCGGTTGCCGCGGTCGCGCGCGCTCAGCACCGCGAAAGCAGCGAACATCGCGCCAGTCAGGACGTATAGCCACTGCAGGGTGATCATGGATTGTTCCCCGGCGACGGCCGGGACCCAGGCGGCGCTACCGCGCCGTTCATTTGACATGGACTGGGCCCCGGCCTTCGCCGGGGAGCAGCTAACGCCCGATCGAACAGCAGAAGCCGCGTGCCGTGGATGAGGAAGGCGCAGATCGCGGTCGGGATCGCCCACAGCGAAAGATGAAGCGGCGTGAGCTCGATCCCGAACCCGCCCATCGCGCCCTGGATCAGCAGGATTGATCCGATCGCGATGAAGATGTCTTCGCCGAAGAACAGGCCGACATTGTCGGTCGCGGCGGACAGCGCCTTCACTTTCTCGCGCGTGTCCTCGTCGAGGTCGCCATGCTCCTTTTCCGCCGCGGCTTCCGCCATCGGCGCGACCAGAGGCCGGACGGTCTGCGCGTGGCCGGCGACGGAGGTCAGCCCCAGCGCTGCGAAAATCTGACGGAAGCCGAGGTAGGCAAGGAGGATTCGGCCGGTGGTCGCCCCGCGCATCCGGCCGATCAAGGTTCGCGCCTGCTGCTGGAGGCCGTAGCGTTCGAGCACCCCGATGACCGGAAGGACGATCCAGATGATGGAAACATAGCGATTGTCGTTGAACGCCTTGCCGAGCGTGGCGAGCACTTTGACGAACGGAACTCCGGCGAGCAGGCCGGTCGCGACCGCCGCGACGGCAACGACCAGCAGCGGATTGAAGCGAAGCGCGAAGCCGAGGACGACGAGGGCGATCCCGAGGAGCGGGAGGTAGGTCATCGGGCGGCACCATAACCGCCGCCACCCGGAGTCTCGATGACGAAGCGGTCGCCCGGCCGCATGTCGGCGGACGCAGTCGCGCTCAGCATCTCCACGCTCCCGTCGGTCCGCTCCACCCAGTTGCGACCGGGCCGCGCGTCCGCGCCGCCCTCGATCCCGCGCGGCGGCACACGCCTTCGGTTGGCGAGGATATTGGCCCGCATCGGCTCGAGGAAGGTGACGGCGCGGACAACGCCGTCGCCGCCCCTGTGCGCGCCCTCCCCGCCCGATCCGCGGCGGATCGCAAATTGGTCGAGCCGCACCGGAAGCCGCGTTTCGAGGATCTCGGGATCGGTGAGGCGGCTGTTGGTCATGTGCGTCTGCACCGCGCTCGTCCCGTCATGGTCCGGCCCCGCGCCGGAGCCGCCCGCGATCGTCTCATAATATTGGTGCCGCTCATTCCCGAAGGTGAAGTTGTTCATCGTCCCCTGGCTCGGCGCGAGGCGGCCGGTCGCCGCGAACAGCGCGTCGGTGACCACCTGGCTGGTCTCGACGTTACCGGCAACGACCGCAGCAGGATATTTGGGGTTGAGCATCGATCCGTCCGGCACCACCAGCTGGATCGGTCGCAGGCAGCCGTCGTTCATCGGGATCGCATCGTCGATCAACGTCCGAACGACATAAAGCGACGCCGCGCGAACGATCGAGAAGGGCGCGTTGAAATTGTCCGCCAGCTGGTCGCTGGTGCCGGTGAAATCGAAGACGGCGGAGCGCGCCTGCTTGTCGATGCTGATCTTCACCCGGACATGCGCCCCATTGTCCATCTCATAGTCGAACGCGCCGTCATCGAGCCGGCCGAGCAGCCGCCGCACCGACTCCTCGGCATTCGCGAGCACGTGGCGCATGTAGGCGGCGACGACCTCCGGTCCGTAGTCGCGCGCGGTCTGCGCCAGCACCTCGGCGCCGCGGGTGCAGGCGGCGAGCTGGGCCTTGAGGTCGGAAATGTTGCGGTCGGCGTTGCGCGCGGGCCATTCGCCGCTCGCGAGCAGCGCTCGCATCTCGGCTTCGCGGAAGTGGCTCTCGTCCACGAGCAGCGCGTTGTCGATCAGCACGCCCTCCTGGTCGATCGTCCGGCTGTCAGGCGGCATCGATCCGGGCGCGATCCCGCCGATATCCGCGTGGTGCCCCCGCGCCGCGACGAACGCGGAAGGCTCCGCTTCGTCGCCGTAGAAGACGGGCAGGATGACGGTGATGTCCGGCAGATGCGTGCCCCCGCGATAGGGATCGTTCAGCACGTACGCATCGCCGCGGCGAACGCCACGCCCGTCCCGCCCCTGCCCGCGCGTGTCGATGATCCGTCGGATGCTCTCGCCCATCGACCCGAGATGCACCGGGATGTGCGGCGCGTTTGCGATCAGCGCGCCTTGCGCATCGAAGATCGCGCAGGAGAAGTCGAGCCGTTCCTTGATGTTGACGCTGGTCGCTGTTGATTGCAGCGCGACCCCCATCTCTTCGGCGATCGCCATGAACAGGTTGTTGAAAATCTCGAGCTGGACGGGATCGACGTCGGTGCCGATCGCTTTTGCGCGCTCGAGCGGAACGGCGCGGGTGAGGACGAGGGTTCCGTCGCCGGCGCGCTCGGCGCGCCAGCCCGGCTCGACGACGATGGTCGAAGTCGGATCGAAGATGACCGCGGGGCCGAGCCATTCCTCCCCGGAACGGGGAGGGGGACCAGCGAAGCTGGTGGTGGCGTCGACAGCCGCGCCGGCCCCTCCGTCAGCTCCTTCGGTGCCGCCACCTCCCCGTTCCGGGGAGGATTTGCCAATCGCCTCCACGACCAGCGCATCGACCAACACCTCGGTGCTTTCATCGACATAGCCAAAGCGCCGGCGGTGCAGCTCGGCGAACTCGGTGCGCATCTCTTCGGCCGGGCCGATGGCGATCTCCAGCGTCGTGTCGCTCCCCGCCGTCCGCAGCCGCGCACGGCGATCGAGCTCGATGCGCGCACCCTGCACGCCTTGCTCCACAAGCGCGTCCGCCGCGCGCTGCTCCAGTTCAGTGAGTGCAGCCGAAAAGTCCTCGCCGAGCGGCTTCAGTACGCTGACGTCGCGAATCGCCTTTACGTCGGCGATGCCGATTCCGTAGGCCGAAAGCACGCCGGCGAGCGGATGGACGAGGATGCGCTCCATGCCCAGCGCGTCCGCCACCTTGCACGCATGCTGCCCTCCGGCGCCGCCGAAGCAGGCGAGCGTATAGCGCGTCACGTCATGACCTCGAGCGATCGAAATTTTGCGGATCGCCGCGGCCATGTTGTCGACGGCGATGTCGAGGAAACCGTCGGCGATCTCTTCGAGACTCTTCGCCCCGCCGAGCTGGCCCGCGACCTCCTGCAGCCGCGCTCGCGATGCATCCGCGTCGAGCGGCTGGTCTCCCGCCGGCCCGAACACCGCCGGGAATTGCGCCGGGTCGATCCTCCCGAGGAACAGGTTGCAGTCGGTCACCGTCAGCGGACCGCCGTTGCGGTAGCAGGCCGGTCCGGGGTCGGCGCCGGCGCTTTCCGGCCCGACGCGGAAGCGCATCCCGTCGAAGCGGCAAATCGAGCCGCCGCCGGCCGCGACGGTGTGGATCTGCATCATCGGTGCGCGGATGCGCACGCCCGCGACCACGCTCTCGTCCGCGAGCTCGAAGGCACCTGCGTAATGCGACACGTCGGTCGAGGTGCCGCCCATGTCGAACCCGATGATCTTCGAGCTTGGGTCCCTTGGGCCGTGCCCGGCGCTGGCAGCGACCATGCCGACGACGCCGCCTGCGGGGCCGGACAGGATCGCGTCCTTGCCGCGAAAGGCGCGCGCCTCGGCCAGTCCGCCGTTCGATTGCATGAAATGGAGATCGGTGCCGTCCGGCAGCCCGGCGGCGACCTGGTCGACGTAACGCCGCAGCACCGGCGAGAGATAGGCGTCGACCACGGTCGTATCGCCGCGGCCGATCAGCTTGACCAGCGACGCAACCTCATGGCTGACCGAGACCTGGGTGAAGCCGAGCTCGACCGCGATCTCCGCCAGCCGCGCCTCGTGGTGCGTGTGCCGCCAGCCGTGCATCAGCACGATTGCGAGCGCATCGATGCCAGCTGCGCGGACTTGCCCCAAAGCCTCGCGCGCCTGCGCTTCGTCCAGCGGCACGAGAACCTCGCCATCGACGCTCACCCGCTCATCCACTTCGGCGACGGATTCATAGAGCATGGACGGAAGCACGATGTGGCGTGCGAAGATCTCGGGCCGCGCCTGGGTGCCGATCCGCAGCGCGTCGCCGAACCCCCGCGTGATCGCCAGCGCGACCCGCTCCCCCTTGCGCTCGAGCAGTGCATTCGTCGCCACAGTGGTGCCCATCCGCACCTCATCGACCGTGCCGCCCTCTTCCGCGAGCACCCGCCGGATCGCCTCCAAGGCGGCGTCCCCATAGTGACGCACGTTTTCCGACAGCAGCTTCTCGACCCTGAGCCGTCCGTCCGACGAGCGCGCGACGACGTCGGTGAAGGTCCCGCCGCGGTCGATGGCGAAAGTCCAGCTCGGGTCCATATGCGCTCGCTCTAGGGCCTTTGCGGCCTGCACTGCACCCCCTAAGGAACGGCCATGGCTGTTCTGGTCACAGGGGCTGCAGGATTTATCGGGGCTGCCACCTCGCGTGCGCTTCTGGAGCGCGGTGAGGAGGTCCTCGGGATCGACAATCTCAACGATTATTACGACCCGACGCTCAAGCAGGCGCGCCTGTCGAACCTCGCGAGCCGCTTCGACAACCGCTTCCGCTTTGAGCGCGTCGATTTCGCCGATGTCGAGCAGCTCCGGCGCGCGACCGACGAAATCGACATCGACCGCATCGTCCATCTCGGAGCGCAGGCCGGCGTCCGCTACAGCCTCGAGAACCCGGCGGCCTACATCCAGTCGAATCTCGTCGGACATGCCAACATGCTCGAGCTCGCGCGGGCGCGGCAGCCGCGGCACATGGTCTATGCCTCGTCATCGTCGGTCTACGGCGGCAACGAGAGCCTGCCGTTCCGGGTCGAGGATCGCGTCGACCATCCGTTGTCGCTCTACGCCGCCACCAAGAAAGCCGACGAGCTGCTGAGCGAAAGCTATGCGAACCTCTACCGGATCCCGCTGACGGGCCTCAGATTTTTCACGGTCTACGGCCCCTGGGGCCGGCCGGACATGGCGATGTGGATTTTCACCCGGGCGCTCTATGCCGGCGAACCGCTGCCGCTGTTCAACCGTGGCGAGATGCGCCGCGACTTTACTTACATCGATGACATCGTCCGCGGCGTTATTGCCTGCCTCGATGGGCCTCCCGCCGACGACGGCCAGACGAAAGCCGGCGGAAGCACCGGGCCGCACGCGATTTACAACATCGGCAACAGCCGCAGCGAGGACCTGATGCGCGTGGTCGAGCTGCTCGAGCAGGAGACAGGGCGAAAGGCTCTGTGCGACCCGCAACCGATGCAGATCGGCGACGTCAAGCAGACCTTCGCCGACATCAGCGCGATCGAGCGCGACCACGGATTTCGGCCCAGCACCACGATCGACGAGGGCGTACCTCGGTTCGTCGCCTGGTATCGCGAGTATCACGGGCTTTGAGCCTCCCTCCACTTCTGCGGAACCTGCGCTTGCCCGTAATCGGCGCGCCGATGTTCATCGTCTCCAATCCGCAACTGGTGATCGCGCAATGCACATCGGGCATCGTCGGCAGCTTTCCGGCGCTGAACGCACGCCCGGAATCGCTGGTCGACGAGTGGCTGCACGAGATCACCGAAGCCCTTGCTGCCTGGAACCGAGACCATCCCGAGCGGTCCGCGGCGCCCTTCGCCGTGAACCAGATCGTCCACCGCTCGAACGACCGGCTCGAGCACGACATGCAGGTCTGCGCCAAATGGAAGGTGCCGATCGTCATCAGCTCGCTCGGCGCCAGGCCCGAGCTCAACGA
Source organism: Sphingomicrobium sp. (assembly GCA_035700945.1). Lineage (GTDB taxonomy): Bacteria > Pseudomonadota > Alphaproteobacteria > Sphingomonadales > Sphingomonadaceae > Sphingomicrobium. The sequence goes on along the minus strand of DASSOE010000137.1, from coordinate 3,531 downwards.
TGCCGTCCACGGATGGGGCGGGATCACGCTCCACGACGTCATCGACGACCGCTTCGCCCGCAAGGCGATCGAGAAGGGCGCCGACGGGGTGATCGCGGTCGCAGCGGGCGCTGGCGGCCACGCCGGGCGCTGGTCCCCGTTTGCGCTGATCCAGGAAATCCGCGCCTGGTTCGACGGGCCGCTGATCCTCTCAGGTGCGATCGCCAACGGCGGATCGGTGCTCGCCGCGCAAGCCGCCGGCGCCGACCTCGCCTACGTCGGGTCGCCGTTCATCGCCACGGAGGAGGCCAATGCGCCGCAGGCCTACAAGCAGGCGATCGTCGACGGCGGGGCGGCGGACATCGTCTACACCGACCTCTTCACCGGCGTTCACGGCAATTACCTGCGTTCGTCGATCGTGAGCGCCGGGCTCGATCCGGACAATCTCGCCGGCATCGATCCGACCGCGATGAAGTTCGGCTCCGAAGGCACGGCGAAGGCCAAGGCGTGGCGCGACATCTGGGGCTCGGGCCAGGGGATCGGCGCAATCGACCGGGTGCGGCCGGCCGCGGAGTTCGTCGATATGCTTGCCGATCAATATGCGGCCGCGAGGTCGCGGCTCTGCGCGGGCTAGAGCGAGCCGCCCCCGCTCAAGCCCCGCTCGAGGCGGCCCATCAGCGCTCGTGCCGGGCTTTGCGGCACTTCGGCTTCGATCCCGCCCTCGTCGAGCCGCTTCACCCGCGCGTAGAGCTCGGCGCTCGAATTGATCAATTTCTGCGCAGCCTCCGGAAGCTGCACGACGACGGCCTGGTCGCTGTCCTGCGCATTGCCGAGCCGCCGCTCCGGTCGGCGACCGTCGCGGTTCGGGATTTCACCCGATTCGATCGCCCGCTGGGTCAGCAGCCAGGCGACGATGTGCATGATCCGCGTCGTGACCTTGAGCGACTCGCAAGCGAAGCCGACTCGCGCGAACGGCTCGAGCGTCGATCGGTCGCCGCGCCCCGCATCGTCGAAATAGGACCGCGCCTCGTCGGCAAGCAGCATCGCCTCGGTGTAGAGCGAGTCGATCAGGCGCGAGGTAATCCGCGCCTGGCGTTCGGGCAGGTCCGATTCGTCCATGCCGCCAAGAGTGCCACCGTTCATGCCGGGAGGGAACGCCCGAGAGGGCTGGTCGACCTCGATTGGCGGCCGTTGTCCCCGCGCGGGACACGCAGGCTCAGGCGATGATGTCGGGCGTGCTTGCGTCGAGGGCTCGCTGAATCTCGTCCTTGAGCATCAGCTTACGCCGCTTGAGGCGCGCAATTTCAAGCTGATCGCCTGTCGGCTCCGACGCCAGCACACGAATGCGTTCGTCCAGCCGGCGATGTTCGGCCTTGAGAGCGTTGAGAGCGTCGAGATCCCCGGCGGGATTGTCGTTAGTCATCCCGGCCGCAGCTTACTCCATCTCGCCATTCGCGACCACCAGCGCGCTGGCGCGGACCAGCGGTGAGATGGGTCAAGACAAAATGCACGTTTCGTGGTTTATTGCATGTCCGTCACACTGGCTCTGCTGAAAGGATAGGCACCAATGGACAAGGCAATGGCCGAGGCTCTCGAATCGAAGCATGCTGCGCTCCACTCGCTAATTGACGAGGAAGAGCACCGGACCCACCCCGACGAAGACCTTCTCCACCGCCTCAAAAAAGAAAAGCTCCGGATCAAGGACGAATTGGCAGGCCACCTCACCCACTAGAGGCGGCCTTTTTTGTGCGCGGCGATATCGGTCGCCGCGCCACGCTCCATCAGTCGTCGCGGGATACGCGCTCGATGCGCTCGTGCCGCTCCTGCGCCTCGAGCGTCATGGTCGCCGTCGGCCGCGCTTCGAGCCGGCCAAGCGGGATCGGCTCGCCGGTGACCTCGCAATAGCCGTATTCGCCCTCGTAGAGACGACGCATCGCGCAATCGATCTTGGCGATCAGCTTGCGCTGGCGGTCGCGGGTGCGGAGCTCGATCCCCCAGTCGGTCTCGCTCGAGGCACGGTCGGCGAGGTCCGGCTCACGAAGCGAATCGACCTGGAGCTGCGCCATGGTCGCGCGCGACTCGTCGATGATCGCTTCTTTCCAGGCCTTCAGCTTCCGCAGGAAGTAAGCGCGGTGCTTCCCGCACATGAACTCTTCGTCTTCCGAAGGCTGGTAGCCCTCGGGCAGAATGATCCGATCGAATGGTTCGAAATCGTCGCCGCCGTAAAGATCGATTAGAGCGGTTGCCATGATTACCCTCCCCTGCACCGGGTTCCCGAGCCCCCTCGGGAATTCCCAAACGCCGCCACCTGGCTGCGGCCGGGCCACCGGTGCAGCCGGAGGCAATTATCGCTGACTTTCCCGAGACTTACCCAGACAAGTCGGCGATCCCCACCGCGCCTATACTTTCCGCCCGGCGCCTTCACAAGCATTCACGCAAGCTAAGTGAAGAAATCGCCAAGCTGTTGCTATTATGGCGCATTTTCACGCCGGACCTTCGCGGTTGCAGCATTGCGGCGGCTCGCCCATAGGCTGGCCCAGTGCGCATCCTGATCACCAACGATGACGGCGTGAACGCGCGCGGCCTGAAGCTGCTCGAATCGGTCGCGCGAAAGTTCAGCGACGACATCTGGATCGTCGCCCCGGCCGAGGAGCAATCCGGCGCCGGCCATTCGCTGACCCTGACGACTCCGGTGCGGCTCCGGCGCCATGACGAACGCCGGTTCTCCGTGACCGGAACGCCCACGGATTCGGTGATGCTCGCGCTGGCCCACATCATGAAGGACTCGCCGCCGGACGTGGTCCTGTCCGGGATCAACCGCGGCGCGAACCTGGCCGAGGACGTGACTTACTCGGGGACGGTGTCGGCAGCGATGGAAGGGGCGCTCGCCGGCGTCCGCTCGATCGCGCTCAGCCAGGCCTATTCGCGCGAAGGGATGGGCGACACCGTCCCGTTCGCCGCGGCGGAGGTCTGGGCGGAGCGCGTGCTTGGGCCGCTGCTCGAGTTCGAGACCGAGCCGCGAACGCTGATCAACGTCAATTTCCCTGCGATCCCGCCGGATGAGGTCAAGGGCATCTGCACCTGCCGGCAGGGGCTGCGCGATTACGGTCGGCTGCGCATCGTCCAGCGCACCGACCCGCGCGGCTATGATTATTATTGGTTCGGGCTGGGCCCGATGGTGGAGACGCCGGGGCACCAGACCGACCTCGAGGCCGTCGTCGACGGCTATGTCGCCGTCTCGCCGCTGCATCTCGACCTGACGCACGATCCTTCGCTGGACGCGCTCAACAAACGATTCGCGGCCGTCCGATAGGAGCGACCGCGACTCGTCCCGAAATGTTGAAACGCGTGGGTTAGCGCCCGCGCTCGCCCCGTTCGCCCTGGGCAGGCGGCGGGCCGTTGGTCGACTGGGCGAGCCAGGTCTCGGTCGCGCCGCACGAGCTCGTCAGGGTGAGCGGCTGCCCGGCCTGGAACGGCTGTGCGTAGGGCACGCATTCCTGCCCGCCGCCGACCGCAAGGCACAGCTGCCCGTTCGCCGCGGTCCAGGTTCCC
>DASSOE010000136.1:0-4521 GCA_035700945.1 Sphingomicrobium sp. | reverse complement strand
CGAGAAGGCGCGCGCGGACCTGCCATTCGATATCGACGGGGTCGTCTACAAGGTCGACCGGCTCGACTGGCAGGAGCGGCTCGGCCAGGTCGCGCGCGCGCCGCGCTGGGGCCTCGCGCACAAATTCCCCGCCGAGAAGGCCGAGACGACGCTGGAGGCGATCGACATCCAGGTCGGGCGCACCGGCAAGCTAACCCCTGTGGGCCGCCTCAAGCCGGTCGGAGTCGGCGGCGTCATCGTCGCCAACGTCACCCTCCACAACCGCGACGAGATCGCGCGGCTGGGCCTGCGCATCGGCGACCGTGTCCGCATCCAGCGCGCCGGCGACGTGATCCCGCAGGTGGTTGAGAACCTCACGCGAGACGAGCCGCGGCCTCCGTACGAGTTTCCGACGCGCTGCCCCGAATGCGGCAGCGAGGCGGTCGCCGAGGAAGGCGAGGTCGACGTCCGCTGCACCGGCGGGCTGATCTGCCCCGCGCAGCGGTTCGAGCGCCTGCGGCATTTCGTCAGCCGCGGCGCGCTCGACATCGAGGGCCTCGGCGAGAAGAGCATCGCCGAGTTCATCGAGCTTGGCTGGCTGAGCTCGCCCGCGGACATCTTCCGCCTGCACACGCACCGCGAGGAGTTGCTCGGCCGCGAGGGCTGGAAGGAGAAGTCGGTCGACAATCTCCTCGCCGCGATCGAGGCCAAGCGTCAGCCCGACGGCCCGCGCTTCCTGTTCGGCCTCGGCATCCGCCATGTCGGCATCGTCACCGCGAAAGACCTCCTCAAATGCTTCGGCACGATCGAGGAGCTACGCCGCGCCGCGTTGTCGGAAGGCGGCGAGGAGGAGCTGTCGTCGGTCCAGGGCGTCGGCCCCGTCGTCGCCGAGGCGCTCGTCGACTTCTTCCACGAGCCGCACAACCGCGAAGCGCTCGACGACCTTTTGTCCGAAGTCTCACCCCAGCCGTTCGTCAGCGACGCCAGGCAGACCGAATGGAGCGGCAAGACCATCGTCTTCACCGGCAGCCTCGAGACGATGAGCCGCGACGAAGCCAAGGCCCAGGCAGAGCGCCTCGGCGCCCGCGCCGCCGGCTCGGTCAGCGCGAAGACCGACCTCGTCGTCGCCGGCCCCGGCGCAGGCTCCAAGCTCAAGAAAGCCGAAGAGCTCGGCATCCGCGTGATCGGCGAACAGGAATGGGCGAAGATTGTGTCGAACGCCTAATTCGTCATTCCCGCGAAAGCGGGAATCCCGCTAACCTTCATCGCGGCCGAATCATGCAAGTCAGCGGGGGCCCCGCTTTCGCGGGGGTGACGGAGGGTGCGCGTGAGGGGCGGCTGGGTCTACATCATGACGGATCGCTATCGCGGCACGTTGTACGTCGGCGTAACCAGCGATCTCGCCGCGCGCGTCTTGGCGCATCGCGAGGGGCGCGGATCGAAGTTCTGCGCCCGATATGGCCTGAAGCGGCTCGTCTATGCCGAGCACGCGCCGACAATTTACGAAGCCATCGCTCGCGAAAAGGCGATGAAGAAATGGAACCGCGCGTGGAAGATCGAGCTTATCGAGTCCGCGAATCCGGATTGGCTGGATCTCTGGGAACAGATCAACCAGTAGCTCGTCATTCCCGCGAAAGCGGGAATCCCGCTCCAGTGTAGTGAAGGCAGCGGGCCCCCGCTTTCGCGGGGTGAGGGTGGTGCGTTTCACCGTACCCCACTCGTCCGCCCGATGAAGTCGGCGACATCGCCGTGCAGCTCCACCAGCGTCGGCGGGTGGACGTAGACCATGTGGCCGGACTGGTAATAATGATATTCGATGTTGCTCTTCAGCGCCGGTGGAATCGGCAGGTGCCGTAGCTCCATCACGCCTTCGAAATAGGGCGTCGACACGTCGAAATAGCCGCCGTTGACCATCACCTTCATGGTCGGGTTCTGCTTCATTGCCGCCGCGAGGTCGGGGAGCACGTTGGGGAGCATGATGATCGGCCGGCCGGCGCCGGGCGGCTGATGCTTGTAGTCCCACTTGGAATAGATCGGGATGCCCGATTTGAACTGGATGCCCGGTTCGTAATGGAGGCGGTCGCGGACGTACTTGTGCCACGCGGCGACGTAGGCCGCGCCGATCGCGCTGCCCTGCGGGTCATATTCGGCGACCTTGCTCAACGGGTCGAGCGTGGCGCCGAGGAAGCGCGTGTCGAGCGTGCCGGTGGTGAGCCCCTCCGGCCCGAACAGCTCCTTCTGGAAGGCGCCATATTCGATGCGCAAGTTGGTCTTGAGCAGGTAGGATAAGGGCAGCCCGGTATAGGCCGCGAGCTGCTGCGCGATCCGCTGCCGCTCTGCGTCGGGAAGCTCGTTCCCCTTGATCAGCGCCTGGGCATAATCGGTGGTCGCGAACTGCTCGACCTGGTTGAGGAACGCGCGCAGGTCCGCCGGCTTGTTCGGGACCTTGTCGAAATACCAGGCGGTCGCGGCATAGGTCGGAAGCGCGACGATATAGGGCATGTCGATGCCGGGATTGAGCTGCGGATCGTCGGGCATGAAATCCCAGTTCAAAATGTCCGACAGCAGGATGACGCCGTTCAGGTCGACGTCGGCATTCTGCAGCGCGAGCGACAGCCCCGCCCCGCGCATCGTCCCGTAGCTCTCGCCGAACACATATTTGGGCGAATTCCAGCGCCCGTATTTGGTCAGGAACTGGGTGATGAAATCGGTGAAGGCCTGGATGTCCTGGTCGACCCCGTAGAAAGCCTTTTCCTTGTCCTTGCCGGCGATGCGGCTGAAGCCCGTCCCCGGCGCGTCGATGAAGACGAGGTCGCTCGCGTCGAGCAGGCTCTGGTCGTTGTTGACCGTCGAATAAGGCGCGGGCGGATTGTGCTTCCCGTCGGTCGTGATGACCCGCACCGGCCCGAACGCGCCCATGTGCAGCCAGATGCTCGACGAGCCCGGGCCGCCGTTGAACAGGAAGGTGATCGGCCGGCCCGCGGCGGGCGCGCCCTGCTTGAAATAGGCCGTGTAGAACATCGAGGCTTCGGGCTTGGGACCGTCCTTATCCGTCTTGTCGCCCTTCTCATCAGATTTGGCGTCCGCCTCGACCGCGTCGGTGTCCTCCCAGCCCTTGGCGTGCACCACGAGCGTGCCAGCGATCGCGTCATAATTTAGCGGCTGCCCGCCGATGATCACGGTGCCGGTCGAGCGCGTCTCGTGCGGCTCGAAATATTCCTTCGCGACCTCCTTCGCTTCCGGCCTTTTGGCCGGACGAGCCTCGCTCCGCGGCGGGTGCTTGGTTTGCGTTTTCGCATGATGAGCGGCGGGGGCGGAGAGCGCGGGCGCCGGCACGAGCAGCGCCGCCGCGCCAAGGAGGATCGCGAATTTCATCGTACTGCTGTTGCAGCGCCAGGCGGGCGAGACAAGTGGACTCGGCGGCTAGCCCGCGCGTTCGCAGACGAGCACCGGCCATTCGCCGATGAGGGACTGGCCCTCTTGGAGGGACAGTCCCTGCTGCGCGTAGGCGCGTGCGACTGCCTCGGCCTGCGTGTCGAGCAATCCCGCGAGCACGATTTCGCCGCCGGGCGCGAGCGCCTGCGCGAAATCGGGCGCGAGCTCGATCAGCGGGCCGGCGAGAATGTTGGCGACGATCAGGTCGAACGGTGCGCGCGCGGCGAGCAATGGCGAGTCCATGCCAGCCGCCTCGGCAAGCAGCAGCTCGCCGGCGCCGTGGCCGAGCTTCACGCGGTTGATCGCCGCATTGTCGCGCGCAACGTCAACCGCGACCGGATCGATGTCCGTGGCGATGCACTTCGCCTCCGGCCACAGCGCGAGCGACGCGAAAGCGAGCAGGCCGGTGCCGGTGCCGACGTCGGCGATGTTGGCGAAGCGTTTGCCGTCGCGCTCGAGCCGGTCGAGCGCTTCGAGGCACCCGCTGGTGGTCGCGTGCTGGCCGGTGCCGAAGGCGAGGCTCGCGTCGACTTCGAAGGGGACGGTCCCCGAGGGGACAGTCTCTCTGGCCGTGGGCGTGTGCACATAAAAGCGGCCGGCGCGGATCGGCTGCAGGCCCGACTGGCTCATCGTCACCCAGTCGGCCTCGCCGAGCTCCTCGACCCGCGGCTCGCCCGAGCCGAGGCGGCGCAGAGCCGCGAGATCCTCGTTCGTCGGCGCGTGGTCGAAATAAGCGTGGATCAGCCAATCGTCGGGCTTGTGCGGATCAGGTTCGTCGGCGACGAGCACGACGCCCGGAAGCGGATCGTCGCTGTCGGCGATCGCTTCGCCCTGCGCTCGCCTGCATGGGACCGTCACGCGGAAGCTCATGCCGTCATTGCGAGCGTAGCGAAGCGATCCAGCTCCGGCCTGACTGGATTGCTTCGTCGCTGCGCTCCTCGCAATGACGAGTCATTTGGCGGCAGCTTCCTTCGCCAGCCGCTCGTCGAGCTGCTTGGTCAGCTGCGCGGCGTAGGCGCGGCAACCATTGGCATCGAGCAGCGGCTTGCCCTTGGCGAGGCGCTGGATCATGTGGCTGGCCGACGGGTGCGGCGTCAGCAGGATGTC
>DASSOE010000135.1:0-12633 GCA_035700945.1 Sphingomicrobium sp. | reverse complement strand
CAAGGCCCCCGACCAGTACATCCTCCAATTCTACCAGGCCGGGCTGGGGATGCCCGACCGCGATTATTATTTGTCGAAGGAGCCGAAGCTCGCCGAGACCAAGGCGAAATATCTCCAGCACCTGACCAACATGCTGACGCTTGCGGGCGAGAAAAATGCCGCCGCGCGGGCGAAGGCGATACTGGACTTCGAAACCAAAATTGCGGCGGCGAGCTGGACCCGCATCGAAAGCCGCGACGCGACCAAGACCTACAACAAGTTCGCGATGGAGGATTTCGCGAAGAGCGCTCCGGGGTTCGACTTCCGCGAGCTGATCCGCGCGAGCGGCGCCCAGGGAGTTAATTCACTGCTGGTCGCGCAACCGTCCGCCGTCCGCAAGATCGCGGCGCTGGTTGGCAAGGCACCGCTCGGCGTGCTCAAGGACCAGCTGCTGGTCCGTTCGCTCGACTCCTATGCGCCGTACCTCCCGTCGGCGTTCGACAAGGAGAATTTCGCTTTCTACGGCACCACCTTGTCCGGCACTCCGGAACAGGAGGCGCGGTGGAAGCGCGCGGTGAACTTCACGGTCGGGGCGCTCGGTGACGACGTCAGCAAGCTTTACGTCGCGCGTTTCTTCCCGCCCGAAACCAAGGCGGCCGCCGACAAGCTCGTCCACAATGTCATCGCGGCGATGGACCGGCGCATCGACAAGCTCGACTGGATGAGCGCCGACACGAAGGTCAAGGCGCATGCCAAGCTCGCCGCCTTCACCCCCAAGATCGGCTACCCCTCGCAATGGCGGGACATGAGCGGCCTTGCGATCGACCGCAACGATCTCCTCGGCAATGCGATGCGGTCGAACCGCTTCGATTATGCCTACAATCTCGGGAAGCTCGGCAAGCCGATCTACAAGTGGGAATGGGGCATGACCCCGATGACAATCAACGCCTACGCCAATTTCGGCATGGTCGAGATCGTCTTCCCCGCGGCGATCCTGCAGCCGCCCTTCTTCGATCCGAATGCTGACGATGCCGTCAATTACGGCGGGATCGGCGCCGTGATCGGCCACGAGCTCAGCCACCATTTCGACGACCAGGGCGCCAAGTACGACAAGAGCGGACGCCTTTCCGACTGGTGGACGCCCGACGACGTCAAGGCTTTCCAGTCGCGGCTCGACAAGCTCGGGGCGCAATATGACGCCTACGAGCCGCTTCCGGGCATGCACGTGCAGGGCAAGCTGACGATGGGCGAGAACGTCGCGGACCTGGCCGGCCTGACGGTCGCTCACGACGCCTATATCGCCTCGCTCAATGGCGCGCCGCCGCCGGTGATCGACGGGGTGACGGCGGACGAGCGCTTCTACCTCGGCTGGGCGCAGGTATGGCGCCGCAACTATCGCGAAGCCAATCTTCGGCAGCGGCTCCTTACCGATCCGCACGCGCCGTCGGAGTACCGGACCGACATCGTCCGCAACATGGACCCGTGGTATCCGGCTTTCGGCGTGAAGCCGGGGCAGAAGCTCTACCTCGCGCCCGCGGACCGCGTGCGCATCTGGTAGGATGACGCGCTTCTGGTAGCATGGGCGGCGACGCTGATGCTGTACCAGGAATTGCCGCCGATCGAATCGACCGCCCTCGATGGATGGGGGCGATGGCTTGTGCCCGTGCTGGTCGGCGGGGCCGCGGCGAGTGCCGCCATTTTGCTACTGCTGCTTGGACAGCCGCTGATCGCCGGAGCGCTGGTTGTCGCGGGGGCCGCAGCGGCAGCTTTTGCGTATCTGCGGACACCAGCAGCCGCAGCCCCCGCCGAGCCGCTGGTCGTAGGTCCCGACTTCGCGCTGCTGGGCTCGGCGCTCGGCCTCAGCAGCGACCCCGTCGCGCTCACCACCGGCGAGGGCTCGCTGCTGCTCGTCAACGCTGCTTATCGCGAGCGCTTCGGAGGCGCCCGCCCGCCGCTCGAGCTCGCGGCCGCCGAGGATGCGCGGCAGGGACTCGAGCTCGCGTTGGCGATGGCCTGGCGCGATGGCGCCGGCTGCGTCACCGCGATCGAAACGACGGCAGGTTCGACGCCGGTCGAGGTCGAGCGCGTCGGTACGCAGAATGACCTGCTCCTGTGGCGCTTCGTCAAGGCGACCGCAGGCGACCCTGTCGCGGTGGCGGCGAATCGTTTGCACGGCAAGGCGGGCGATTTGCTTGCCCATGCCGGTGTTCTGGCGGCACTTGTCGATCCGCAAGGCAAAATCATTGCGTACAACCGGTTGTTCGAAGAGCGCGCACTCGCCGGACACGCGCGTAATGAGCCCTCGCGCCTCACCGACCTGATCGAGGAGTCGGAGGATGGAGGTCACCTTCAGCTCACCGCCGAAGGTGACACCGGGCGGCAGCTTCGCGCGCTCCTGCTTCCACTCGATGCGCCGGGCGCTGCCGACTACGGCAACTTCTACCTGTTCGACAGCCCCGACACGCTGCCGATGTCGAGCTCTTCGCATCTCCAGGCGCTGCTCGACATGCTTCCGATCGGCCTTGCCCTCGTCGACGGCGACGGGCGGTTCCTGACGATGAATGAGGCCTTCTGCCACGCCGCCGGAATCAAGGAATCGAAAATGCCCGTCTATCCCGGCGATCTGGTTGTAAAGGAAGACAAGGCTGCGGTCGCCGATGCGGTTCGGCGCAATGCGCGTGGTCCCGCCATGTCGGGCGATATCGCGGTGCGGCTCGCGGGCCAACCCGCGGAGCCCGTCGCGCTGACCATTGCCGGCCTTCGCGGACTCGGCGACGCTGCTGTGCTGCTTCTTCTCAAGGACAATAGCGAGGAAGCGAAGCTCAAGCGCCAGGTCGCCCAGGCGACCAAGATGCAAGTGGTCGGCCAGCTCGCCGGCGGCGTCGCGCACGACTTCAACAACATCCTGACGGCGATCATCGGCCATTGCGACCTGATGCTGATGCGGCACACGCCCGGCGACATCGACTATGATGACATCCAGCAGATCAAGTCGAATTCGAACCGTGCGGCCGGGCTGACTCGCCAGCTGCTGGCTTTCTCGCGCCAGCAGACGCTGCGGCCTCAGGTGCTGCAGCTGCCCGATGTCGTCTCCGAAGTCTCGCACCTCCTCAAGCGGCTTCTCGGCGAAACCGTCGAGCTGGTCGTCAAGCACGGCCGCAACCTGGGCCCGATCCGGGCCGATCCGGGCCAGCTCGAGCAGGTCATCATCAACCTGGCGGTCAATGCGCGCGATGCGATGGCGCCCAAGGGAGGCGGCGTGCTCACTATCCAGACCTATTCGGTGAAGGCGGACCAGGTCGCTGAGCTCGGCTCCGACATTCTCCCGATCGCCGACTATAGCGCGCTTTCGGTCACCGACACCGGCACGGGCATCGCGTCGAGCGTTCTTGGCAAGATTTTCGAGCCCTTTTTCACCACCAAGGAGGTCGGGAAGGGCACCGGACTGGGCCTTTCGACGGTCTACGGCATCGTCAAGCAGTCCGGCGGCTTCATCTTCGCCGATTCGACGATGGGCGAGGGGACCCGCTTTGTGATCTACCTGCCGGTCCATCGGCAGGAGGCGCGAGCGGCCCGCGGCCCGAGCGCCGCCAAGGCCAAGCAGGACGAGCTGTGGGGCAGCGGCACGGTGCTCCTGGTCGAGGACGAGCCGATGGTGCGCAGCGTCGCGGAGCGGGCGCTGACCCGTCACGGCTACACGGTTGTGACTGCAGACAATGGCGAAGACGCGCTCGAAATCGTCAACCGTGGCGAGCCGATCGCGCTGCTGATCAGCGACGTGGTGATGCCCGGGATGGACGGGCCGACGATGGTCCGCGAAGCGCGCAAGAACCGGCCGGAGCTCAAGATCCTGTTCATGTCGGGCTATGCCGAAGAGCAGCTGAGGAAGTCGATCGACATCGAGAATGTGAACTTTCTGCCGAAGCCGTTCTCGGTGATCGACCTCGCGGCTGCGGCGCGGCGGGCAATCGGAAGCAAATAAGCGCTTTGCGCTTTTGCGCGCGCACTTTATGCCGACCGGTGCATGCCAGGCACACGCTCCATACTGATCGTCGAGGACGAGCCTCTCATTGCGATGATGCTCGAGGATTTCCTCGATTCGCTCGGGCACAAGGTGCGCGGGACGTGCGACACGGTCGAATGTGCGCTGGAGGAGGTCGAAAGGGGCGGATTCGATCTCGCGATCCTCGACGTCAATCTCAAGGGCGAGAACGTGTGGCCCGTCGCGACCCGCCTGCGTGAGAAGAAGGTGCCGTTCGTCATCGCCACCGGCGGCCACGTCGACCCGCCGCCGCCGGAGTTCAACGACGCACCCGTGATCGAGAAGCCTTATACGGTCGACCGCGTGACTCCGGCGATTGAGGCGGCCTTCGCCGGCTAGAGGCATCGTCGCGGCTTCGATCGCCGCTGCTGCAGCCCTCGCCCTCGTCTTCGCCATGTTCGAGTTTCAGTCACACCTGATTTTCCCGACGCACGCCGTTCCGCGCGCTGGCCCCTTTCCGCCTCGCGCGGAGCGGCTGTCGGTGAAGACTCAAGAGGGGCAGGAACTCGCGGGCATCCACATCCCGGCGGATGAACCCTCAGCGGAGCGCACCCTGATCCTGGGCTTTGGCGGCAATGCCTGGAACGCGCAGGATGTCGCGGAATATCTCCACCAGCTGTTCCCGGACGAGGAGGTCGTCGCATTCCACTACCGCGGCTATTCGCCGTCGCAGGGCTCGCCGTCGGCGGAAGCGCTGATCGCCGACGCGCCGCTAGTCTACGATTATGCCGTCGAGGAGGTGAAGCCGGACCGCGTCGTCGCCGTCGGTTTCAGCATCGGCAGCGGCATCGCCGCGGCGCTTTCCTCAAAGCGAAAGCTCGACGGACTGATCCTCGTCACGCCGTTCGATTCGCTCAAGGCGGTGGCGCAGTCGATGTACCCGTGGCTGCCGATCGGCCCATTCTTCGAGCATGAGATCGCCGCCGCCTCGGCGCTCGAAAAGTCGCAAGTGCCGGTCGCGATCATTGCGGCCGAGCGTGACGAGATCATCCCGGGCGAGCGCACCGATGCGCTCAGGAAGCGCGTTCCGCAACTGTATCTCGACCGCACTATCGCCCGAGCAGGGCACAACGACATTTACGCGAGTTCCGAATTCCACGAGGCCGCCCGCGAGGCGCTCAACCGTCTCAAACTGTGACAGTGCGCCCCTTGCTAGGTGCAGGCTGTCCATCCATATTGCTGAAATCAAAGGAGCAATCGCCGGGCGGGGCGCGTTAACCGACCTGCATGGTTGATTGTGCCATAAAGCGGGCTAGCATGCCCACGAGAGGACGGTCGTTCGCGGCCGGAGCGCAAGGACGGGAATGACCAAGCTTTCAGGCGGCGACAGCAAAAGCACCCTCTACTGCTCGTTCTGCGGCAAGTCGCAGCATGAGGTGCGCAAGCTCATTGCCGGACCGACGGTGTTCATCTGCGATGAATGCGTCGAGCTGTGCAACGACATCATCCGCGAGGAGTCGAAATCGGCGCTGGTCAAGACCCGCGACGGCGTTCCGACTCCGTCCGAGATCTGCAAGGTCCTCGACGATTATGTGATCGGCCAGGACCGCGCGAAGCGGGTGCTCTCGGTCGCGGTCCACAACCATTACAAGCGGCTGTCGCACGGTGCGAAGGCGGGCAACGACGTCGAGCTCGCCAAGTCGAACATCCTGCTGATCGGCCCCACCGGCTGCGGCAAGACTCTCCTTGCCCAGACGCTCGCGCGCATCCTCGACGTGCCGTTCACCATGGCCGACGCGACGACTCTGACCGAGGCCGGCTATGTCGGCGAGGACGTCGAGAACATCATTTTGAAGCTGCTCCAGGCCTCCGACTACAATGTCGAGAAAGCGCAGCGCGGCATCGTCTACATCGACGAGATCGACAAGATCAGCCGCAAGTCGGACAATCCCTCGATCACCCGCGACGTGTCGGGCGAGGGCGTCCAGCAAGCGCTGCTCAAGCTGATGGAAGGCACGACCGCGAGCGTTCCGCCGCAGGGCGGGCGCAAGCATCCGCAGCAGGAGTTCCTTCAGGTCGACACGACCAACATCCTGTTCATCTGCGGCGGCGCCTTCGCCGGCCTCGAAAAGATCATCTCCGACCGCATGCAGGGCAAATCGATGGGCTTCGGCGCCCATGTCGCCGCGCCCGACGAGCGCAAGACCGGAGAGATCCTCCAGCATTGTGAGCCCGAGGACCTGCTCAAGTTCGGTCTCATCCCCGAGTTCGTCGGCCGCCTGCCGGTGATCGCGACCCTGCTCGACCTCGACGAAACCGCGCTGGTCAAGATCCTGGTCGAACCGAAGAATGCGCTCGTGAAGCAGTACGCCAAGCTGTTCGACATGGAAGACGTGCAGCTCGAATTCACCGACGACGCGCTGCACTCGATCGCGGTCAAGGCGATCGAGCGAAAGACCGGCGCGCGCGGCCTGCGCTCGATCCTCGAGAGCATATTGCTCGACACCATGTTCGACCTGCCGTCGATGGACGGCGTGGACGAAGTGCATATCGACAAGGAAGTGGTCCTCGGCACCAAGGAGCCGGTGCGGGTCTATGCTTCCCAGGACAAGGCCGACGACGCAGCCTGAATCGGCGGGGTCTTTCCCCGACCTCTTCTCCGGCCATGCTGCCCTCTACGCGCGCTCGCGTCCGGCCTATCCCGAAAGCCTGATCGCGGAAATTGCCGCGCTCGCGCCCGGCGGCGAGCTCGCATGGGACGCGGGGACCGGGAACGGGCAGGCTGCGCGGCTTCTTGCTGCGTATTTTCAGCGCGTCCATGCGACGGACGCCAGCGCGGCGCAGATCAGCCAGGCCGGGCCGCACCCGGACATCGACTTCGCCGTTGAGCCCGCCGAGCGCTGCTCGCTCCCCGGCGCCAGCTGCGACCTCGTTCTTGCCGCACAGGCCCTCCACTGGTTCGACCTCGACGCCTTCTACAGCGAAGCGCGACGAGTACTCCGTCCCGGAGGACTGCTCGCCGCGATCGGCTATGGCTGGTTCTTCGTGGATCCCGTGGTCGACGAGATCGTCGGCCGCGCCCTACTGAAGCCGCTCGAGCCCATGTGGGCACCCGGGAACTGGCTGCTGGTCGACGGCTATCGCACGATTGATTTTCCCGGCGAGGAAGTGCGGCTCACCCCTTGCGCGGTGCACCTCGCGTGGACCCTTGAGCAGCTCGGAGCTTATGTCGGCAGCTGGTCCGCGGTGCAGCGGTGGGAGCCGGGCCGGCTCGCCGCGGCTCTCGATGAGCTCGCTGCAGTCTGGCCCGACGGCCAGCCCCGACACGTCTTCATGCCCGTGATCGCGCGGGCTGCCCGCCTATAGCCGGGCGCTAACGCTTACTGACCGTGCACTGCGGCGAGGAGTTGCTCCCCGTAGCGGTCGAGGAGGTGCGCGTCGCGGCCATAATGGTCCTCGAGAAACTGCACGCCGTCGGCGGCCGGCTGGACCGTCAGGTAAGTCATGTAGACCGGGATCGGCTGGGGCAGGTCGACTTCCTTTTCGACCTTCGGGTCATCGCCCTTGGGCACGCCGCCGTTGAACAGGAACTTCGCCAGGCGCTTGTAATCCTCGACGCGGACGCAGCCGTTGCTGATCCACAGCTCGTTCTTCGTGAAATGCTCTTTCTCCGGCGAATCATGGAGATAGATGCCGAAGTAGTTGGGCAGCATGAACTTCATCATGCCCATCGAGTTCGCGGGGCTGGGCAGGCGGCGGAGGCGCACTTCCTCGCGCCCGTCGACGACCGCCTGCCAGTCGACTGTTTCGGGGTCGATCAGCTTTGCGTCCTCGGAATAGTCGGTCATTACCTGATATTCGCGATCGGTGAGGTAGCTGATGCCCTGCTTCACGATGCGCGGGCCGATCAGGTTCCTGACCAGCTCGGGCGGCACGTTCCAATAGGGATTGACGCTGGCATAACGGATGTAGGCTGCCATCATCGGCGTCGCCGTCTCGGCCTTGCCGACGATGATCTTCATCTCGTCGACCTTGCGGCCGTTCTCCCACATCGACAGCCGCGCGTCGCCGGAATCGACGATCACGTACTTCCGCTGCTCCTCGGGCGCGGGGAGGCGCTTTGCGCGCTCCATGTTGATGATGATCAGCTTCTCGTAATAGTCGGCGCCGCGGTTGAGCGCGCCAATGGTTCCAGAGCCGGCGATTCCGTCGTCGGTGAGGCCGTGGACCGCCTGGAACTCCTTGACGCGCGCCGCGAGCGCCGAATCATAGCTGTCGCCCTCGGCGAGGCCGAGGCGGGTGCGTAGCATGGCCACGCGCTCCCCGCTGGACCCGCTCTTCAGCGTCGGGCCCACGGGGATTTCAATCTGCGGCAGGCTTCCCCAGCTCTGCTCATATTTGACGAGCCCGCGGCGAAGCTCGGTGTAGATCGGATTGACCGAAGTGAAGAGGTCGACGGGCGCGGTGCTCCACGCGGCGTTGGTCATGCCGGCGAGGAAGCCGCGGTCGTGGACCGCGCGCGGCACGAGCGCCTCGTCGATGTAGATCATGTCGACGCCTTGTTCGATCGCCGGCGGGAGGTCGATCGGCTCGAGTGCAGTGCCCTTGTTGGACTGGGCGATCGGCGACTGCCACGGCTGCCCTGAGGGCACTTGCGGCGCCTGCTGAACCATCCACGGCTCCGCGACGGCGGCGCGCGGCGGCGCTGCCATCGGCGCTGCCATCGGCGCTGCCATCGGCGCTGGCGGCATGGGGGCGGGCGGCATGGGGGCGGGCGGCATAGGCGCCGGCGGATACCAATATTGCGCCGAAGCGCCGGCGGACAGGCTAAGTGCGCTGAGCGCGAGAAGCGAATGGCGAAGGTTCATATCGGCCACTGTAGCCGTTGAAACTGAACGATTACAGAATCGAGCGCCTCCAACAGCCGCGATTCATTCACCTTCCAGCGGAAGCGTGTCCTTTTCCGCTGTCGGTGCGCCCAGTTCTTCGGCCATTTCCTCGACTTGCTCGTCGCTCGGCGCGTCGGGGATTTCGGTTTCGCCGGGCGCGAGGCTGTCGTCGGCGATACCTGGGCCGGTCCCGGCAATCGTCTCGTTGATCGGCCTGTCGTTCGGCCCGGTGCTGATCTTTTCCCTGTCCTCGGCCATTGCCGCCTCCTTGCGCGGCATAGAGCGCTTGGCGTCGGACCGATGTTCCCCACCTTTGTTGCGCCGGTGAGCGGGGCCGCCCATATACTCGCCCATGACTCGCTTTCTCCCGATCCTTCCGCTTCGCGACATCGTCGTCTTCCCGCATCGAATCGTCCCCCTGTTCGTCGGCCGTGAAAAGTCGGTCGCGGCGCTCGAGGCGGCGATGGCCGCCGACAAGGAGCTGTTCCTCGTCGCCCAGCTCGATCCGAGCGAGGACGACCCCGATCGCGACGCGATGTACGACCTCGGTGTGATCGCGACGGCGATGCAGCTGCTCAAGCTTCCCGACGGCACGGTGCGCGTGCTCGTTGAAGGCGTGAAGCGGGCGCGGCTCGTCGATCTCGTCGAGCGAGACGGCTACATGGCGGCCGAGATCGAGGAGGTCGACGAGGAGTCCGCCGACGGACCCGAAGCCCAGGCGCTGATGCGCTCGGTCATCGACCAGTTCGAGAATTACGCCAAGCTCAACAAAAGGCTGCCGCCCGAAACCGGCATCCAGCTGTCGGAGATCGAGGATCCGTCGGTGCTCGCGGACGCCGTGGCATCGAACCTGTCGATCAAGGTCGCGGACAAGCAGGCGCTTCTCGGCGAGCTGAACCCGTCGCGCCGGCTCGAAATGGTGTTCGCCTTCATGGAGGGCGAGCTCGGCGTGCTTCAGGTCGAGAAGAAGATCCGCAGCCGGGTCAAGCGCCAGATGGAGAAAACGCAGCGCGAATATTATCTCAACGAGCAGCTCAAGGCGATTCAGCGCGAGCTCGGCAACGAGGGCGAGGAGGGCGGCGACGAGCTCGCCGAGCTGGCCGAGAAGATCCGCAAGACACGCCTGTCGAAGGAGGCGAAGACCCGCGCCACCGCGGAGCTCAAGAAGCTTCGCGCGATGGCGCCGATGTCGGCCGAAGCGACGGTCGCGCGCAACTATCTCGACGTCCTGCTGGCGCTGCCGTGGGGCAAGAAGTCGAAGCTCAAGAAGGACATCGCCGAGGCGCAAGGCGTGCTCGACGAGGACCATTACGGGCTTGAGAAGGTCAAGGACCGGATCGTGGAATATCTCGCCGTCCAGGCGCGCACCAACAAGCTCAAGGGCCCAATCCTGTGTCTCGTCGGTCCGCCAGGCGTCGGCAAGACCTCGCTCGGGCGCTCGATCGCGCGTGCGACGGGCCGCGAGTTCGTTCGTCAGTCATTGGGCGGTGTGCGCGACGAAGCGGAAATCCGCGGCCACCGGCGGACGTACATCGGCTCGCTTCCGGGCAAGATCATCTCGAATATCAAGAAGGCGGGCACGTCGAACCCATTGTTCCTGCTCGACGAGATCGACAAGCTCGGCCAGGATTTCCGCGGCGATCCGAGCTCGGCGCTTCTCGAAGTGCTGGACCCGGAGCAGAACAGCCGCTTCCAGGATCATTATCTCGAGCTCGACTACGACCTCAGCGACGTGATGTTCGTCACCACCGCGAACTCGCTCGACATGCCGCAGCCCTTGCTCGACCGGATGGAGATCATCCGCCTAGAGGGCTACACCGAGGACGAGAAGGTGCAGATCGCCAAGCGCCACCTCATCCCCAAGCAGATGGAAGCGCACGGCCTCAAGGAGGAGGAGCTGGTCTTCACCGACGAGGCTCTGCGCAAGATCATCCAGCATTACACGCGGGAGGCGGGCGTCCGCACGCTCGAGCGGGAGCTGGCCAAGGTCGCGCGCAAGTCGCTTCGCCAGATCCTCGAGAAAAAGGCCGAAAAGGTCGAGCTCACCCCCGAAAACCTCGGCGATTTCCTGGGCGTTAGGAAATTCCGCTACGGGATGGGCGAGGAGGAGGACCAGATCGGCGCCGTCACCGGCCTCGCCTGGACCGAGGTCGGCGGCGAGCTGCTGACGATCGAAGCGGTCACAGTGCCGGGCAAGGGCCAGATCAAGACAACCGGCAAGCTCGGCGAAGTGATGCAGGAATCGATCCAGGCGGCGATGAGCTTCGTCAAGGCGCGCGCGCCCGCTTTTGGCGTCAAGCCGTCGATTTTCGCGCGCAAGGACATCCACGTTCACTTGCCCGAAGGGGCGGTGCCCAAGGACGGGCCGTCGGCGGGCATCGGCATGGTGACAGCGATGATCTCGACGCTGAGCGGCATTGCGGTGCGCCGCGACGTCGCGATGACGGGAGAGGTGACGCTGCGCGGCCGCGTGCTTCCGATCGGCGGCCTCAAGGAAAAGCTCCTCGCGGCGATTCGCGGCGGGATCACGACCGTGCTGATCCCTGCGGAGAACGAAAAAGACCTCGTCGAGCTGCCGGCGACGGTGACCGAGGCGCTCGAGATCGTCCCGGTCGATCATGTCGACCAGGTGCTTGCACGCGCGCTGGTCGAGCCGCTGCAGCCGATCGAATGGACCGACGCCGACGAGCATGCGGCCGAACCCCCGGTCCACCCGCCGATCGGGGACACCGGCGCTCCTGTTCGTCATTAGGGTTCAGACAGCTACTGGACAGGCGGGGGGACTCTTGCCTTAAATGCAGGTGCGCCTTGCGCGCGAGTCTTGCGGTCGATGAGGGAGAGCCGGGGCATGAACAAGCAGGAGCTCATCGGTCATGTCGCGGACCGCGCGGGACTCAACCGCAACGACGCAGCGCGGGCCGTCGAGACGATGCTGGAAGTCATCACGTCGACGCTCAAGCGCGGGGACGAAGTCCGGCTGGTTGGGTTCGGCAATTTCTCGGTCACCCGCCGCAAGGCATCCACCGGCCGCAACCCGCGAACCGGCGAGCCGATGCAGATAGCGGCAAGCTCCCAGCCCAAGTTCAGGCCCGGCAAGGTCCTCAAGGACGCGGTTCAATAGCCTGGGTGGACAGGCGAAATCCGGGCATTATATCCGCCCCACTTCAGCCGGGGCGTGGGCGCGTAGCTCAGCGGTAGAGCACACCCTTCACACGGGTGGGGTCGCAAGTTCAATCCTTGCCGCGCCCACCATGCCCCGCTACCTGACCCCCTCAAACCATGACTGTGGACCCAACCACCGCTCCGGGGGAGCGGCCGCCGCGCGACCTGTTGCGCGGCGCAGGCCTGTTCCTCGATTTCGACGGCACGCTCGTGGAGATCGCGCCGACTCCTGACGAAATTGTCGTCAGCAGCGAGCTACGCAGGCTCCTTGAACGCCTGTCCGACCGGCTAGATGGCAGGGTCGCAATATTGACCGGGCGCCATTCGGCGGAGGTCGAGAATCTGATCGGGTCCGTTCGCCTGACGATTGGCGGCCATCATGGCCTCGAAACGCGTACCGGCGGACGGGTGACGAGCGAGGGCGAACGCCCCGAGGCTCTCGACGCGGTCATTCAACGCCTGCGGACGCTGGAGCGAAAGCACCCGGGTGTGCTGGTCGAAGCGAAGCCGCTCGGCGTGGCGCTTCACTTCCGCGGGGCACCGTCTGCGGAAGAGGCATGCCGCACCGCAATTGCGGAGGCCGCGCGCGTGTCGGGACTCGTAATCCAGCCGGGGAAGATG
>DASSOE010000134.1:0-27329 GCA_035700945.1 Sphingomicrobium sp. | reverse complement strand
ATCCTGCAGAGCGGCACTTTCGACCCTGGCGAGATCGATCGCGCCCAGACTTAGTTGAAATTGCGCCCTGTAGAACGCTCGGAGCGCAAATCAGCCGCAACTGAACGGCTGGAGGGCCCGGATGGCGAAGAGCGCCCCCTCACCCGGTCACCTTCTGCCGCAGAGGGGAGAGGGTGAGGGCAGGTCACGGGAGTAAATCCCGACCACGTCGAATAGATTCGTTCGGGCTTTACGCCGAACGCCCCGCCGGCCGAGCGTGCGACGTCTCTTCGACAGAAGGCGAAAATCGCTGTGCGATCTCCACCTTCTGCTCGGCGTCTTACGCAGGCGTCACTTCGCCCTGCCCGGTCCCTGAATCGTCGCCCGCTTCCGGCCGCGTGTCGAACACTTCGTCGATGATCCCGAAGGCCTTGGCCTCGTCCGCCTCGAGGAACTTGTCGCGGTCCATGGCTTTCTCGATGTCCTCGAGATTCTGGCCGGTGTACTTCGCGTAAAGCTCGTTGAGGCGCTGGCGCATGCGCAGGATCTCGCGCGCCTGGATCTCGATGTCGGCGGCCATGCCCTGGGCGCCGCCCGAGGGCTGGTGGATCATGATCCGGCTGTTGGTCAGCGCGACGCGCATGCCGGGCTCGCCCGCGGCAAGCAGGAAGCTCCCCATCGACGCCGCCTGGCCGATGCACACCGTGCTGATCTTGGGCCGGATGTACTGCATGGTGTCGTGGATCGCGAGGCCGGCCGTCACCACGCCGCCCGGCGAGTTGATGTACATGAAGATGTCCTTCTTCGGGTTCTCGGACTCGAGGAAGAGCAATTGGGCGGTGACGAGGCTCGCCATATGGTCCTCGATCGGCCCCGTGATGAAGATGATCCGCTCGCGCAGCAGCCGGGAGAAAATGTCGAAGCTGCGCTCGCCCCGGTTGGATTGCTCGATGACGATAGGGACGAGCTGCGAGACGATGTCCTGGTGGTCGATCACGGGAGATGGGTCCTCTTTTGGTGGTGGGCTTACATCGGCGCGAAAGCGGAAAGGTTCAAGCGCGGACGGAAGCGCATAAAGCTTCCCCCCTCGTGGGGGAGGTTTGGAGGGGGGCGCCGGCGTCTGCCGGCCGGAGAATCCTTTGTGGCGGTGCAGAACGCTTCGCGCCCTGCTCCGCGCCCCCTCCCTACCCTCCCCGCAAGGGGGAGGGTTTGAATGAGTGAAGGGCGGCCCATTCCTGGACCGCCCTCCGTTCATTCATGGCCGAAAGGATCAGTACTTCACGCCGATGCGCGCATAGAAATAGCGGCCCGGGATGTCGTAGACTGACGGGTCGAGGTTGTTGAGGTCGCAGGTGTTGCAGCCCGGCGCCTTGGTGTTGAACAGGTTGTTCGCCCCGACGGCGGCGGTGAACATGCTGTTCCACATCGTCGGCTGCCAGCGCAGCTGCAGGTCGGTGTAGAATTTCGGATCCATCACATTGCCGTCGCTTTCGCGCAGCTTGGAGACGTAGCGGCCGGTCAGCGTCGCGCCGAACTGGCTGCCGTCCCAGTCGATGATTCCGATCGACTTCCACCTGGGGAAGCCCTGCGACGGACTGCCCTGCTCCGTCCCTTCGCGGCTGATCACCTGGGTCCCGTCCGCGGTCGGGATGATCACGTCGTAATTCTTCAGGAAGGTGTTGTTCCAGGTGAAGCCGAACGTGCCCGCCTGGGTTCTCAGCGTCCGGTAGGCGACGTTGAGGTCGATCCCCTTGGTGCGAATGCCGGCGATGTTGCCGAGCAGCCCCTGGATCTGGGTCAGCTGGCCGCCGCCCGCGCGCGTGACGAGGGCGCAGGCGGTCGCGTCGCCGGCGAGGCAATTGTTGAGCGTGACGGCCGCGTCGACCGGCTGGATCGCGCTCCTGATCTCGATGTCGTAATGGTTGGCCTCGATCGACAGGCGCGGGATGAACGACGGGCTGAACACCCCGCCGAAAATCCAGCTCTTCGAGGTCTCGGGCTTGAGCGCCTCATTGCCGCCGACCAGCACCGAAATCTGCGGGTTGGCCTGCTTGTAGGTGCCCGCCGCGGGCACGCCCGCCGCGATACAGTTCGCCTTCACCGTCGCATCGTTGTTGAAGTTGCGCGCGGCGGTGCTGTCGTTCGAGCACGGGTCGCTGATCGACTGGTCGAAGCGCGACTGAGTGCCGAACAGCTCGCCGATCGACGGGGCGCGGAAGCCTTCGGCGTAGGAGCCGCGAAGACGCAGGTCCGCCACCGGCTTCCAGTTCACGCCGCCCTTGAAGGTGGTCGTCGAGCCGGACGTCGAATAATCCGAGATGCGCGCGGCGGCGTCGAGCTCGAGCAGCTCGGCGAACGGCATGTGCGCGAGCAGCGGCGCGTTGAGCTCGGCATAGGCTTCCTTGACGGAATAATGACCCCGCGTCGGGAGCGCCGGAATGTCCGAGCTGAACCCGGCGGCGACGATCGGATCGGGATCGAAGCGGCCGCTCAGCCGGCGCGATTCGACGCCGATCGCGACCCCGAGCGGCCCGCCCGGCAGATCGAACAGGGCGCCCGACACGTTGCCCGTGAAGTCCCACGTCGACTGGCGGCTGCTGTCGCGCTGCACGAAGGTGACGAAATCCATCATCTCCGGCGTGATCGAGCCGGCGCCGCCGAACAGGTTGAACGGCACGCATGAACCGGTGCAGTCGGCGATCGGGCCGAGCGCCTGGCGCAGCTTGCCCGAGTTGATGTTGCCGAACATCTTCTGCTCGGCCTTGTTGCGGCCGTAGACGCCGTTCACGTCCCAGTACCAGCCATGGTTGAACAGCGAGAAGTCGCCGGCGAGCGTGGCGACGCCGTAATGCGTGTCCACAGTCTGGAAGAAGCGGCGCGGACCGCCTTCGACGAAGCGGCGGTAGATCAGCACCGTGTTACTGGCGTCGAGATCGACGCCGAACGGATTGTAGGGGTTGGTCGCGTCGACGACGATCGAGTCGAGCACCGGAGTGATGCCCGCCGCGACGCCGACGCCGAACGGCAGCGGGGCCGCGCGGTTGGCCGACTTGCGGCGGTTCCAGATGCCCTTGAGCGAGAAGTTGACGTGGGGCGTGAACTCATAGCGGAGGTTGGCGAAGGCGCCGTAACGCTCGAGCGGGATCTGCAGGTAGTTGTAGGGGGCGAAATTGAACCGGTCGGCCGGGTCCGCAAACGGCCGGAAATCGTCTGGTGTGGAGGCCCGTCCGGTAACCGGCGCCTTGAGCGTCAGGTCCTGGCCGAAGACGATGTAGCGCCCGTTGGGCAGGAAGCTCGAGCAGCCGCCTGCCGCGCAGCTGTCGGCATAAGGCGCGGGAAAGCGCGAGATCGCGCGGTCCGCGGCCGAGACGCCCTTCTGCTTCACATAATTGCCGCCGATGACAATCTCCAGCGGACCGTCGCTGCCGTTGCCCCAGCTCAGCTGGTAATTCTGGGTGAAGCCGTCGCCTTCCTGCCAATAGCCGCTGAGCTGCGCCGAGCCGATCAGGCCCTTCTGGCGGCGCTTGGTGATGATGTTCACGACGCCGGCGATCGCGTCCGAGCCGTAGATCGCGGACGCGCCGTCCTGAAGCACCTCGATCCGCTCGATGGCCGATTCGGGGATCGAGTTGAGGTCGGTCGAACCGGGCACGCCCGAGGCCGACGCGCCGTTGACGTAGCGCAGCCCGTCGACCAGCACGAGCACGCGGCGCGAGCCGAGATAGCGCAGGTCGACTTCCGCGGCGCCGGCGCCGACGCCGCCGCCGTCCGGCGGGTTGCCGAGATTGCCCGAATTGTTGAATTTCGAATTGAGGCCGCCGCCCGAGCTCGGCAGGCGCTGAAGCACGTCGTTGACCGAGTTGAGGCCGGTCTTCTGGATATCGGACTGGTCGACGAACACGCGCGGCGCGTCGAGGTCGAGCGGGTTGCGGCGGATGCGCGAGCCGGTGACCACGATCTCGTTTCCGGGACCTCTCGCCGCTTCGGTCGCGGGAGATGCAGGCGGCGCCTCGCCGGTGACGACATCGGGCGGCGGAAGCGTGCTCTGCGCCGCTGCCGCCGACGCCACCGTTGCCAGCGCAGCAAATGCAACACCCGCGCGTAAAGCCGCTTCAATCCGCCTCATAACGTCTCCCTTGTTGTGCCGCCGTTGCCGGCGTTGAGGGAAACAACAGTAATGGAGGGCCGGGCAGCCAAGAAGCTTCAGCGTCGGTTCGCCGACACATTTCCGTCGCGGTGATGCAATCGGATTACGGTTCCCCGGGAGCCGCTAACGAAAGATATGCCAGGCGTCTGATCTCGCGGCGGCCTCGCGTGACGGTGTCGAGGATCAGCCCCGCGAAGACGCAGAGCACCGCGATGATGATCATGCCCGTGACCAGGATCGCGGTCGGGAAGCGCGGGACCAGTCCCGTTTCCATGTAGGTCCCCACCAGCGGGATCGCGAGGAGGATCGCGACGATCACGAGCAGCGCCCCGATGGCGCCGTAGAAGAGCGCCGGACGCTCAACGCGATAGAGCGTGCCGATCGTCTTGAGAATCCGCCACCCGTCGCCATAGGTCGACAGCTTGGAATGCGAGCCTTCGGGCCGCGCCGCGTAACTCGTCTCGACCTCGCCGACCGGCATCCGAAGCTCGAGCGCGTGGACACTCATCTCGGTCTCGATCTCGAACCCGGCCGAAAGCACCGGGAAGCTCTTCACGAAGCGCCGCGAAAAGACGCGGTAGCCGGAGAAGATGTCGCTGAAGCTGCGCCCGAACAGGCCGGAAAGCAGCCCTGTGAAGACCCTGTTCCCGAGCACGTGCCCGCCGCGGTAGGCGCCCTTCGCCTCATGCCGCCGCGTGCCGACGACCATGTCGAGCTGGTCCGCCAGCAGCATCTCGACCATCGCCGGGGCAGCGGCCGGGTCGTAGGTCAGGTCGCCGTCGGCCATCACGTAAACGTCGGCATCCACGTCGGCGAACATGCGCCGGACGACGTTGCCCTTCCCCTGCTGCTTTTCGGAGCGGACGACGGCGCCGGCCTCGGCGGCGATCTCCCGCGTCCGGTCGCGGCTGTTGTTGTCGTAGACGTAGACGGTGGCGCCGGGCAGCGCCTCGCGGAACCCGCGCACGGTCGCGGCGATCGCCGCTTCCTCGTTGAAGCACGGCAGCAGCACGGCAATTCTCGGCGAGCTTGCTTTGGGCACCAAACCCCCGTTTGGCCTGAGCTAGTCGAAGGCCTGTCCTTCGTTTGATGCGTGTAGAAAGAAATGCAGTCCCTCGACAAGCTCGGGACAAACGGTGGTTTCGCTACGCCCTAGTCCAGCCGCGCGGTGGTGACGTGGAGCAGGCGGAAGTCGGGCGACAGGCCGGACAACCGCCAGGGCTCTCGAGGCGGGATGACAAAGGCATCGCCGCTGCACAGTCCGCCGCCTCCGGGAAAATGCAGCATGACCGAGCCGTTCAGAACGAAGCCGAACACCAGTTCGCCTTCATGCGGCGCCAGGTCGATGCTCGCGGCGGTGCCGGGACGCAGGATCCGGACGTCAGCGAGGCCGCCAGTCGCGTCGGCGATGGCCGTTTCCTGCGATTCTCCGCCTCCAAAGGCTGTCCACGGGGTCTGCTCGGCGACGTGGCGGAGGAAGCGCTGGCCGCCGAACAGCCGCGCCGGATCGGTGCCGTTGGGAAGCTCGAGCGAGTGATCGGCGAAGGTCTCGTGAAGCGCGGGCGCGGTGATCTCCATCACCTCCAGTCCCGGCGAGCTTTCGAGCACGCGATGGCGGATGCCGGGCGGCTGGAGGACGAGGTCGCCCTCGTGCATCACGAACGGGTCCCCCTGGTCCTCATAAACCACGCGCACCCAGCCGCGCCGAACGAAAATCAGCTGCAGCGCGATGCGGTGGAAGTGCACCCAGTCGGCGACGGGACCGCCGCCGGGGATGGAAATGCGCGAAGCGACATAGCGGCCGCCGAGCCTGCCCGGTATGAGGTCGCGGTAGAGCATGCCCGCGCGGCCCTGCCCCGCCGACTCACCGGCGCGGGTCAGGATGAATTCGGGCGCGAATGCCGGCAGCCTTTCGCCCGGGGCGGGCGCGTCGTGGCGGCTGGTCAGCCGGACCGACTCGCCGCCCCTGGTGAGCAGCGCCGTGTGCGGATCGTCGGCCGGATAGATGCAGTCGAGCCGAAAGCCCTCGGCCTGCAGGTCGCCGATGCCGGCGCGGAGGTCCTCGCAGACGACCGCGCGCTCGCTCAACCCTTCTTCGCCGCCTTCTTGGGCTTGGCCGCCGGCTTGGCCTCGTTCCTGGCGGGCTTCTTCCCGGCCTTTTCGACCTTCTCGGCAGCCTTCTTGTTCGCCGGCTCGCTCTTGACCGGCTTGGCAGGCTTCGGCGCGGGGGCCTCCGCCACCAGGTCGGCCTTCTTCGACGGCTTCGAGCTGCTCGGGATCGGCTCCTTCGCCTCAACCTTTGCGTCCGGCTTTGCCTTCTTCGAAGCGGATTTCGCCGTCTTCCCCGGCGCAACCTCGGCTGCGGCTTCGGAAACCTTGGCCGCCTGAGCCTTCTTCGACGGCGCCTTCTTCGCCTTGGGTTTCTCGGTCACCGCGCCATGGTCATGGTCGTGCCCGCAGCCCGGGCCATGCACATGGCCTTCCTCGCTCTCGAGGTCGGCCTCTAGCTGCTCACGCGTCGACTGGCGCTCGGTGATCGTCGCCTTGCCGAACAGGAAATCGACGACCTTGTCCTCGTACAGCGGCGCGCGCAGCTGCGCGGCGAACATCGGCTCCTGCTGGACCAGCTGGAGGAAGCGCTCGCGCTCCTTGCCCTGGTACTGCGATGCCGCCTGGCCGATGATGTTGCGCATCTCCTGCTCGCTGACCTCGACTCCGTGGGCTGCGCCGATCTCGGACAGGAGCAGGCCGAGGCGCACGCGGCGCTCGGCGATTCGGCGGTACTCGGCCGACTCGGTCTCGAGCTCGGCCAGCGCGGCCTTCGGGTCAGCCTCGTGGCTCGCCTCGTGGCGGAGCTGGTTCATGATGTTCTGATACTCGGCCTCGACCATCGAATCCGGCACGGCGAAATCGTGGCGCGAGGCGAGCTCGTCGAGCAGCTGGCGCTTCATGTGCGTGCGGGTGAGGCCGTTGAGCTCCTGCTCGATCTGGCCCCGGATCAGCCCCTTGAGCTGCTCGAGGTCGGTGAGGCCGAGAGACTTGGCGAATTCGTCGTCGAGCTTGGTTTCGCCGGCAGTCTTTACTGCTTTGACGGTGACGGCGAACAGCGCCTTCTTGCCCTTCAGATTCTCGACCGGATAGTCGTCCGGAAAGGCGACCTTCACCTCGCGCGTGTCGCCGGCCTTGGCGCCGACGAGCTGCTCCTCGAAGCCCGGGATCAGCCGCCCCGAGCCCAGTTCTACAGACATGTCCTCGCCCTTGCCGCCCTCGAACGGCTTTCCGCCGACCTCGCCCTCGAAGTCCATGACCACGAGGTCGCCCGACGCGGCCGCATGCTTCTTCGGCGCGTCTTCCCAGCGCTTGGCCTGGCTCGCAAGCTGCTCGATCTGCCGGTCGACGGCGCTCTCGTCCGCCTCGACCGTCAGCCGCTCGAGCGTGAGATCGTCGACCTGCGCCGGCGGAACGTCGGGCAGCGCCTCGAGGCTGACATAGACCTCCGCGTCCTTGCCTGGCTCATATTGATCGTCGAGCTCGACCTGCGGCTGGAGCGCCGGGCGGACCTTCTGCTGCTCGAGCAGCTCCTGCACGCCTTCCTGCACGGCGCCGTTGAGCGCGTCGCGCTGGAGCGCCTCGCCGTGCATCTTGCGGATCAGGTTGGGCGGCACCTTGCCGGGGCGGAAGCCGGGCATGCGCACCTGCGGCGCGATACGCTTCACTTCCTTGTCGACCCGGGCTTCGATGTCGGCGGCCGGAATGGTCAGCATGAAGCCGCGCTTCAGGCCCTCGTTCTGCGTCTCGACGGTCTTGATACTCACGTTTCCAAATCCCGATCATAATTGGCGGCCGCGGTGATTTCCGTGCTCACCTGTCCTTCGGACGGGTTGTGCGCGGAATTCCATGCAAGGGCATCCACTGGATGCCCTACGCGTGGAATTGGTGCGCGCGGAGGGACTCGAACCCCCACATCTTTCGACAACAGGACCTAAACCTGCCGCGTCTACCAATTCCGCCACGCGCGCGGACGCCGTAGGTGGCCGCGGCCTATAACAGCCCGCGCCCGTTGGGCAAGCCGAAGCGGCAGGCAACCCGCTGTTCTCATGCGCGTTCCGGAGCGAGGAGAGCCCTCGATGCAACAGCAGCCCGAACCGCAGGAACCGCCGACCACGCCGGTGCCGCCGACACCCGAGCCGTCGCAGCCCGGCCAGCCGACCGAACCGCCGCCGGGCGTCCCGCCGCACGAGCCCGACATCGACGTGCCTTCCCCGCCGTCGCCGGGGACCGACCCGGCGCCCGGACCGATTTCGCCGGTGGGCTGATTACCGACAGGGAGGTTAAGGCCGCAGCTGCGCCGAGGCGACGATCGCTTCGAAGTCGGGCAGCGCGGCCTCGTAATAATGCGAACGCGCGGCGTCGTACATGACGAGGTAGAGCTGGCCGCCGATCACGGCGCCGACCGCGCGGCCCTTGCGCCACAGCTCGTCGCCATCGAGATGCTCGTAGTCGAACTGGAAGCCGCTGGTGCCGAGGAACTGGCGCGGCTGGATCGAAATGGTGCGGAAATCGACCGCGCCGCCGCGCACGCGGTACAGGCTTTCGAGCATCGCCGCGATCTCGGGCGGGGTCATATCCGCGCGGAACTTGGGAACCTGCTGGTCGGTCGTGCGGCGCTGGCGGACCATGAAACGGCCGCTCTTGAGCCCGGTGATGAAGGTGATCCCGTCGAGCAGGGGCCCGTTGAGGGTCCAGTCCTCGACCGCGGGAATGTCCTCGAACAGGATGGCGCGGTGGCGGTTCCACGGCCGCGGCGGGACGACGGTCATATTGCCGTTGCCGACGTTGACGCGGCGCACGTTCACCGGGGCATAGGAGCTGTAGCCATAGCCTTCGCCGCCCAGAGTCGAGCAGGCGGACAGGGCAGAGGCGGCAACCAGCAGCGCGACAGTCGACAAACGCTTCACTTGCCCCTCCTCAGCCGATCGTCTGCCGCACCCAGGCGGCGTCCGGCGCGTCCGGCTTCATCGTCAGATATTTGGTGAATGCCGCTTTGGCTTCGCCGCTGCGCCCTTCCTTGAGGAGCGAGATGCCGTGCCAGCGGAAAGCGTCCGCCGGCGCATCGGGATAGACGACCGCCGCCGCATAGCTTTGCGCGGCGCGCACGTCGTCGCCCTTGCGGTTGCGCAGCCGCCACACCTCGCCCTCGTAGAAGCGGAGCAGGCCGTCCCATCCGTCCTGCGCCAGCGTCTGAAGCAGATACTGGCTCGCGCCGGGGTCGTTGAGCTTGACCTGGTCGTCGAGCAGCATCTGCCGGATCGGGCCGATCGTCGCCAGATAGCGGTGGCGGTGGCTGTCGTACGTCTTGCCCGGCACCTTCAGCTCGAGCGCGTCGGCCTTGAGATCGGCCATGCGCGCGTCGTCCGACGGATGGGTGTCAAAGATCGACCCGCGCCGCCGGAACTTGCCGCGATAGGCGGCGCTCGCCTTCTGCTCACCGATCAGCTGCAGCCAAATGGTCGACATCTCCATCGGGTCGTAGCCAGCCTCGGCGACGAGCTTCGCGCCCATGGCGTCGGCCTCGGCCTCCATGTCGCGGCTGTACTTGAACAGCGACAGGATGGTGCCGAGCTGCGCGAGCTGGACATAATCGCCGAGATAGACGCCGGCCCCTGCCCCGCCGATCCCGGCGAGCATCGCGCCGACCGAGAAAATGTCGCTCTTCCGCCGCTGGTCGCGCCACGAGCGGATCATATGTCGGCGCAGGAAATGGCCCGATTCGTGGGCGATCACGCCGGCGAGCTGCGCTTCGTTGCGCATCCGCAGCAGGAGCCCCGAAAAGACCACCGCGAAGCCGGTCGGGAACATCATCGCGTTGAACTCGGGGATGCGCGCGAGATAGATGCGGAAGTCCTTGGCGGCGGGTCCGCCGACGGTGCCGATCAGGTTTTTCAGGTATCCGGTGAGCTTGTCGTCGGTCATCAACAGGTTGGAGCCTGCGATCTCCTCCTCGGCGCGCTCCATCAGCTGCCAGATGCCCTGCTCGTCCTTGTCGGTCGGCTTGAACCCGGGCCCGACCAGCGGGACCATGTCCCTCGGCCGAACGCGCGCGTTCGCGACGCCGGCATGGAGCGCGGCCGCGGCCGCCCCGCCGCCGACGAGCAGCGCGCGGCGGCTGATTTCAACACAGCGCATGCACATCAGCGCTCTCCCTGCGCTCGGCGGACAGCCTCGCCCGGCTT
Source organism: Sphingomicrobium sp. (assembly GCA_035700945.1). GTDB lineage: Bacteria > Pseudomonadota > Alphaproteobacteria > Sphingomonadales > Sphingomonadaceae > Sphingomicrobium. The sequence continues at coordinate 16,970 of DASSOE010000134.1, read as the reverse complement.
CATGCGGCCAAGCAGCCGCTCGACCATCTGCGCGGCGCCTTCGGGCGTGCGCAGGTCGCCGAACTTGATCCCGGGCACCTGGCTCGCCGCGTCGACGACGTTGAACCACACCACTTCACCAGTCTTGAGGTCGACCAGCGAAGCATAATCGAGCTGCTCCGCGCCGCCGATGTTGGGCGCGCAGAAGCCGACGACGCAGCCGGCGAGGCCGACCACGCCGAGCGCGATCCGCCCGGTCGAGGCGACCTGGTCCTCGGCATGGAGGAACAGGGCATAATCGTAGCCGGTCTTCTGCCCGAGCTTCACCGCGTCGGCGCCAAGCGTCCAGTCGAGCCCGCGGCCGCGCTTGGTCGGCAGATAGTCACCGAGATATTTGTGCTCGACGATCGACTGGTCGACGACGAAGTTGAGGCGCTCGACGTCGGCGAGCTCCTGCTCGGTGACGCCGGGGAGCTCGTTGCGGTGCTCGATGATCGTGACCTTGCCGCCCCGCGCCGCCTGCTGCGCACGGAGCGCGGCGACGATGTTCGTCCGGGCCTGCTCGGTCCACTCGGCGCGCGGCTCGACCATGCCGCCGGTGGTCAGCGATCCGACGGTGACGTCGGGACGAAGCACCAGCAGCTTGTAGTCGCCCTCAGGCGGCGTGAACTGGACGTCGGCATATTGCCGCGTCTGCACGCATGCGCCGAGCGCGATGCCTGCCAGCACGAGCGCCACGATCCGCTTCCGCATGCCTCCCCTCCGCTCTTGGACGGACTTCATGCCTCAACGGCAGCCGAAAGAAAAGTGGCTGTTCTTAAGCGCTTAGCGCTGTGGACAAAAGGCGGGCGTGCCGGCCAGGCAATGACCGTCGACCGACCCGGGCGCGAGCGGAAGCTCGATCAGCGCCGCGAGCGTCGGCATGATGTCGACCGTCTCCGCCGGCGCCTCGACCGTCGCGCCCCTGAACCCCGGGCGCCAGAACAGGATGGGCACGCGCCGGTCGTAGTCCCATGCGCTGCCGTGGGTCGCGACATAGCCGCGGCTGGTGTCGGCAATCGGCGTCACGTCCTTCTTGAGAATCACGTAGAAGTCGCCCGAGCGGCCGGGGTAATAGCTTTCGCGAACCCGCTCGATCAGGCTCAATTCCGTGGGCGAGCCCGTCGGCTTGGGCGTCGCGGCGATCTCGGCGGCCGTGAACACCGCCTCGACCTGCGGATGCGCGCGGTAGGCGGCGACGGCGGCGTCGAGGAAGCGCTTCTGGTCCGCCGCCGACAAGCGGTCGTCGATGTACATGTCCCCGGAATTGCTTCCGCCGACCAGGCCGGGCCCTTGGATGTTGAGCTGCGCGGCGAGCTTGGGGCCGATGACGCCGCTGCTGAGCGCTCGGTCGACGCGCACTGCATCCGCGACTCCGGCGAGCCGCTCACGCTCGGGGATGTCCTTGCCGCCGTGGTCGGCGGTCAGCGCGACCGCATAATCGATCCCGCGGCTGTCGAGCACGGCGAGGAAATCGCCGATCTCGCGGTCGAGCTCGAGCAGCTGGAGGCACATCTCCTCGCCCTCGGTGCCGTAGCTGTGGCCGACATAATCGGTCGCCGAGAGGCTGACGGCGAGCACGTCGGGCTGGGCGCCGCGCCCGAGCCGCATCTCGTCGACCATCCCGGCGGCGAGCGCGAGCGTGTCGCCGTCGAGCTCGGGCGAGGCGCGGAGCCCGGCCGTGTCGCCGGCAGCGCGCGCGAACCGCCCCGCGCCGACCGGCCCGCCGCCGCCCTGCACCGCGACCGGCCGCGCCTTCGCCTGGCAATAGGGCGGCGCGTCCAGCGGCGGTCGCGGCTGCGCCAGCGCCGCGGCGATGGCCGCATTCACCTTCCCCACCACCTGCGGCACCGGCGCCGCGGCGAGGTCGGATGTGAACTGCTTGCCGTTCCAGTACCAGCGCTGGTCGGCATTGTGCCCGCTCATCATCACTGCCGCGCGGTCCTTGCCCGACACGGCGACGTTGCGGCTGGCCGGCCAGCGCGCCTTCATCACCTCGCCGAGCGCGGGCACCACCAACTGTTTCGGCGACACCGTGTAGTGGTTGGAGCTGCTCCCCGGCACGCTCGGATCCTCCGCGCAATAGACGTTCTTGTCCTCACGCTGCAGCGACTGGTCGATCCAGCTGTTGCCGACGATCCCGGTTCGCGCCGGGTGATCGCCGGTGAGGATCGTCGAATGGCCGGGGCAGGTCTCGGTGCTGGCGTGGCTCTGAAAGCCGTTGCGGAACACCGTCCCCGTCGCGAGCCGCGCGAGGCCCGCGCTGAAGTGCGGCCGGTATTCGTCGAACAGGTCGGCGGAGAACTGATCGATCGAGAAGACCACGAGCAGCCTGGGCGGAGGCGGCTGCTGCGCGGCGGCGGGGGCGGCGAGGAACGCCGCGGCGGCGGCGGCGAGGATGAATTTGCGCATCAATACTCCCAATCGTCATCCCGGCCTTGAGCCGGGACCCGCCTCTTCTTCAACTGCCTTGGAATGCAGGCAGGCCCCGGATCAAGTCCGGGGTGACGGGTTTAGTCCAGCTTCGCCCGAAGCCGCTCGTTGACCACCTGCGGGTTGGCCTTGCCCTGCATCGCCTTCATCGTCTGGCCGACGAAGAAGCCGAACAGCTGCTGCTTGCCGGCCTTGTACTGCTCGACCTTGTCGGCATTGGCGGCGAGGATCCTGTCGATCTCGGCGTCGATCGCGCCGGTGTCGCTGGTCTGCTTGAGGCCGCGCTCCTCGACCACGGCGGCAGCGCCCTGCCCCGTCTCGAGCATGATCTCGAACACCTGCTTGGCGATGGTGCCGGAGATCGTGCCGTCGGCCACCAGCCCGAGTAGTTCGGCCGCCTGCCCCGGCGAGACGGGGCTCTGATCGATGCTCTCGCCGCGGCGGTTGAGCGCGCCGAACAGCTCGGCGACCACCCAGTTCGCCGCCTGCTTCGGCTCTGCGCCGGCATCCAGCAACGCATCGAACCAGCGGGCGGTCTCGACCTCAGCCGTCAAAACGCTGGCGTTGTAAGAGGTTATGCCCGCGTCTTCGTACCGTTTACGCTTGGCGCCCGGCAGCTCGGGGAGCGTCGAACGGCATTCCTCGAGGAACGCGTCGTCGAGCTCGAGGGGAAGCAGGTCGGGGTCGGGGAAGTAGCGGTAATCGTGCGCATCCTCCTTCGACCGAAGCGAGCGCGTCACGTTCTTGTCGGGGTCATACAGCCGCGTTTCCTGCGCGACCTCGCCGCCTTCCTCGAGCAGCTCCACCTGGCGGCGCGCCTCATGCTCGACAACCGCCATCACGAAGCGGACCGAGTTGACGTTCTTGGTCTCGGTCCGGGTGCCGAGCTCGCCCCCCGGCTTCCTCACGCTGACGTTCACGTCGGCGCGCATCGAGCCTTCTTCCATATTGCCGTCGCACGAGCCGACGTAGCGCAGGATCGAGCGCAGCTTGCGCAGATAAGCCCCTGCTTCGGCGGGCGAACGCATGTCGGGGCGCGAGACGATCTCCATCAGCGCGACGCCGCAGCGGTTCAAATCGACGTAGCTCATGGTGGCGTGCTGGTCGTGCATCAGCTTGCCCGCGTCCTGCTCGACGTGGATCCGCTCGATGCCGATGCGCTTGGTCGAGCCCTCGTCCTTCTCGTCGACGAGGATCTCGAGCTCCCCCTCGCCGACCAGCGGGTGATAGAGCTGGCTGATCTGGTAGCCCTGCGGCAAGTCCGCGTAAAAATAATTCTTCCGGTCAAAGCGCGACCATTTGTTGATCTTCGCGTCGAGCGCCATGCCGGTCCGCACCGCCTGGCGGATGCACTCGCGGTTCGGTACCGGAAGCATGCCCGGCATCGCCGCGTCGACCAGGCTCACCTGCGTGTTCGGCTCTGCGCCGAACGTCGTGGAAGCCCCGGAGAAGAGCTTGGCGTTGGACACCACCTGCGCGTGGACCTCGAGGCCGACCACGACCTCCCACTCGCCGGTTTCGCCGTGGATGCGGTAGGTCGATGCTGCGGCCTGAGTCATTCGGCCCCGCTAGCACGCAGCGAGCGGCTGGCAAATGCGCTTGCCTGCCCCACGCGCCCGCCCGCGCCACGACCGAGCGCTCGTCGTCAGTAGTCGTGGAACTGCCGACCTAGGCGGCGGCCCTTCTACCAAGTTTCACCGGGCGCTCGGCCCCGTCAAACGCATAGCCCAGCACGTCCAGCGCCGGCGCATAGACCTCGGAGACGCGGTCGACCATTTCGGAAGTGTAGGCGCGGCGGTAATTCGGCCTTCCGTCGGTGCGGTTGAAGTGAGGCAGCCTGGCCGAAGGATTCACGCGCGCCCGAAGCTGGTCGAAGTCCCGGCCGAGACTTTCGAAATGGCCGACGAAGTCGAGGCCGACGAGACGTCCTGCCTCGCAGTCCAGGAAGGAAGTCTGCTGGCGGAAATGCCAGAAGCTGCTGGCCTCATCGAGTTCGAGTCCGTCCATCACGAAACGCTCAAAGTTCGGGAACTTGTCGAGGACCGTGCGGGCGAATTCCACGTCGAGCTCGCCCATGCCGCCCGACCGCAGGAAATGATAGGCGGAGTGAAGCCGGTCGAACGGGTTGCGGACGAATGTGAACTTGAACATCCGGTCGAATGCGCGCGGCCGCAGAAACAGCCGATAGTCCGCGAGGGCAAGATGGCCCATGCCGAGACAGCCGTAGAGCGCGCGACTGACCGACACGCCGCCGGTCTTCGGAATGTGCACGAAGATGCTGTTGGTCTCGATGAACGGCTTCAGCGAATAGTCGGTCTCGGCGGGCGCGCCGGACTTGAACAATTTCAGGACTTCGGCGCGGCCCAGGACCCCCCAGACGTTGCGCAGGCGCAGGGACCGGATGACGGCGGACGGGCTGATGTCCGGTGGTTCGCGAACTGCTCCGCTTACCACCACTTCTCCGGTTTTGCGGTGAAGCCCGCGCGCTCCTCGATCGCAAGGCCGGCATTGAGCACAGTCTGCTCGTCGAGCTCGTTGCCGATCAGGTGAAGGCCGAGCGGCAGCCCCTGTCCGTCCAGCCCGCCGGGAACGCTCATCGCCGGCAGGCCGGCCAGGCTCGCGGGAACCGCGAATACGTCGTTGAGGTACATCGCCAGCGGGTCAGTCGTCTCCCCGATCCCGAACGCCGCGGACGGCGCGGTCGGAGTGAGGATCAGGTCGCACTGCTCGAAGGCGTTGCGGAAATCCTGCTTGATCAGCGCCCGCACCTTTTGGGCCTTGGTGAAGTAGGCGTCGTAGAAGCCGGCGGAGAGCACATAGGTGCCGATCATGATGCGACGCTTCACCTCGGCGCCGAAGCCCTTCGCCCGCGTTGCCGAATACATGCCATTGAGCCCCTCGCCTTCGACCCGCAGGCCGTAGCGGACGCCGTCATAGCGGGCGAGGTTGGACGACGCTTCGGCCGGCGCGATGATGTAATAGGTCGGGAGCGCATATTTGGTGTGCGGCAAGCTGATCTCGACCGGCGTCGCGCCGGCGTCCTTCAGCCACTCGATCCCCTGGTCCCACAAAGCGTCGATCTCGCCGGGGACGCCGTCAATCCGATATTCCTTCGGAATGCCGACGCGCTTGCCTCTGAGATCGCTCGACAATGCCGCTTCCCAGTTCGGCACCGGAAGATCGAGCGAGGTCGAATCCTTCGGGTCGAATCCGGCCATCGCCTCGAGCAGGATGGCGCAGTCGCGCACCGTCTTGGCCATCGGGCCGGCCTGATCGAGCGAGCTTGCGAAGGCGACGATCCCCCAGCGCGAACAGCGCCCATAGGTCGGCTTGATGCCGCTGATGCCGGTGAAGGCGGCGGGCTGCCGGATCGACCCACCGGTGTCGGTGCCCGTCGCCCCCGGCGCGATGCCCGCCGCAACCGCCGCTGCCGAACCGCCCGACGATCCGCCGGGAGTCAGCCCGACGTTGCTGCCCTTGCGCCGCCACGGGCTGATCACCGGCCCGTAGGCGCTGGTCTCGTTGGACGAGCCCATCGCGAACTCGTCCATGTTGAGCTTCCCGAGCATCCCGGCGCCCGCCCTGCGGAGGTTGGCGCTGACGGTGCTCTCGTAGGGCGGCTTGAACCCCTTGAGAATGCGGCTGCCCGAGGTCGTGTCGACGCCGCGCGTCGCGAACAGGTCCTTGATCCCGAGCGGAATCCCGGCGAGCGGTCCCGTCGCTTTCCCCGAATCCGCCGCTTCCGCCGCCGCGAGCGCGTCGTCCGGGGTCTCGACCGTATAGGCGTTCAGCACCCGCGCAGCCGCCACCGCGGCGTTGAACGCCTCCGCGATCTCGCGCGCGGTGAAGTCGCCGCGCCTGAAGCCGTCGCGCAGCTCGGATATGGTTTTTGAAGTTAGCTCGGTCACTTCTCGTCCTTCCCGCGAAAGCGGGAATCCATCTTTCTATTGTTCACGCGGAGACGCGGAGACGCGGAGGTCATGTGCTCTGCCTCTCTCCGCGGTCTCCGTGTCTCCGCGTGAAATATTTTCTCACTCGATCACCTTCGGGACGGCGAAGAAGCCGTGCTGCGCTTCGGGCGCGTTGGCGAGGACCTCGTCGCGGATGTTGCCTTCGGTGACCACGTCATCTCGAAGCCGCATCTTCTGGTCGATCACGGTCGCGAGCGGCTCGACGCCGTCGGTGTCGACCTCGCCGAGCTGCTCGACCCAGCCGAGGATATTGTTGAGCTCGGGCGCCAGCCGCTCGATCTCCTCGTCGCACATCGCGATCCGGGCGAGCTTGGCGATATGGCGCACCTGTTCGGGGGAAACGGACATGGAGTTCCTTGTGTGACGCGTCGCACAGCGACGCTGGGGCGGATAGCGGCGAGGCCGTGGAGCGGCAAGCGGCGCGAGCTTGCCCGCCGGTCCGACGGCCAATAGGGGCGCGGAGCATGTGTGCCCGCCGTTTTCTCGTCGCCGTCTTCATTCTCACCCTCGTCGTCGTCGCCGCGGCGTTCGCGATTTTCCAGTTCGGCGGCAACGTCCTGCTCAAGCAGGCGACGCCGGAGGGCCATTTCGAGGCGGCGGAGGCGGGAGGCGGGCCGGACTATACCAAAATATCGAGCTGGGTCGCGCGTCCCGGTCTGCCTGACAATCCCGCGCTGTGGCTTCCTGACGGAGTTGCGCGAGCGGACGCGGGTATTGCCGCGATCTTCTACATCCATCCCACGACGTACCTCGAGAACGACCGCTGGAATGCGCCGCTAATGGTGGGCGGGGACACCGCCTTCCGCACCAACCTTTTCGTCCAGAGCCAGGCAAGCGCATTCAACGGTGCGGGACAGATCTGGGCGCCGCGCTACCGCCAGGCGGCTTTTGGCGCCTTCCTGCTCGACAGCGCCGATGCGGAGAGCGCGCTCGATTTCGCCTACGCCGATGTGTCCGCTGCATTCGACCAGTTCCTGAGGGACGCCGGCGACCGGCCGATCATCCTCGCCGGGCATAGCCAGGGCGCATTGCACCTGATCCGGCTGCTTCGCGAACGCAAGGTGCAGCTCGGCGGGCGGCTGGTCGCCGCTTACGTCGTCGGCTGGCCGATCGACACCGCGAGCGACCTTCCCGTTCTCGGCGTGCCCGCCTGCGTCGCGGCGAACGACACCGGCTGCATTCTCTCCTGGATGAGCTTCGGCGAGCCGGCCAATCCCTCGTTGATTCTCGACCAGTGGAAGCGGGATTCGGGGCTCACAGGCGGCGAGCACGAGACGAAGAACATGCTTTGCGTCAATCCGATCACCGGCACCCGGGACGGCGCCGCGCCGCCCGCCGCGAACCCCGGGACGCTCGTTCCAACTAGCAACTTTGCGTCAGCGAAGTTGGTTTCCGGGCAGGTCGGCGCCCGCTGCGACAAGGGCCTGCTGATGATCGACGGGACGATCCCGCCGCTCGGCCCGTTCGTGCTGCCCGGCAACAATTACCACGTCTACGATTATGCGCTCTTCTGGGGCGCGATCCGGCGCGATGCGGAGCGGAGGCTCGCGGCATGGCGTCGGTGATCACGTCTTCGAGCTCGGAATTCGCTTCCGCTCTCCCGAGTGGCGGCAAACTCCTCGGGCTGGACGTCGGCACAAAGACCATCGGCATCGCGATCTGCGATGCCGGCTGGCACTTCGCCGGTCCATCCGAGACGATCAAGCGCACCAAGTTCATGGCTGACCTCGCGAGCCTCAAGCGGATCGTCGAGCACGAGCATGCGCTCGGCCTCGTCGTCGGCCTGCCGCTCAGCATGGACGGCAGCGACAGCCCCCGCACCCAATCGGTCCGCGCCTTCGCCCGCAATCTCGCCCCGCTGGGACTGCCGATCCTGCTGTGGGACGAACGGTGGTCGACCCAAGCCGTCGAGCGGGCAATGATCGAGGCGGACGTCAGCCGCGCCAAGCGCGCCGAGAAAGTCGACGCGCTCGCCGCCGCGCACATCCTCCAGGGCGCGATCGACGCGCTGGCCAATCTCGGCAGCGCCGGGTAGCGAGAGCGCTCGTGGACATCCTTTCCATCGACTCGCTGAGCGACGCTGAGATCGACGAAATCCTCGATCGCGGGCAGCACTGGTTCGATCACATCCGCTCCGGCGCGGCGGCTTCGCAGGCGCTCGCCGGTCGCATCGTCTTCAACCTCTTCTATGAGAATTCGACCCGCACGCTGATGTCCTTCTCGACCGCGGCGCACCGGCTCGGCGCGTCGGTGGTTACGCTCCCCGTCGAGCATTCGTCGGTGAAGAAAGGCGAGACGCTGGAGGATACGGCGGCAACGCTCAACGCGATGCGCCCCGACGCGCTGGTGATCCGGCATCGCGTAAACGGGGCGGCGGGGAGAGTCGCCGAGATCATGGAAGCGCCGGTGCTCAACGCCGGCGACGGCACCAACGAGCATCCGACCCAAGCGCTGCTGGATGCCGCGGCGATCCGGCAGCGGCTGGGGCGGACCGAAGGGCTGAAGGTCGCCATCTGCGGCGACATCCGCCACAGCCGGGTCGCGCGCTCGAACGCGAAGCTGCTGCCGCGCCTGGGTGCCGACGTCCGGCTCGCCGGTCCGCCGGAGCTGATGCCGGAAGGCATCCCGCCGCTTTCCGTCGACGAAGCGATCGCCGGCGCCAACGTGGTGATGATGCTGCGCGTCCAGCGCGAGCGGCTCGAGGATGATCTCGGCGATGCGCCGGGCGAATATCTCGCCCGCTTCGGCCTCACCGCCGATCGGCTGGCGACAGCAGCGCCGGGCGCGGTCGTGATGCACCCGGGACCAATGAACCGCGGAGTCGAGATCGACGGCGCGATCGCCGACGATCCCGAGCGGTCGCTGATCGGGCTTCAGGTCGAAATGGGCGTGGCCGTTCGAATGGCCTGCCTGGAGCTGCTGTTGGACTAGCGGCTCGCCATCTGGACCGGCTTGTCGCCGGCGAAGCCGCGGACGAAGCACTGGCCGCCGTTGCCCTTGAGCTCGTTGCAGCGGGCGATCGCCTCGCGCTGGCTGTCGAAGCCCTGGACCGACAGGCGCCAGTAGGTGCCGTTGGCCGAGTCGAAGCGCGCGCGCAGCGGCAAATAGCTCCGCAGCGCCGGGTAGCGTTTGGTCAGGCGGTTCCAGCCAGCGGTCACCTGCTCGGGCGAGCGGTAGGAGCCGAGCTGCATGATCGCATCGCCCGGCCCGACCGCGTCGCGGACAACGGCATGGTGCGGTTTGCGACGTTGGACGTCAGGCGCGACTTTCTTGGGCATCAGGGCGGCGACGACGGATTTCACCTCTCGCGTCGCTGCGGTTGAGACCTGGTGCGCGGCGGCGGCGATCATCGCCACCGGCGACGAGGCGGGAGCTTCGGCGACGACCGGCTCCGGCGCCGGTTCGGGAGCCGGAGGAGCGAAAGCGATCTCGGGAGCCGGCGCGGCTACCGCGGCGGGCGCCGCAATCGCCTGCACGAGCGGCTCGGGCGCCGGCGGCGGAGCGGCCTGGGCGATTTGCGGCTGCGGCTCCGGCTGCGGTGCAGGCTGGGCTGATGGCGCGGGAGCGACGTCGAGAATGGGACTATGCGCGACCGGCGCGGCCTGGGCGAGCATCGTGTCGGTCTTGCGCAGCGCGAGACGGACCGGCTGGCCGTGATCGACCGGGGCGGGGGTGACGCCGACGAGCGCGGCGACCTGGTCGCCCGGCTTCATCGGGCTGGCGAGCTGCATCCACTGGTGCAGCCGCGAATCGAGCTTGTCGGCGGGGACGTCCTGCGCGGCGATGGTGCGCGCCTCGGTCCAGTCGCCGGCGAGCGCATGCGCGAGCGCGAGGTTCTGGCGAACCGTCGCATCGGCACCCTGCTCGCGAGCGGCGGCCTCGAGCACCGGGATCGCGTCCGCGGGGCGACCTGCAAGGGCGAGCGCCAAACCAAAGTTCGACGCATCGAGCACGGAGCGGCCGGCCTGCAGGAACGCCGCGGCTTCGTCCTTTTTGCCGAGCGCGGTTTCGACCAGCGCGAGCTTGAGGATCACCTGCGGCTGGTTGGAGTAGATCGCCAGCGAATCCTTGTAGGCGGACTCCGCCGACCAGAAGCGGCCCGCTGCAAAATAGGCATTGCCCAGAATCGCTCGGAAGCCCGCATCGTCCGGCGTGTTCTCGACCGCGCGCTCGGCGAAATCGATTGCAGTCGGCACGTCCTTGGCATTGAGCGCCATCAGCGCGCGGGTCGCAAGCCCGACATCGTCGCCCGATTTGCCGCCGAACCCGGTCTTCTGGTGCGTCACCGCGCAACCGGCGAGCATCGAGGCGAGCACGATGGCGGAAGCGGCGGAGCCGAAGCGGAGCGGCGTGGACATGGTTATTACCCCTTGCGTTTGGCTTTCGAGGCCAGGGAATTGAGTTCCGGCATGCGCCCGAGCAGCTGGTCGAGCGCGTCGGTCACGAGCTGCTGAGCCGAGCGTCCATCGACCGCGCAGGCGAGGCGCAGCTTGAGGTGGCGGTCGGGATCGAGCCGCAGCGTGAAGGCCGCCTTGGCCTTGCTTCCGGGCGCGGAACGGGGCCGAGGCGCGCGGCGCGGCGCCGGGGCCGCGGCGAGACGAGGAGCCGGCGGCGGCGGAAACTCGACGGCTTCGGCTTTCGCTTCGGCTTCGACAGGCTCGTCGGCTTCGCTCTCGAACGTCTCGGCGGTATCATCGACCTCTTCGTCCGCCTCGTCGGCGCCGAGCCGGCCTTCGATCTCGGCCTGCTGGTCGTGAACCGGCGAGCCGATCGGCGTCAGCCCGGTCGGGTGAGCGCGCGGATGCTCGACGACATCGTCACCGAACGCGTCGTGGCTCTCGTCACGCGGGGCATCCGCCGGCTTGGGCGGTTCGAAGCCCATGTCGTTCCAGCCGAGATCCTCGAGGCCGTTGGCGCCCTGTCCGAAACCCTGCGGGCGCATGGCCGGACGGGCGGCACCCTTGCGGGCGAGAAGGCCGGAGGAAAGAGAGGCGAAAGGCTTTGCTTCGCTGGCCACCTCAGCCCCCCTTACTGGCCAACGACGCGGCGGCCGAAGCCCCCGACGGGACGCGGACTGGCCTGGCCGATGCCGGGCGCCGCTCCGGGCGCCGCGAACACTGTCCGGCGGAAATTCTTCTCGAGGCGGTCGGAGATGTAATCCCACAGCTCGACGACTTCCTTGGCGGAGCGGCCGTTGGGATCGATTTCCATGACCGTACGGCCGTCGATCATCGATGCCGCGAAATCGGTGCGATGGTGGAGAGTGACCGGCGCGACGGTGCCGTGCTGCGACAGCGCGACGGCAGCCTCGTAGGTGATCTTCGCCTTCGGAGTCGCCGCGTTGACGACGAAGATGAGCGGCTTGCCGGCGCGGTCGCACAAATCGACCGTGGCGCCGACGGCGCGCAGATCGTGCGGGCTCGGGCGAGTCGGAATGACGATCAGCTCGGCGACCGCGATGACGCTCTGGATCGCCATGGTAATCGCCGGTGGCGTGTCGATGACCGCGAGTCGGAAACCCTGTTGTCGAAGCACCTCGAGGTCGGACGCGAGCCGCGCAACGGTGGTCTGGGCGAAAGCCGGCATGTCGGCCTCGCGCTCGTTCCACCAGTCGGCAAGGCTGCCTTGAGGGTCAATGTCGATCAGGCAGACCGGGCCTGCCCCCGACAACTGCGCCTGCACCGCCAGGTGGCCGGACAGGGTCGTCTTGCCCGATCCGCCCTTCTGCGATGCCATTGCCAGGACGCGCATGCTTTTCCCCTCGCGTGAAACCGTCAATTCGACGAGCGGAGTGACACCAGAGGCTCTAAAATCTGGTTAACGACCCCAAGACCCTGTTGCGCGGGCGCCCGGCTCGGCTAATCTTTTCCCGGGGTGGGTTTGGGCATGAATCGCAAATATTTAGTTGCCGCGGCACTGATGATCTGGGCAGCCGCGCCGCTTTCGGCGCAGTCCGTGAGGGCCGGGATCGATGCCTGGCAGCGCGCCGATTATGGAGGCGCGGTGGCGATCTGGAGGCCGCTCGCCGAGAGAGGCGATGCCGATGCCGAGTTCAACCTCGGCCAGGCCTATCGCCTCGGGCGCGGCGTTCCGACCAACCTTTCTGCCGCGAAGACCTGGTTCGAGCGGGCGGCAAACCAGGGCCACATCGATGCCGAGACCACGCTCGGGCTGCTGCTGTTCCAGAACGGCGACCAAGCGGAGGGGCTGAAGTGGCTGAAAAAGGCCGCGGCCAAGGGAGAGCCGCGCGCTTTGCTCGTTTACGGCACCGCGCTGGTCAACGGCGACAGCGTCGCTCAGGACCCGGTGCTCGGCTACGCTTACGTCAGGCGCGCGGCCGCGCAGGGGCTCCAGCCGGCCAAGCAGACGCTCGAACAGCTCGACCAGCTGCTGCCGATCGCCGACCGCAAGCGCGGCACCGAGATCGCGCGCGATCTTGCGAAGGAGGCGCCCGCCGCGCACTCTGCGGCATCCACGCCGGCGCGCGCTGCAATCGCCAAGGCAAAGCCGCAGGCTCCGGCGAAAACAGCGCCGAAAGCGGTTGCCGCAGCAGAGCCGGCGGTGAAAGCCGCGCCGAAGAAGACTCCCGCCGCCGCGTCCGGGAACTGGCGAATCCAGCTCGGCGCCTTTTCACATCGGTCGAATGCCGAAACACTCTATAAGAAGGTTTCGGACAAAACCGTGCTTGACGGTCGCAAGCCCTTCTATGTCGCCGCCGGCGCAGTCACGCGGCTCCAGGTCGGTCCGTTCGAGAGCAAGGCAGCGGCGCAATCCGCGTGCAACGCGCTCGGAATCCCCTGCTTTCCAGTGCCGGCGAAATAATCAGCCCCTGAACCAGTCGCGGCGGCGGACGCCCTGGACCCACAGCAGCGCATCGAGCCCATGGTGCCTGAGCTCGGCGTCCGCGACCTCGACCAGCGCCGGCTTGGCGCGGAACGCGATCCCCAACCCCGCTTCCTCGATCATCAGCTTGTCGTTGGCTCCGTCGCCGACGGCGAGCACTTCGTCGCTCCTGAGACCGAGCTGCTCACGCGCCTCCACCAGCGCATCGCGCTTGGCCATGGCATCGACGATCGGGTCGCCGACCTCGCCGCTGAGCTTGCCGCCGGTGAAGACGAGGCGGTTCGCCTTGACGCGGTCGAACCCGACTGCGCCCGCGATCGGCTCGGCGAAGGAGAGGAAGCCGCCCGACACCAGGAGGCAGCTCGATCCGCCCGCGCGCATCGTCTGGACGAGCGTTTCCGCGCCCGCGGTGACCTCGACGCGTTCGGTGAGGCAGCGCCGCAGCGCGCGTTCGTCGAGCCCGGCAAGAAGCCGTACGCGCTCGCGCAGCGCGCCGGGGAAATCGAGATCCCCCTGCATCGCGCGCTCGGTGATCCGCGCGACCTTTTCCTTGAGGCCGACGTAATCGGCGAGCTCGTCGATGCATTCCTGCCCGATGATCGTCGAATCCATGTCGGCGACCAGCAGACGCTTCCAGCGCGGTTCGTCGGCCTGAACGACGACATCGACGTCCTCCAGCGCCTCCAGAGCCCAGCGCGCTGATTTCGCGTCGCCGGAGAAGCGCAGGTCCGCGGCGTCGCCTTCGTCGATCCAGTGAAGGAACGCCGCTTTCGGATCCAGCTCGCGCAGCAGACCAAGGACGCGATCCACCAGCCTATCATCGAGCCGTCCCGCTGCTATCAGCGTCGCGATCGCCATGGTTCGTCCAAGTCCTCCAGTGGTCCTCATCGCCGGACCAACCGCGAGCGGCAAGTCGGCGCTGGCGCTTGCCCTTGCTCAGCAAATCGGCGGCGTGATCGTCAATGCCGACAGCGCGCAAATATACCGTGACCTGCGCATCCTCAGCGCAGCGCCGACCGACGAGGAACTGAACGCCGCCGAACATCGGCTCTACGGCGTCAAGGACGGCGCCCTCCCCTGCTCGGCTGCCGAGTGGGCGGAGATGGCGCGAGGCGCGATAGCCGACATCCACGCCCGCGGGCAGACGCCGATCCTGACCGGCGGGACGGGACTTTATTTGCGGACGCTGCTCAACGGCATCGCGCCGGTGCCGGCGATCGATGCGGACGTGCGCGCGTCGGTCCGGCAGACGCCGGTGGATGAAAATCTCGCGAAGCTGCAGGCGCTCGATCCGGAGGCCGCCGCTCGCCTCAATCCGGCGGACGGGGCGCGAATCAACCGCGCCCTCGAGGTGATCCTTTCGACCGGCCGCACGCTCGCGGAATGGCAGATGCAGCGCGAGGGCGGCATCGCGCAGGAGATCGCGCTCAGGCCCTTGGTCTTGCTTCCCCCGCGAAAGTGGCTCTACGCCCGCTGCAACGAGCGCTTCGCGCACATGATCGATTCCGGCGCGGTGGCCGAGGTCGAGACCTTGCTCGCGCGCAAGCTCAACCCGAACTTGCCGGTGATGCGCGCGATCGGCGTCCCGGAGCTCTCGCGATACCTGCTCGGCGAGACATCGCTCGACGAGGCCGTCACCGCGGGCCAGCAGGCGACGCGGCGCTATGCGAAGCGCCAATATACCTGGTTCGCGCACCAGCCGCCGCCGGAGTGGCCGCGCTTCCAGGAGCCGCTGGACCTCGAGCGCCTCGGCGATGCGCTGGCCCTGCTGCAAGCGAAAGGCTAGGCGCGCGCCATGGACCTGCTGCGCGACGCCGACATCGATCCCGCACCGCTGGCGGGGAAGCGCGTCGCGATTCTCGGCTACGGCAACCAGGGCCGGGCGCAGGCGCTGAACCTCAAGGACAGCGGCATCGACGTGGTCGTCGGGCTGCGCGGTGGATCCGGAAGCACCCGTGAGGCGGAAGCGGCGGGGTTGCGGACCGCGCTGATCGAGGAAGCGGTCGGATCGGCCGACGTGGTGATGGTGCTCGCGCCGGACGAAACCCACGCCGCCCTGTACCAGGAGATCGAGCCGCACCTTCGCGAGGGCGCGGCGCTCGGGTTCAGCCACGGGCTGTCGGTGCGCTTCGGCTTCGTGAATCCGCGCTCGGACCTCGACGTCTTCATGGTCGCGCCCAAAGGCCCAGGCACCGCGCTGCGCGCGCTGTACGAGCAGGGCAAGGGGATGATCGCGCTGTGGGCGGTCGCGCGCGATTCGACCGGCGAGGCCCGCGCAATCGCCCTCGCCTATGGCCGCGCCATCGGTTGTGCGCGCGCGGGGCTGATCGCGTCGAGCTTCGCCGAGGAGGCCGAAGCCGACCTGTTCAACGAACAGGCGGTCGTGTGGGGCGGGGTGCCGGAGCTTCTGATCGCCGGTTTCGAGACTTTGGTGGCCGGCGGCGTCGCGCCAGAGGTCGCCTATCTCGAATGCATCGGCGAGCTGCACCTGATCGCCGAGCTGATCGAGGCGCGCGGGATTGCCGGAATGCGCGAGGCGATCTCGAACACCGCCGAGCTCGGCGCGCTGCTCGGCGGCAGGCGGATGGTCGACGAGGGTGTTCGCGAACGGATGGCCGAGGTGCTTCGGGAAGTGCGCGCCGGCCGCTTCGCCGACGAGCTGAAGGCGGAGAAAGCGAACGCTTACAGTCGGTTGGAATCAGCGCGTTCCGAAGCTCGCTCCGCGCTGGTCGAACAGACTCGCCGGCGCCTCGCCGCGACGGACGAAAGCTAGGCGATCGGCTGCGGGGGCAGCTGGGTCTCGCGCCGGCCGCCGACGCTCGCGCGCTCGAGATAGGCGCGCTGCATCTTGCGATGCGCCTCGGCGACGTCGGGATCGGCGGCGCTCAGCGCCAGCTCCTGCTCCTCGGCGGCGCGGCGGGCGAAATAGATGCGATCGTCGTCTGCCATGGCGCGCCTCCTGCCGGGAAAGTCGACAGTAGCAGAAGAACCGCGAAAAGTCTTCGGCGTCAGGCGTGTTCGGCGGGCGCCCTGGCCGTGGCCCTCTCCATCGCCTCGACCAGCGCGCGCCGCGCTTCGTCGGCATCGCCCCAGCGGCCGACGCGCACCCATTTGTCCGGCTCCAGGTCCTTGTAGTGGGTGAAGAAGTGCTGGATCTGCTGCATCACGATCTCGGGCAGGTCCTGGTGCCCGGCGACGTCCGAATAATATGGGAAGGTCGAATCGACGGGGACGGCGATCAATTTCTCGTCGCCGCCATGCTCGTCCTCGAGGAACAGCACTCCAATCGGCCGCGCACGGACGACGCTGCCGGGGATGAACGGCGAGCGCGCCACCACCAGCGCGTCGATCGGGTCGCCATCGGGCGAGAGCGTGTGGGGCACGAAGCCGTAATTGGCCGGATAGCGCATCGGCGTGTGGAGGATGCGGTCGACGAACAGGGCGCCGGATTTCTTGTCGAACTCGTACTTCACGGGCTCGCCGCCGACGGGTACTTCGATGATGACGTTGACGGTGTTCGGCGGATCGTCGCCGATGGGGATGAGGTCGATGTTCATGGTAAGTGTTCTCAGGGAAGGTGGCCGCCGCTCCTAAAGACCGCGAGTCCGAAGAACAATGCCGCCACTCCGGCCGCGACCGACCCGATCATGTAGCCGGCGGCAGCGCCGAACGAATGGCGCTCGACCAGCACCGCCGCGTCGAGCG
>DASSOE010000133.1:0-12667 GCA_035700945.1 Sphingomicrobium sp. | reverse complement strand
CCGGGGAGAGGGACGGCCGCGAAGCGGCCAGGGAGAGGGGCTGAGCCGGAGACTTCCCCTCTCCCGGCTGAGCTGCGCTCAGCCTGCCCTCTCCCCTGAAGGGAGAGGGCGCTTTGCCTCACTGGCAGGCCAGACATTCGTCATAGTCCTTTGCCTCGACCTCGATCTGCCTGAGGTCGGGGGTGTTGTCGGCTTCGACGCCGCCGGCGAAGCCGGCGCGCTGCACGCTCTTGGAGCGCAGATAGTAAAGCGATTTGATGCCGAGCTCCCAGGCGCGGAAGTGGAGCATCAGCAGGTCCCATTTCTCGACATCGGCCGGGATGAACAGGTTCAGCGAGGCGGACTGGTCGATATAGGGCGTGCGGTCGGCGGCGAGCTCGATCAGCCAGCGTTGGTCGATCTCAAAGCTGGTCTTGAATACGTCCTTTTCTTCCTGGCTGAGGAAGTCGAGGTGCTGGACGCTTCCGCCATTCTCCAGCATCGAATTCCAGACGGCCGGGCTGTCCTTCGCTTTTTCCTTGAGCATCCGCTCCAGATACGGGTTCTTGATCGAGAAGCTGCCCGACAGGGTTTTATGCGTGTAGATGTTGGCCGGGATCGGCTCGATGCAGGCGCTGGTGCCGCCGCAAATGATCGAGATCGACGCCGTCGGAGCGATCGCCATCTTGCAGCTGAAGCGCTCCATCACGCCCATGTCGGCGGCGTCGGGGCACGGCCCGCGTTCCTTCGCCAGCATCATCGACGCTTCGTCGACCTGCGCACGAATGTGCTTGAAGATCTTGAGGTTCCAGCTCTTGGCCATCGCCCCTTCGAAGGGGATGTTGCGCGCCTGCAGGAAGGAGTGAAAGCCCATCACGCCGAGCCCGACGCTGCGCTCGCGTTCGGCGCTATACTTGGCGCGCGCCATCTCGTCCGGCGCGCGCGCGATGTAATCGGTGAGCACATTGTCGAGGAAGCGCATCACGTCCTCGATGAACTGCTTGTCGCCGTTCCACTCGTCCCACGTCTCGAGGTTGAGCGAACTGAGGCAGCACACCGCGGTCCGGTCGGCGCCGAGATGATCCTTGCCGGTCGGCAGCGTGATCTCGCTGCACAGGTTCGAGGTCGAGACCTTCAGGCCCAGGTCGCGGTGATGCCTCGGCATCGACCGGTTCACCTGGTCGATGAAGATGATGTAGGGCTCGCCCGTCGCGAGGCGGGTCTCGACCAGTTTCTGGAACAGCGAGCGGGCGTCGACCTTGCCCCGCTCCGATCCGTCCTTGGGGCTGCGCAAAACGAACTCGGCGCCCTCGCGCACGGCAGCCATGAACTCGTCGCTGACGAGCACGCCGTGGTGGAGGTTGAGCGCCTTGCGGTTGAAGTCGCCCGACGGCTTCCTGATCTCGAGGAATTCCTCGATCTCGGGGTGGGCGACGTCGAGATAGCAGGCGGCCGAGCCACGGCGGAGCGAGCCCTGGCTGATCGCGAGCGTCAGGCTGTCCATCACCCGCACGAACGGGATGATCCCGCTGGTCTTGCCGTTGAGGCCGACCGGCTCGCCGATCCCGCGCACGCGCCCCCAGTAGGTGCCGATGCCGCCGCCGCGCGACGCCAGCCAGACATTCTCGTTCCAGGTGCCGACGATGCCTTCCAGGCTGTCGTCGACGCTGTTGAGGTAGCAGCTGATCGGAAGCCCGCGCCCGGTGCCGCCATTGGAAAGAACCGGCGTCGCCGGCATGAACCACAGGCGGGAAATATAATCATAAACGCGCTGCGCGTGTTCGGCGTCGTCCGCATAAGCCGCGGCGACGCGCGCGAAGAGGTCCTGATAGCCTTCGCCGGGTAGCAAATAGCGGTCGCGCAACGTGTCCTTGCCGAATTCCGTCAGGAGATCGTCGCGCGACGAGTCGGTCTTCACGTCAAAGCGCGGCGCATGCACCGACTTGCTGCTGGAAACGGTCGTCGAAACGTCGTCGCTCGGTACTTCTGAGCCGGTCGAAAAATCCATCGCGCTTCCCCGTCCTTCGGCGGCCCCGCCGAGGGCCGTCTGTTCTGCAATTGTTCGACTCGGAGCCATGGCCGGCATCCTAGCCTCTTTTCGCACGGGACGGGGCCTTTTCACCCCCGGTACCTGTGGAAACCGGGGACGAACCGGCCCGTCACCGGAATATAAGCATTCCGGCGCCGAACACCAGTTATTGAGTGTTCCCCTTCCCGCGCTACCACCTATTGTGCCTAAACCGGAATCGAGCGCAAGCCGGTAAATGCAGTGCTAACAGAAAATCCTGTGGATTTGCCGCGCTGCAACAGTTCTGCCCGATCTGCGCTCGCTGGTGCCCGGCAGGGCCTGCGGGCGCGACGCACAGCTTTACGCTTCCACAACCCTGATCGTGCGACACCGCGCCCATGCGTGCGGTATTGATTGTCGCGGCGGCGGTGATGTTGGGCCTTGCAGGCGGCTTTGGCTGGTCGGCGCTGCTGCACAAGGACGCCAAGCCTTCCGTGCCGCGAGCAGCGGCGGTCACGGACGTGTCGCCGCTCGACATGCCGGCATCCGCATCCGACGAGGAATGGGCAGCTCGCGCCGCCGACGAGGAAACGCCGGCGATTGCTCCTGGCGATGCCGATCCGGCCGCGCTGGAGCAGAGCGTCCATTATTCCGGCTGCGACGAGGTGCGCGCCGCGGGCAAGGCGCCGCTCCATTCGGGCGAGCCCGGCTACCGGTCCGACATGGACGGCGATGGCGACGGCGTGGCCTGCGAACCGCATCGCCAATTCTGAAAGCGCCAAGCTGCTCTTGCGCCTCTCGTCGGCGATCGATGTGAAAGCTGAGTCACTTTCTCGCCACGACATTTCGCCCGCGAAATGTTAGCGCTCCGGCCACGGCCGGGTCTCGATTGCCCGCCGCACCGAAGGGGGACTCACCATGTCCGACAGCAACAAGCTTCTGTCCACCGCGCTGGTCGTGTTCGGCGGCGCTTTCTGCCTCGTCTATCCGCTGGCGATATTGTGGCCGTCGGGCTGGGCGTGGCACGAGGGCAGCCCGGCGACAAATGACTATTTCCTGATGATCGTCGGCGTTTACGCGACGCTCGGGATCTTCATGATCCGCGCCGCCAAAGACCCCGCCGCCAACGCGTCGCTGATCTGGTTCGTCGTATGGTCGAGCGTCGTCCACGCCGGCGTCATGGCGTGGGAAGCGATGCGCAATCCGACGATGCAGGGCCATCTGATCGGCGACGTGCCGATCCTGCTCGTGGTCGCGATCGCCCTCGGCCTGCTGATGAGCCGCGCCGGGGCGAGGGCAACGGTCGCCGTCTGACGGGCCGTTAGGCAGGAACAATTGCGCGCGCCCGCGGGAAAACCCTATGTGGCGCACCAGTCGTGCGGACTGCTCGCAGGCTCCCGCGCAACGCCGGCCTTGACCATCGCGGCGCCGACGTCGCGGCCGTCGACTTCGACTCTGGTGCGCTGCGCCCCGTCGGGCCCGCGCACCTCGCCGGCCGTCGCCGCCTTGCCGCTGTTGAGAAACGCGGTAAGCCGCTGGACCGCCTCGACTCCGCGCTGTTTCTCCTCGGGGCATTGCGCCGAGCGCAGTTCGGGCGCGACCATGCCGGCGATGTCCAACGTCTCGCCGGCGATGCGGATGGTGTCGCCGTCGATCACGCAATCGGGGCCGCCGTCGCACGAGCCGAACCGCTCCGCGCTCGCCCGAACCGCGGCGGCGCCGTCGTCGTGGCCGGTGATGACGCTGAAGCCCACCGTCACGGTGACGACCGAGATCGCGAACACCACCACGCCGGCAATACCAAGCCAGATGTCGCGCTCGGGCGAGGGCGGCTCCACTTTCTTCGCCGGCCCCTGCACGAGCAGCGGATCGCGCCGGATGCGCGACGGCCGCACCGCGGCGGGCTGGCGGCGGATTTTCGATGGCTTGATCACCGGACCGCTGTACCCGCGCGGCATTACCGTGGGGTTACTCCCGTGCCACGCCGGTGCCGCTCGCCAGCCGGGCTTGAACCGCCTCCCGCTGGACCTAATTGGGCAGTAGCGTCGCCTGCCTGACACAAAAGGAGGAACATCCATGCTCGAACCGCCGCGCTTCGACCTCACCCAGCTCGACCCCGAGGCTTACCGGCACCTGTCGCAGCTCGAAGGGCTGATCGCCCGCCACGTCGACCCCACGCTCTACCACCTGATCAAGCTGCGCGCGTCGCAGATCAACGGCTGCGCCTTCTGCCTGCAGATGCACACCGCCGAGGCGCTGAAGCACGGCGAGACGCCCGAGCGGATGACGGCGCTCGACGGCTGGCACGAATCGCCGCTCTACACGGACAGGGAGCGGGCAGCGCTGGCCTGGACGGACGAGCTGACGCTGATCGCCGACAAGCATGCGTCGAGCGAGGCATTCGAGGCGCTCAAGCCGCATTTCAGCGAGGAGGAGATCGGCTGGCTGGTGCTCGCGGCCGTGCAGATCAACAGCTGGAACCGGATCGCGATCTCGAGCCGCGCGCGCTTCGATCCCAAGATGTTCGCGCCGCCGCCGGCAGCGGAGAAGCCGCTTCAGCCCGCCTGAGCGGGCCTTCGGGAGGCATTGCCGCGATGACGCCCGGCGCTTCGCTTCTTAACAGCGATCAACTGTGCTGATAATGTGCGGGGATGGGGGAGTCCGCGAAATGCGTCGGTTCCTGAATAGCTTGCGGCCATGAACGTCGTCGAACGGGTTCGGCACGGCGACACCGGCGTGCTGATGGTCGCGCGTTGTCTCGGCCCTTTCCGGCTCGAGGACACGGCCGGCAACGAGCTTCAATTCCGTACCCGCAAGGCACGCGCCATTCTCGCGGTTCTCACTTTTCACGGCCGGCCGATGTCGCGCAACGCGCTCGCCGATCTGCTGTGGAGCGACCGCGGGGCGGCGCAAGCCCGGGCGAGCCTGCGCCAGACGATCTTCGAGCTCCAGCACCTCGACTGGCGCGGCGCCGCGCTGCTCGCGGCGGGGCGGGACGATGTGGCTGCCGGGCGCGAGGCGCTGGTCACCGACTTGCAGCTGATCCGCACCGCGTCGGCAAGCGGCGACTGGCCGCGGCTGCTGACGCTGCTCGAGTCGAGCGACGGCGGACTTCTGACCGACCTCGACGGGCTCGATCCGGAACTCGATGACTGGTTGCGGCTGCAGCGGGCGCACGAACCGGGCAAGACGATCGGCGCCGCGATCGAAGCCGCGGAGCGCTGCGCCGCCGAAGCCGGACCGCGCGCGGCGCTCGACCTCACCGGAGAAATCCTGCGGCTCGACCCCGCCAATGAAGAGGCGGCGCGGCTCGCGATGCGCCTCGCCGACGAGATCGGCGACCGCGTGGCGATGCACCGCCATTTCGCCGCGCTCCGCGACCGGCTGCACGCCGATTACGACGCCGAGCCCTCGCCGGAGACGCTCGCGCTGTTGCGGGAGCTCGGGAATGGCAATGGCGACCCGCTACCGCGCGCGACGGAGGCCGCGGCCGAACCGGAACCGCAAGTCGAGCGAGGGCGGCGCTCACCGGCGAGGCTGGACCTGCTCGCCTTGGTGGCGGCATTGCTCGTGCTGTCCATCGCGGCCGTGGTTTCGCTTTGGCCAAGGAATGCGCGGCCGCTTGCCGAAGATCGCGGAGTCGTCGTCGCGGTGCTGCCGTTCGAGCAGCAGCCGGCGGACGGAAGCTTCCTTGCCGCGGGGCTCTGGGAGCAGACTCGCGCAGCGCTGACGCGAAACCCTTCGATCAGGGTCCTGGGACCTGCCACGACCGAGGCTGCGGCGGGTCAGAAGCTGGCTGCCGACGAATATCTGAAAAGGTTCGGAGTGACCCATGTCCTCGAGGGAACCGTCCAGCGCAGGGGCGCTGACCTGCTCGTTTCCGTCAGCCTCTCCCGCACGAGCGACGGCATTGCCGTGTGGGAGGACTCGTTTCGCGGCCGCATGGGCGAGCCGTTCGCGCTGCAGGACGCGATCGCCAGCGGCATCGAAGGCAAGCTGCGCGCGAGGCTCGCGCCCGGCGGCGGCCGGCGCGCAGAGCAGATCGCGACCTCGCCCGATGTCTACGCGCTGTACAGCGAAGCGATGGAGCTCCTCTCCAGCCGCGAATGGCCGAAGATGCGACGGGCCGAGTCCTTGTTGCGCGAGGCGGTCAAGGCCGATCCCAATTATGCGCCGGCCTGGTCGCAGCTCGGCCTCGCCATCGTCTTCAACGAGCGAATCGCGATCGCCGATGCCAACGCGCGTGCGGAAGGCATTGCCGCGGTGAAACGCGCCTTGTCGCTCGCCCCCGATTTCGCCCCCGCTCACGCAAACCTCGCACTGATCGAGGGCGCGACGTCGAGAGAGGCCGAAGCGCCGCTGCGCCGCGCGGTCGAGCTCGACCCGAGTTATTCCCAGGCGTGGAACTGGCTCGGCAACTCGCTCGCGTCGCAAGGGCGATTGCGCGAGGCGCTCACTGCCTACCAGCGGGCGATCACCGTCGATCCGCTGCTCTATCCAGCAATCATGAACCTGTTCATGACCGCCGACGAGCTTCAAGACCATGACGCTGTCGACTGGTTGTTCCGGACTGTCGCCCGAGCGCGCCCGAGCGACGAGCTGGTCACCAGCCTCAAGGCGGAGCAGGCGTACGAGCATGGAGATTTTTCGGCCGCGCTGAAGCTGCTGAGCGAGCGCGCACTTGACGAGAAGGGCAAGCCCAAGCGGCTGCTCTGGGGCAATTGGTTCGACAATCTAACCGCCACCGGCCAGTATGATGCGCTGCATCGCATCACCGGCTGTCCCGAATGGTATGCCCCGCTGCTCAGCGGCACGGGGCTCCCGCCGACCGTGTTCGAAGGCAAACCGGTCACGCCCGGGGAATTCTTCACGTCCGACTTCTTTTCCGCGCCGGCGAGCCGCGCGATGATCCACCACGGGAATTCCGACGGCCTCGTTGGACTCTATCGCGCGGCGTACCGCGACGCCGACGAATTCATCACCATGACGGACAGGCGAGACCTGCTTCCGGAGCTTGCCGCCGATGTCGGCGTTGCACTCGCGGCTACCGACTCCGAGGACGAGGCGGCTTATCTGCTGTCCGCAACCGCGGCACGCCTTGAAGAATCGTTGAAGCAGGGGGCTGGCCGAAGCACCCTCGGCCGGCTGGCGATGATCCGCGCGGCGCAGGGCCAGCGATCAGAAGCGCTGAAGCTCCTCGATGCAGCGCTGCGCCGGGGCTGGTTCCCCGACGGCCGCGGCATCGGCGTCGACCTCGCGCAGGAGCCCGCCTATCACGACCTTCGTGGCGATCCGAAATTCGAGCTGCTGCGCAAGCGCATCCTCGATCACGTCGCCCGGGAACGGGCGGAGCTCGGACCTCTAAAGGTCTGAACCCCGCCCCCGAGCAGACGCCGAGTTGCCCCCACGGCGCTCAGCGCGTCGACGTATAGATGTCGCCGGCGCCGGTTCGGCTCGATCCAAACATCAGCCTCGTGCCGTCCCACGAGAGCGATGCGCGGGATTCGTTGCCCGCGCCGTTGATGCCG
Source organism: Sphingomicrobium sp. (assembly GCA_035700945.1). Lineage (GTDB taxonomy): Bacteria > Pseudomonadota > Alphaproteobacteria > Sphingomonadales > Sphingomonadaceae > Sphingomicrobium. The sequence continues at coordinate 5,152 of DASSOE010000133.1, read as the reverse complement.
TTGCCGAGGTGCTCAGCCGTGCCCCACGGCTGGTCGACAGACGAGCGCGTTGCGGTCCAGATGTCCTGGCCGCCGAGCGTTCCGTAGCGGTTCGAATCAAAGACGATCTCCAAGCCGTCGTGACGGACGTTCGGACGCGCATCCTGAACCGTTGACTCAGACGTGTTGACCCCGCCAGGCGCGAGCTGCGCTGGGCCAAAGTTGACGCTGTAGTAGATCCGCTGGCGGCCTTCGCGAGTGCTCGAGAAATAGAGGAACTCGCGGCCGTCGGGCACCTCGAACCACGACGGGCTCCATTCCTGGGCCGGGCTGTTGATCGCATTATCGCCGGTCGGAAGGCGCTGCGCCGGTTCGAGGCCCGCGTTCGGATGCCGTTTAGATACGTAGATGTCGGTGTTGGCGCCGCCGGCAATCGTGCCGCGGACGAAGAACAAGCGGTTTCCGCGCGCCGGTGATGGACAGAATTCGTCGGCGGCGGTGTTGATGTTCGGGCCGGCGTTCTCGGGCGCGTCCCAGCCGCTGCCGTTCCAGTGCGCAATCCAGATGTCCTGGCCGCCCGCGCCGCCCGGCATGCGGTTGGAGGCCATGTACAGATCATTCGTGTACGGATCGAGGATCGGGCACCCGTCACCGAACGAGTCGGTGTTCACTTCGCTACTCGAAGCGGAAAGCGACTCCGCGTTTACCGGTTCACCCCAGTCGCCATATTCCTTGGCCGCCGCCGCGCCGGCCGCGGCCCCGACGATTGCTCCACACATCAGGACGGCCCGCAGCGACGGCGGCCGCCACCAAACTTCCCCAACTTTGCGCATCAGACTTCCTCCGCTCGAGCGCACGAAAAGCGCACGCCACGTACGGTTCCTATCGAATCGCGCGTTCGCCGCACGTCACCGGCGCGTTATCCTTTCGTTAAATCGGCGAGCTCGGGACGGATAAGGCGCGATTCCCGTCGGGAGCGCAGGGATCGGTGAGTTGCCATGGCGGCTGCGCTCCACTAACCGGATCGCGCGTACACAGGGGAACGATGTTCAACTGGTTTCAGCGTCTCCTCCGGATGTGCGGCGATCCGAAATTCGAGCTCCTGCGCAAGCGCATCCTCGATCATATCGCCAGGGAAAGGGCGGAGCTCGGACCGCTAACGGTCTGAGCCCCGCCCCCCGAGCAGACGCTGAGTTGCCCCCACGGCGCTCAGCGCGTCGCCGTCCAGATGTCGCTTCCTCCTTCGCCCGGGCGCGTTGTCCCGAACATCAGCCGATGTCCGTCGCCCGACAGCGAGGCGCGGCTTTCGCCCGCCGGGCTGTTGATTCCGTTTTCGAGATGCACCGCCGTGCCCCACGGCGCGTCGACCGATGAGCGGTTCGCCGTCCAGATGTCGGGGCCGCCGAGCGTCCCGAAGCGGGTCGAATCCCACACGATCTCGAGCCCGTCCTGGCGGACGTTGGGCCGCGCGTCGGCGGCCGAGCTGTTGACCCCGCCTGGCGCGAGCTGCGCCGGACCGAAGTTGACGCTGTAATAGACCCGCTGGCGCCCCTCGCGCGTGCTCGAGAAATAGAGGAAGTCGCGCCCGCCGGCGTGAAAATAGGACGGGCTCCATTCCTCGGCGCCGCTGTTGATCGCGCTCGCGCCGGCCGGCAGCCGCTGCGGAGCGGTGTAGAAGCCGCTCGCCAGGCGCCGGGTCACGTAGATGTCGGTATTGGTCGCCGTCAGCCGGCGGACGAAGAACAAGCGGCTGCCGGGAGCCGGGTCGGGGCAGAATTCGTCCGCGGCGGTGTTGACCGCACGTCCGGCGTTCACCGGCGTGTTCCAGCCTCTGCCGTTCCACTTGGCGATCCAGATGTCCTGGCCGCCGTAGCCGCCCGGGCGGTTCGACGCCATGTAGAGATCGTTGCTCAGCGGGTCGAGAATCGGACAGCCGTCACCCGAGCGTGTGTTCACCTGGTTGCTCGAGCGCGGGAGGCGCTCGGCATTCATCGCCGGTCCCCAATCGCCGAGAACGGCAGCACCGGCCGCACCCGCCGCCGCAAGCGCGACCGCTCCGCCCAGCAGCAATTGCCCCCGCGACGCTCCGCGCCACCGCACTTCGTTCCTACGCATCGCCCCATTCTCCTGCTCTTCCGCGCGAAATGCCGCGCGTCCGGGGGGATGTGGAACAGCCACCGTTCGCCAGATGTGACCGGCGCGTTATCGGTCCGTTAAATCGACCGACGGGCCGCCCTTCCGCCGGCCCCCATCGCCGGGCGACAGCGCAGGCGAGTTGCCGTGTCCGCCGCGCTCCACTAAGCGGAGCGGCGCGCACACAGGGGTAAAGATGTTCAACTGGTTTCAGCGTCTCCTCCCGAGGACCGGCGACTTCTTCGGGATGTTCGAGGCGCATGCCGCAACGGTGGTTGGCGCCGCCGATGCGCTGACGAAGCTGGTCGACGGCGGCACGCTGCATTCGGAATATATCGCCGAAATCCACGACCGCGAGCACGAGGCCGACGACATCATCCGGGAGGTCCTCACCACCGTCAGGCGGACCTTCCTCACCCCGTTCGACCGCGGCGCGATCACGTCGCTGATCGGCGCAATGGACGATGCGATCGACGAGATGCAGTCGACGGCGCGCGCGGTCGATGTTTACGAGCTTCGGACGTTCGAGCCGGAAATGCGCGAGATGGTCGCCATGATCTCCGAAGCCGCGAGCCTCACGGCCGAAGCCATGCCGCTGCTTCGCGACATCACCCGCAACGGCACCCGCATCCATGAGATCACCGAAAAAGTCGTGCGGCTCGAAGGCGACGCGGACGACGCGCATGCGGTTGGCCTCAAGCGTGCTTTCCAGGAGCAGATCGACCGGCCAATGCAATTCATGGTGTCGCGCGAAATCTACAAGCACCTCGAGCGTATCACCGATGCTTTCGAAGACGTCGCGAACGAAATCGACGGCATCGTGATCGACCACGCCTGAGCAGACGCGAGCATGCACGAACTTGCTTTGCCTCTGCTCATCGGCCTGATCGCCGTCGCGCTCGCGTTCGACTTCCTCAACGGGCTTCACGACGCCGCGAACTCCATTGCGACAGTCGTCGCGACGCGGCTGCTCAGCCCGGTCGGAGCCGTCGCGTTCGCCGCCTTCTTCAACTTCGGCGCTTACTTCCTGGCACTGCAATGGCCGGCGCTTCACAAGGTCGCCGACACGATTGGCAAGGGACTGATCGACAAGGATCAAGTCACGCCGGCGGTCATCTTCGGCGCGCTCGTCGGCGCGATGTTCTGGAACATCGTGACCTGGATCAAGGGCATCCCATCGTCATCGAGCCATGCGCTCGTCGGCGGCCTGGTCGGAGCGGGCGTGGCAGCCGCGGGGCTCGGCCACGTCCAGTGGACGGGCCTCAACAAAACGCTGGTCGCAATCGTCCTGTCGCCGCTGCTCGGCCTGATCCTGACCATGATCATCATGCTCGTGACCAGCTGGCTGGGCAGTCACGCCAGCACACGCGGGGCCGAACGCACCTTCCGCGGCCTGCACCTGGTCTCCGCGGGCGCCTACTCGCTCGGCCACGGCCTCAACGACGCGCAGAAGACGATGGGCATCATCGCGGTGCTGCTTTATTCGACGGGGCACCTCAGCACCTTCCATGTCCCGCACTGGGTGGCGCTCAGCTGCTACGTGGCGATCGGGCTCGGAACGCTGACCGGAGGCTGGCGGATCATCGAAACGATGGGCACGCGGATCACCAAGCTCAACCAGCACCAGGGCTTCTCGGCCTCCGCCGGCGGGTCGGTCATGCTGTTTGCCGCGTCCTATCTCGGTATCCCGGTGTCGACCACGCACACGATCACCGGCTGTGTGATCGGCGCAGGCGCCGCGCGGCGCGCCTCGGCGGTCCGCTGGGGCGTCGCCGGCAACGTGATGATCGCCTGGGTGATCACCATCCCCGCCTCGGCGACCGTCGGCGCGCTCTTCTATTTGTTGATCAGCGGCTCTGTCCGGAGCGTGCTGGTTGCGCTCGCGGTGATCGCCTTGCTTGCGCTGGTTGCCAGCCTGTGGCGGTCGCGGCCGAAGCTCGCCTGAGCGGTCGGTTCGGAAGCAGCGTTCGAGGAGACCGCCAATGAGGTCAGCGATGTTTGCCGGATTGCTGCCGCTGTTGGCCGTCGCGGGCTGCGCGGGGCCGGCGTCCGTGCCGCCCGGGATCGCGCCGGAGTCCGCCCATGCCGTCCCCGCTGACCTCTACGGTCCCCCCGAAAAGCCGGCGCCGCTCGCCATCAGCACCGCTCGCATGAGCGAGATCGCGCGCGTGCTCGCGTCGGACACGTTCCAGGGGCGCGCGCCCGGCACGGCGGGCGAGGACAAGACGGTCCCGTACCTGATCGAGCAGTTCAAAGCGGCCGGCCTCGAGCCCGCGGGCGAGAACGGCGGATGGACGCAAACCGTGCCGATGATCCGGACGCAGCTGAAGGCGCCGGTCAAGATCTCGGTAGACGAAGCGGGGCAGACGGTGCCGCTGCGCTTTCCCGACGACGTCTATCTCGGGACCGTCCGGCCGGTCGACCGCATTGCGATCAAGAACGCGCCGATGGTGTTCGTCGGCTACGGCGTGACAGCGCCCGAGCGCGGCTGGGACGATTTCAAGGGCGTCGACCTGAAGGGCAAAGTCGCCGTCATGCTGGTCAACGATCCCGACTTCGAGGCCGCACCGGGCGAGCCGGTCGCCGGCAGGTTCGGCGGCAAGACGATGACCTATTACGGCCGCTGGACCTACAAGTACGAGGAGGCGGCGCGGCGCGGCGCGATCGCTGCCCTGGTGGTCCACGAGACAGACGCGGCGGGCTATCCGTGGACGGTGGTCAAGAGCCCGGCCGGCGAGAACTATGCGATCGCGCTGCCCGCGAATGCGCCGAAGCCGGTGCTGCTCCAGGGCTGGATCCAGCGCGATGCAATGACGGCGCTGCTCGAGCGCCTCGGCCGCGATTATGAGACGGTCAAGCGGGCGGCGCGGACGGCGGCGTTCAGGCCGATCGATATGAAGGCGAAGCTATCGGCGGACATTCCTGTCACCCTCGCGCACATCACCAGTCGCAACGTGCTCGGCAAGCTGACCGGCACGACCTTTCCCAACGAGACGATCAGCTATGGCGGGCACTGGGACGCTTACGGAATCGGCCCGCC
>DASSOE010000132.1:0-27024 GCA_035700945.1 Sphingomicrobium sp. | reverse complement strand
GTCACGGCCTCATTGGCGGCAAAGTCGATGGCGCCGCCTTCGGCGACTGGATTGTCGACCACACCGTGCGCGTACATGGCGAAGAGCACCCGCTCGGCCATGTCATCAAGGCGCGACTTCGGCACCTGCCCCGACGCGATCGCCTGCTTCAGCAGCGAGCCGAAATAGGGCTTGTCGTCGAACGGATAGCCGGACTGCTGGTCGAGCCCGTTTCGTGCAGCCTTGACCGTGCTGTGGACGGCGCCCAGTCGCTCATCACATAGCCCGCGAAGCCCCAGTCGTCCTTGAGCACGTCGTTCAAGAGCCAGTCGTTCTCGCAGGCGAAATCGCCGTCGACCTTGTTGTAGGCGCACATGACCGAGCCCGGGTCGCCGCGCTCGATCGCGAACTGGAAGGCGAGCAGGTCGGACATGCGCGCGGCCGCCGGGTCGATTCGCACGTCATGGCCTTTGCGGCCGGTCTCGAGGTCGTTGAGCGCATAATGCTTGGTGGTCGAGATGATGTTGTTCGACTGGATCCCCGCGACCTGCGAGCCGACCATGGTGCCGGCGAGCAGCGGGTCCTCGCCGCCATATTCGAAATTGCGCCCGTTGCGCGGATCGCGCGCGAGGTTGACGCCGCCGGCGAGCATCACGTTGAAGCCCGACGCGCGCGCTTCCGAGCCGATCATGCGCCCGCCCTGGAACGCGAGCTCGGGGTTCCAGGTGGCAGCGGTCGCGATGCCCGACGGGAGCGACGTGCGCTCGCGCTTCGTGGCCGCGCCGCCCTGCGTCGCCACGCCGACCCCGGCGTCGGTCTGCCACTGCGGCGGGATCCCGAGCCGCGGGATTCCCGGCACATATCCTGCCGATCCGTAGCGCGCGGCGGCGGGCGGCTTCTTGCCCTCCCAGTCACTGCCGAAGTATCCGAGGACGAGAGTCAGCTTCTCATCCTGCGTCATCTTCTTGACGGCGGCCTCGGCCCGCGCGTGCGCGCTCGCCTCGCCGGATGGCACCTGCGCCATCGACGCCGTCGCAATCGCCGCCAGCGAGACTGCTGCAGCGGCAAGCAGGCCGCGACGTGACCAATTGTTCATTTGCATCCTCGTCTCCCCTCCGTCACGCGAGCCGCGTGGATCGATGCTTGACACTAGCCGCCTGCGAGGTCGATTGGTAGCGCTACCAATCGTTTCATCGAGGCTCGTCCAGTCCGCATGAAATTCACGGCCGCGATGCTCCCTGACGATGCTGCCCAGGCGACGCTCGCCGGACGGTTGCTGCTCGACGAAGGGCCGACGCCGATCCTGATCCGCAACGGCGCCGTCGAGGATGTGTCGCGCGCCGCGCCGACGATTGCGGACCTGATGGACCTCCCGGGCCCGGCGGCAGTTCCCGGTGAGCGGCTGTTCGGGCTCGACGAGCTTGCGACACTGGCGCCGGAGCGCTTCCTCGCGCCGGTCGACCTGCAGGCGGTCAAGGCCGCGGGCGTGACCTTCGCCATTTCAGCGATCGAGCGCGTGATCGAGGAGCGAGCGCGCGGCGACTTCACCCGGGCGGCGGCAATCCGCGACAAGCTCGAGCAGCGGATCGGCGGCGCGATTCGCTCGGTGGCGCCCGGAACCGACGCCGCCGCGCGGCTCAAGGACGCGCTGATCGAGGACGGGCTGTGGTCGCAATATCTCGAGGTCGCGATCGGTCCGGACGCCGAAATCTTCACCAAGACCGCGCCGCTCGCGAGCGTCGGCTGGGGCGCGGCGATCGGCGTGCGCTCCGATTCGAGCTGGAACAACCCCGAGCCGGAGGTGGTGCTGGTGGTGAACAGCCGCGGCGAAATCCGCGGCGCGACGCTCGGCAACGACGTCAACCTGCGCGACTTCGAAGGCCGCAGCGCGCTGCTTCTGGGCAAGGCCAAGGACAATAATGCGTCGTGCGCGATCGGGCCGTTCGTCCGGCTGTTCGACGACAATTTCACGCTCGACGACGTGCGCTCCGCGGTGGTCGAGCTCGAGATCGCCGGTAGCGACGGCTTCCGGCTGCGCGGGCAGAGCCGGATGAGCGAGATCAGCCGCGATCCCGAGGAGCTCGTCCGTCAGGCGATGAGCGAGCATCATTATCCCGACGGTTTCGTGCTGTTCCTCGGCACCTTGTTCGCGCCGACGCAGGATCGCGACGAGCCGGGGCGCGGGTTCACGCACAAGATCGGCGACGAGGTGCGCATCTCGACGCCGAAGCTGGGCACGCTGGCGAACATCGTCTCGACCTCGCGCGATGCGCCGGCGTGGGAATTCGGAACTCGTGCGTTGATGCGTAACCTCGCCGCGCGGGGATTACTCGAAGAGGTGAGCGCGTGACCGATACTCTGACCCATTTGATCAACGGGGAAGCCGTGAGCGGCGGCGGCGCGGGCGAAAGCGTCAACCCCTCGAACCTCGACGACGTGGTCGCGCGCTATCCGAAAGCGGGCGCGGCGGAGGTCAACGATGCGGTGCAGGCGGCGCGGGCCGCGTTCCCCGGCTGGTCGGAAGCTTCGCCCGAGGTGCGCTCGGACGTCCTCGACAAGGCCGGCTGGCTGATCATGAGTCGCGCCAAGGAATTGGGCGCATTGCTATCGCGCGAGGAAGGGAAGACGCTCGCCGAAGGTACCGGCGAAGTCATGCGCGCCGCGCGGATCTGCAAATATTTCGCGGGCGAGGCGCTGCGCCGCCACGGCCGCACGCTCGAATCGACGCGGCCGTCGATCGACGTCGAAACCTACCGCGAGCCGGTCGGCGTGTTCGGGCTGATCACACCGTGGAATTTCCCGATCGCGATCCCGGCGTGGAAAGCTGCCCCTGCCCTCGCGTTCGGCAATACGGTGGTGCTCAAGCCGGCGACGCCGACACCGGCGATTGCGCATGCGTTCGCGCAGATCCTGATCGAAGCCGGTGCTCCTCCAGGCGTCTTCAACCTCGTCATCGGCGAAGGAAGCGTCGGGCGCGCGATCGTCGGGCATGAGGGGATCGACGGCATTTCGTTCACCGGGTCGCAGGCGGTCGGCGCGAGTGTCGCGGAGGGCGCGGCAAAGCGTCAGGCGCGCGTGCAGCTCGAGATGGGCGGCAAGAACCCGCTTGTCGTGCTCGACGATGCCGACCTCGAGCGCGCCGTCACCTGCGCCATCGACGGCGCATTCTATTCGACCGGCCAGCGCTGCACCGCCTCGTCGCGGATCATCGTCACCGAGGGCATTCACGACCGTTTCGTCGAGGCGCTCGCGGCGCGGGCGAGGGCACTACGCGTCGGCGACGCGCTCGACCCGGAGACGCAGATCGGCCCCGCGGTCAGCGAGCAGCAGCTCGAGCAGAATCTGCTCTATGTGCAGGTCGCGCGCGACGAAGGCGGCACCGTGCTCACCGGGGGCGAGCCGCTGACGCTCGACAAGCGCGGCTATTACATGGCGCCGACCGTCATCGCCGACACCCAGGCCCACCAGCGAATCAATTGCGAGGAAGTGTTCGGCCCCGTGGCGAGCACGGTTAAGGTGCGCGGTTACGAAGAAGCGCTGGAGATCGCCAATCGCGGGCAGTTCGGCCTGTCGGCCGGCATCGTCACCAACTCGCTCAAGCACGCGCGGCACTTCCGCCGCCACGTCCGCGCGGGGATGGTGATGGTCAATTTGCCGACCGCGGGTGTCGACTATCATGTGCCGTTCGGGGGGACGCGCAAATCGAGCTACGGCGCGCGCGAGCAGGGCTTCGCCGCGGTCGAGTTCTACACGCAGACCAAAACGGTTTACGTCGGGGGGTGAAGTGTTGGCTCAAGCGGACGATCTGCGCGCAGTCTACCCGAGCCTGCGCAACAAGAGGGTGCTGATTACCGGCGGCGGATCGGGCATCGGCGCGGGCATCGTCGAGGCCTTCGCCGATCAGGGCGCGCACGTGACGTTCGTCGACATCCTCAACGACGAGTCCGAGAAGCTCGCCGCGAATACGCGCACACGATTCGAGCGCGTCGACCTGAAAGACATCCAGGCGACCGTCCAGTGCATCAAAGGCGTTGCCGAAGAGGAAGGCGCGTTCGATGTGCTCGTCAACAATGCCGCGAACGACGACCGCCACAAGTTCGACGAGGTGACGGAGGACTATTGGGACGACCGACTGGCGGTGAACCTGAAGCACCAATTCTTCTGTGCGCAGGCCGTCGCGCCGGGAATGCGGGCGAAAGGCGGCGGCTCGATCGTCAACCTGGGATCGATCAGCTGGCATCTCGCGCTGCCGGACCTGGCGCTCTACCAGACGTGCAAGGCCGCGATCGAGGGCCTGACGCGGGCACTCGCGCGCGATCTCGGCGGCGACAATATCCGGGTGAACTGCGTCGTGCCCGGCAACATCCGCACGCCGCGGCAGATGCAGTGGTACACGCCCGAAGGCGAGGCCGAGATCGTCGACGCGCAGTGCATCAAGCGCCGGCTCGAGCCGAGGGACGTCGCCGCGCTCGTCACCTTCCTTGCGTCTGACGACGCGGGCGGGATGACCGGCCACGAACATTTCGTCGATGCGGGATGGCGCTGATGGCGAGCGAACCGAAGTCCGTCTGGGACCTGGATGCGGAGCTGGGCGAAGGGCCGGTGTGGGTGGAGCGCGACAAGGCTTTGTGGTTCGTCGACATCAAGAAGCACCAGGTCCACCGCTACGACCCGGCGAGCGGCAAAAAAAGCAGCTGGGACGCGCCCGAGCAGGTCGGGTTCATCCTGCCGGCCGAGCGCGGCGGCTTCGTCGCGGGGCTCGAGTCCGGCCTCTATCATTTCGATGAGCGCACCGGCGTCTTCGACCTCGTCGTGGAGGTCGAACCGGACAAGCCGGGCAACCGGCTCAACGACGGAGTCGTCGATCCGCAAGGGCGGCTGTGGTTCGGGACGATGGACAACGGAGAGAAAGCGAAGAGCGGCGCCTTTTACTGCTTTGCCGGCGGGCAGCTGAAGCCGATCGGCATCGACGGCGTTACGATCACCAATGGACCGGCTGTGTCCCCCGATGGCCGCATCCTCTATTTCGTAGATACGCTGAAGGGTACGATCGAAGCTGCCGACATTCACGACGATGGCTCGGTCGGCGGCAGGCGGCCATTCGTGAAGATCGATCCGAAGGACGGGCACCCGGACGGGCCGACGATCGACAGCGAGGGCTGCGTCTGGATTTCGCTTTACGCGGGCTGGGAAGCGCGCCGCTATTCGCCGGAAGGTGCGCTGGTGCAGACGGTCAAATTCCCGGTCGCGAACATCACCAAGCTGGCGTTCGGCGGCGATGACCTACGCAGCGCTTTCGCTACCACGGCGCGCCAGCTGCTGAAGCCCGAGGAGATCGCCAAGCAGCCGCAGATCGGCGACCTGTTCGCGTTCCGAGCCGACGTCCCCGGAGTGCCATGCCCGCTCGTCCGCTACTGATCGTCGCCGGCCTGCTCGCGTCGGGCGCGGCCGCGGCCCCCGCACTCGATCCGCAGTTCGGCACCCACGCCGTGATCCAGCGCGGCAAATCGATCGTGCTGAGCGGCAGCGCTTCGCCGAACGAGCGGCTGATCGTCAGCTTCGCGGGCGAGCAGAAGAGCGCGACGGCCAACGCGCACGGCCGCTGGCAGGCCAGCTTTTCCGCGCGAGCCGTGGGAGGCCCCTACTCGATCGACCTGAACGGAGCAGGTGCCGCGGACGACATCGCGATCGGCGACGTGTGGCTTTGCTCGGGCCAGTCGAACATGGAATATCCGCTGCGCCGCGCGCTCAACGGCGATGGCGAGGTGCAGAGCGCGAACGATCCCGATCTGCGGCTGATGAAGGTGCCGCAGCAGCTTTCGCCGTCGCCGCAACAGGCGTTCGCGAAGGCGCCCGCCTGGCAACCGACCACGCCTGATTTCGCGAAAGACTTCTCGGCCGCCTGCTACTTCCTGGCGCGCGACCTTCGCGCGACCGAGAAAGTGCCGATCGGCGCGATCGACGACAGCTGGGGCGGGACTCCGATCCGGGCGTGGATGGACGAGGAAGCGGTGCGCTCGAGCGGCGGCGCCGATGCCGCCGCGGTCGTCGATCTTTACCGCCGCAATCCAACCGCCGCCGTCCGGCAGTTCGGCGACGAATGGGGCGCTTGGTGGCGCAAGCAGACCGGCGACAAGCCTGGGCAGGAGCCATGGAAGGCGAGCGGCCGGCTGGCGTGGAAGGCGGTTCCGTCGCTCGGCTATTGGGACAGCTGGGGTCCTGAATGGAAAGGTTGGCTTGGTTCGGTCTGGCTGCGCGAGCAAGTAGCGCTGACAGCTGCAGAGGCGGCGCAGGCGGCGACGCTGTCGCTGAGCGCGATCGACGACATGGACCAGACGTTCGTCAACGGCGTCGCAGTCGGCGGAGCGAACAACCCGTCCAATCCACGCAGCTATCCGGTGCCGAAAGGCGTGCTGAAGCCCGGCATCAACGAGATCATGGTGTTCGCGCGGAACACATGGGGGCCGGGCGGCCTCAAGGGGCCCGCCGATGAGTTTACGCTGACTTTTGCGAATGGCCATTCGAAGCCGCTCACCACCGGCTGGCAGGTTTCGCGCATCGCGGACTCGGTCGGACAGCCTGCGGTCGCGCCGTGGGAGGGGTCGTCGGGCGTGTCGACTATCTACAATGCGATGGTCGCGCCACTCGGGGCGCTCGGGATCAGGGGAGTGGCCTGGTACCAGGGCGAAGCCGACGTCGGGCAGCCAGGCTACGACCGCCGCCTCGGGGCGTGGATGGATAACTGGCGGACGCAGTTCCGCGACCCGCAGCTGCCGTTCCTGATCGTCGGCCTCGCCGGATGGGGCAAGCCGGTCTCGCACCCGGTCGAAAGCGGCTGGGCTGCCCTGATCGACGAGCAAAGGCTGGCGACGAGCCGCGATGCGCGCGCGGCGCTCGTGAGCGCGATCGACCTCGGGGAGCCCAACGATATCCATCCCGCCAACAAGCAGGAGGTTGGCCGCCGGCTGGCGCTTGCGGCGCACGCGCTCGCCTATCGCGATGGAGGGACGATCGGTCCGTTGCCGGTCAGCGCCGGACGCCAGGGCGATAAGGTCGTCGTCACCTTCACCAGAGCGCTGCAGGTGCTGAGCGGTGCGAATGCGAGTGCGTTCGAGTTGTGCGGTGCTTCCGCTGGCACCTGCCGCTACGCAGATGCGCGCGTGAACGGGTCCACGGTTGAAATTGCGGCCGACGGACGATCGGTCACACGCGTGCGCTACGCCTGGGCGGATTATCCGGTGGTCAATCTCTATGACCTCGACCTGCTGCCTGTGCCGGTCTTCGAGATTCCGGTCCAATAGCCTAAATCGTCATTGCGAGCGTAGCGAAGCAATCCAGCCCCCGCGGTGGATTGCCGCGTCGCTGCGCTCCTCGCAATGACGGGAACTCAATGATTATTCCGCGGCACTTTCTTTGACGTGCCGCGATATTTGACCGCGAACTCGAGCACGCCGCCCTCGGCGAGCTGACCGGTCTTCTCGCGGAACAGCTCTTCCCACGGCGTATTGCTCGGCGGCACGGGCGGCTGCGGTTCGGCCTTGCGCCGCGCGATCTCCTCATCGCTGACCAGCGCATTGCAGGTGCCGGCGTTGAGGTCGATGCGGATCGTGTCGCCGCTGCGCAGCCATGCCAGCCCGCCGCCGGCTGCGCTCTCGGGCGACGCATTTAGGATCGACGGGCTGTCCGAGGTTCCCGACTGCCGCCCGTCGCCGAGCGTCGGCAGGCTCATGATCCCGCGCTCGAGCATAATGTCAGGCGGCTGCATGTTCACGACTTCGGCGGAGCCCGGCCAGCCGAGCACCCCCGAGCCGCGAATCACGAGGATGCAATCCTCGTCGATGTTCAGCGACGGATCGTTGATTCGCTCGTGGTAATCGTCCGAGCCGTCGAACACGACCGCTCGGCCCTCGAATACGCCTTCGCTGCCGGGGCGGCACAAGTAACGGGCGCGGAACTCCTCGCCGATGACGCTGGTCTTCATGATCGCGAAGTCGAACAAATTGCCGCTCAGCACGAGAAAGCCCGCGGTGTCCTTCAGCGGCGCCGAATAGGCAAAGATCACCTCCCGGTCGGTCGCTTCGCATCCTTCGACATTTTCCGCCTGGGTGCGGCCGGTGCAGGTGGTCGCGGACCCATCGAGCTTCCCGGCCTGGAGCAGCTCCCACATCACCGCCGGAATCCCGCCGGCGCGGTGGAAGCGCTCGCTAAGATACTTCCCCGCCGGCTGCATGTTGACGAGCAGCGGCACGTCATAGCCGTGCTCGACCCAGTCGGCGGGCGTGATCTCAACGCCGGCGTGGCGCGCCATCGCGACGATGTGCGGCTGCGCGTTGGTCGACCCGCCGATCGCGGCATTGACGCGCATCGCGTTGAGGAACGCGTTGCGCGTCAGGATCTTCGACGGCCGCAAGTCCTCATACGCCATGTCGACGATGCACTTGCCGGTCTCGTAGGCCATGTGCGCGCGCTCGCGGTAGGGCGCGGGGATCATGGCCTGACCCGGGAGCGACATGCCGAGCGCCTCGCTGATCGAATTCATCGTCGACGCGGTGCCCATCGTGTTGCAATGGCCGAGCGACGGCGCGGAGCTGCACGCGCGCCGGATGAACTCTTCCTCGTCGATCTCGCCCGCGCCGAGCAGCCGCCGCGAGCGCCAAATCACCGTCCCTGACCCGACCAGCTCGCCGTCATGCCAGCCGTCGAGCATGGGGCCGCCGTTGAGCGTGATCGCGGGGATGTCGACGGTCGCGGCGGCCATGATCGAAGCGGGCGTGGTCTTGTCGCAGCCAGTGGTCAGCACGACCGCGTCGATCGGATAGGCGTTGAGGATCTCGACCAGGCCGAGATAGGCGAGGTTGCGGTCGAGCGCGGCGGTCGGGCGGCGGCAATTCTCGAAAATCGGGTGCATCGGGAATTCCATCGGAATTCCGCCCGCGTCGCGGATGCCCTCCTTGATCCGGTCGACCAGCTTCACATGCACGCGGTTGCACGGGACGAGGTCGGAGCCGGACTGCGAGATGCCGATGATCGGCTTGCCGCAGCGCAATTCTTCGCGCGTGAACGCGTCGTTCATGTAGCGCTCGAGGTAGAGCGCGGTCATGTCCGGCCGGTCGGGCGCGTCGAACCATTCGCGCGATCGAAAGGGGCGAGCGGGAGTGCGGTCCGTCATCGGTCCTCCCTGCGAGCGGAGCTCGTGGGGAGGTGGCAGCGCGGAGCGCTGACGGAGGGGCCCCTCCACCATTCGGCTTCGCCGAACGGTCCCCCTCCCCATTGCTTCGCAACAGGGAGGATATTCATCACCCTTCCATTTGCTCCAGCTCCTTGCCGCGGGTTTCGTGGACCAGTTTCTGCACAAGGAAGAAGCTGATCAGCGCGCACACTCCATAGAAGGTATAGCTGATCGTGAGCCCGAGCTTCGCCGCCATCACGGGGAAGCTGAAGGAGATGAGGAAGTTCGCGAACCACTGGACGAAGCCCGATACGGCCAGCGCCGATCCGCGGATCTGGTTCGGGAACATCTCGCCGAGCATCACCCACATGACCGGGCCCCAGCTGAAGTTGAAGAAGATCACGTAGAGGTTCGCTGCAACGACCGCGAGCGTGCCGAGATCCCTGGAGAGCACGAGATTGCCCTCGGGATCGAGCGAGCCGTGGCTAAAGGCATAGACCATCGCGAACAATGTAACCGCCATGCCCGCCGAGCCGATCAGCAGCAGCGGCTTGCGGCCAATCTTGTCGATCACCGCGATCGTCCCGAAGCAGGCCGCGATCGAAACCGCGCCCGACACGATGTTGATCAGCAGAGACTGGTTTTCGGAGAAGCCGGCGAGCTGCCACAGTGTGGCGCCGTAATAGAAGATCACGTTGATGCCGACGAACTGCTGGAAAGCGGCGAGCATGATGCCCACCCAGACGATCTTGCGAACGCCGAACAGGCCGCTGCCCCTGATGTCGCTGAGGCGCGGCCGGTGGTCCTCGCTGAATGTCGCGCGGATTTCGTCGAGCTTGGTGCGCGCGACACCGGCGCCGAACAGGCTGGTGAGCACGCCCTCCGCCTGCTCGGTGCGCCCTTTCGACACGAGGTAGCGCGGGCTTTCGGGAATGAAGAACAAAGCAATGAGGAAAATCGCCGCCGGGAGCGCCTGCATCAGGAACATCCACCGCCATGCCGCAATCCCGCCCCAGAAGGTCGCGGTCGACACGCCCGCGCCCGCGGCGAGGAAGTAATTGACGACGAACGCGGCGGTGAGACCGGTAATGATCATGATCTGCTGCACGGTCGTCAGCCGGCCGCGTATTTCGGCCGGTGCCACTTCAGAGATGTAGGCCGGCGAAAGCACGCTCGCCGCGCCGACGGCCATGCCGCCGCAAATGCGTGCGAGCAGGAAGACGATATGGGACTCTGCGGCGCCCTGGACGAGCGCGCCGAGGAGGAACAATGCCGCCGCGATCATCAAAGTGTTGCGCCGCCCGATGAGGTCGGCGAGGCGGCCGGCGAAGAAGGCGCCAATGAAACAGCCGATTAGGAGCGAGGCGACGGTGAAGCCCAGGCCATTGCCTGGCGACCAGCTGCCTGGAACGAGGTTGAACGCCTGCGTGAGACCATCTTGGGTGCCGTTCACGGCGCCGCTGTCGTAGCCGAACAGGAACCCGCCGATTGTCGCCACGGCGACGATCGCGCCGATGAAGCCCATGTTTGCCCGGCTTGGACTTGCTTCCGTCATGACCCTCTCCCGACGCCCTCGTTGTTAGCGGTAACACAGAAAATCCGAAGCGCAATCGGCTAAGCGTTGCGCAGCGCCCTCGCCTTCTTCACCTTTTTGGCCCCGGCAGGCGGGCCCGACGATTCGCGGATGATCATCGCATGGCTGAGCACCCGCTCGGTGAACTTGCGCGGCGCGCCGCCGCCGCGGCTACGAAGGTCCGCGATAAGCAGCTCGAGCGCGGCTTCCGCCATCGCCGAGATCGGCTGCTTGACCGTCGTCAGCTCAGGCCAGACGCTGGTTGCAAGCGCGGTGTCGTCGAAGCCAACGATGCTGACGTCATCGGGCACGACCAGGCCCATTCGGTGCGCGACGCTGATCGTCGCCGCGGCCATGTCGTCGTTGCTTGCGAAAATCGCCGTCGGGCGATCGGCGCGCGCGAGCAGCCGCTCGCCGGCGGTGAGGCCGGAGCGGTAGCTGAAATAGCCCTGCTCCGCCGGCGCCTTGTCCGCGTCGAGGCCGGCCTCGGCCAGCGCGTCGCAGAAGCCGCGGTAGCGGTCGTGGCTCGCGATATGGTTGGGATGCCCCTTGATGAAGCCGATCTTGCGGTGGCCGAGATCGAGCAGATGGCGGGTCATTTCCATCGCCGCCGCATGATCGTCGATCCGCACGTTGAGGCTGTCCTCGCGCGGCGAGCCCATGGCGACCGTGACGGCCGGGATTCCCATCGCATCGAGCTCGGCCATGATCGGCTGCGATTCCGACAGCGGCGGCGGCAGCACGACGCCCTCGACGTCGCTGCTGGCGAACCGGCGCGTGACCTCCGCCTGCTCGTCCGCGTCTTCGGATTCACACGATTCGATCACCAGGTGGACGCCGGCACTGCGCGCCGCGTGGAGCGCCCCGATGAGGAATTGCGCGAGATAGGCCGCGCTCGGGTTCGCATAGAGCAGGCCGATGTGCGTCGCCTGCCCCGCCGCGAGGCTCCGCGCCGCGGTGTTCGGCGAATAGTTGAGCTGCTCGATCGCTTCGAGCACCGCGGCGCGGGTCGACTCGCGCACGTTCTTGCCGCGGTTGATGACTCGCGACACGGTCATCGCCGACACGCCCGCGGCGCGCGCGACGTCCTCGATCGTCGTCACCCCGCGTCTGCGCCGGCTCGGCTTTGCCATCCCGGCAGATTGCTAGGTGAGCAGATGGTGCAATGCAATCGGAGCGCGCGTTGACGGCTCGCGCGGGGCAGCTAGGTTAGCGCTACCATAATCAGGGGAGCATCAGCGTGCGCTTCACGCAGTGGATCGTTGCCGTGGCAATTGCAACGGGGCTGATCGGGGCCGGTGCGCGTTCGGCCCAGCCCGAGATGGCGACCTACAAGGATCCGCACCAGCCGGTCGAAAAGCGCGTCGACGATTTGCTCGCGCGCATGACCTTCGACGAGAAGGTCGCGCAGCTCGAAACGATCTGGGAACAGAAAGCGAAGGTGCAGACGCCGGACGGGCATTTCTCGGCCGAACTCGCGTCCAGGAATTTCCCGAACGGAATCGGCGGTTTCGCACGGCCGTCCGACTTTCGTGGCGTGGCGCAGTCGAACGGAGTGGCGGGGGCGGCGGGCCAGGCGGTCAACCGCGATGCGCGGCAGACGGCAGAATATGTGAACGCGGCGCAGCATTGGGCGGTCGAGCAGACCCGGCTCGGGATCCCGATCCTGATGCACGAGGAATCGCTGCATGGCTATGTCGCGCGCGACGCGACGAGCTTTCCGCAGGCGATCGCGCTGGCGAGCACGTGGGACCCCGAGCTGGTGACGCGCGTCTTCTCGATCGCCGCGCGCGAGGCGCGCGCCCGCGGCGCGACGCTGGTGCTCGCGCCGGTCGTCGATGTGGCGCGCGATCCGCGCTGGGGCCGGATCGAGGAGACGTTCGGCGAGGACACCTATCTCACCACGCAGATGGGCCTCGCCGCCGTGCGCGGCTTCCAGGGCCCGACGCTGCCTCTTCCGGCCGACAAGGTGATGGTCACGCTCAAGCATTTCACCGGTCACGGCTGGCCCGAAGGCGGCATGAACGTCGGTCCGGCGCACGTCGGCGAGCGCGAGCTTCGCGACATCTTCTTCCCGCCGTTCGAGGCCGCGGTGAAGACCTATCCCGTGCACTCGGTGATGGCCTCGTACAATGAGATCGACGGCATCCCGAGCCACGCCAACGACTGGCTGCTGAACGGCGTGCTGCGCCGCGAGTGGGGGTACCGTGGGGCGGTCGTCAGCGACTATTACGGGATCCGCGAGCTGGTCACGCGGCACCATCTCTATGACAATGTAAAGGATGCCGCCGAACGGGCGATCAAGTCGGGCGTCGATGTCGAGACCCCCGATCCGGAAGCCTACACGCATTTGCCCGAGCTGGTGCGCGAGAGGCGCGTGCCGATGGCGCTGATCGACCAGGCGGTGCGGCGCGTGCTCGCGCTGAAGTTCGAGTCCGGGCTGTTCGAGAATCCTTTTCCTGATCCCGCCACAGCCGACGCGAAGACCGCCACGCCCGATGCAATCGCGCTCGCCCGCGAGGCGGCGGGCAAGGCGATCGTCCTGCTCAAGAATGACAAGAGCCTGCTCCCGCTCGACTCCGCAAGGATCAAGCGGGTCGCCGTGCTCGGCACGCACGCCAAGGACACGCCGATCGGCGGCTACAGCGACGTGCCCAGGCATGTCGTCAGCGTGCTCGAAGGCCTGCAGCAGGCCGGCAAGGGCAAGTTCGCGGTTGACTATAGCGAAGGCGTCCGCCTGACGGACAGCCGCTGCTGGTCATGCGACGAGGTCAAGCTCGTGCCGGCGTCGGTGAACAGGAAGCTGATCGCCGCGGCGGTGCAGACCGCGAAGAAGGCGGATGTCATCGTCATGGTGCTGGGCGAAAACGAGCAGCTCAGCCGCGAGGCCTGGGCCGACACGCATCTCGGCGACCGGGCGTCGCTCGATATGGTCGGGCCGCAGCAGGAGTTGGCGAAGGCGATCTTCGCGCTGAAGAAGCCGACGGTAGTCGTGCTGCTGAACGGCCGTCCGCTGTCGGTGAACATGCTCGCCGAACGCGCGCCTGCGCTGCTCGAGGGCTGGTACCTCGGCCAGGAGACCGGCCACGCGGTGGCGGACGTGCTGCTGGGCAAGGTGAACCCCGGCGGCAAGCTGCCCGTGACGATCCCACGCTCGGCCGGGCAGCTGCCGGTCTTCTATAACCACAAGCCGACCGCGCGGCGCGGCTATTTGTTCGACACGACCAGGCCGCTCTACCCGTTCGGGTTCGGGCTCAGCTACACCAGCTTCGACATTTCCGCGCCGCGCGTGCTGACCCCGGCGATTGCCGCCAACCAGAGAGCGCGGATCGCGGTCGACGTCGCCAACACCGGCAGCCGCGCCGGCGACGAGGTCGTGCAGCTATACGTGCACGACGACGAAGCGTCGGTCACGCGTCCGGTGATCGAGCTCAAGCGCTTCCAGCGCCTGACTCTGCAACCCGGCGAACGGCGCACGATCACCTTCGAGCTGACGCCCGACGACCTCGCTTTATGGAACCCGCAAATGAAGCGGGTGGTCGAGCCAGGAACCTTCACCATCTACGCGGGTCCGAACTCGGTCGACCTCAAGAGCGCGAAGCTGACCGTTACCGGCTAGATGCGGATCAGCCAGCGCTTGCGCCACAGGTAGAACATGGCGAGCCAGATCAGCGCGAGGTAGAGCAGCACCGGGGCGAAGGCCGCGAGTTCCGGCCCCGTCGCCGGTCTCAGCCCGCGGTAGGGCAGCTGCAGGAGGTCCCAGCCGAGCAGCGCCCAAGTCACCTCGTGCAGCGTGTAGGCGGCGATGGCGTTCATCCCGAATGGCAGGACGATCACTTCGACGGCGCGGCGAAGATTCGTCACCGGCTTGCCGTCGAACAGCCCGCTCAGTCCGACGAGCACGAGCAGCGAAATGCCGCAGGTCACGAGGACAAACGTGCTCGACCAGATGTCTTTGATGACCGGGAAGACGAAGCCCCAGGCGATGCCCAGGACGAGCATCGCGGTGCCGGCGATCGCCAGCGTTCGCAGCCGGGTCGCGCTTTGGGTGCGCAGCAGATATTCGCCGACGGCCACGCCGATCAGTCCCTGCGCAATGGCCGGCAGCGTTCCGAGGATGCCTTCGGGGTCATAACCCTCCGGTCCTTGAACATAGACGTGCGCTCCGAGCAGCACGCGGTCGACCGAACCGACGAAATTCCGTCCGCGAACCCAGAGATCCGTCGGAACCCCGTCGAGCGTCGGGATCAGGGTGAGCGGCCAATAGAGGACGAGGATCGCGCCGGCCACAAACAGCCGCGTGCGCGACGACAGCGTCAGGAACATGATCGCGCAGACGCCGTAGACGATTCCGATCCGCTGGAGCACGCCGAACAGCCGCCAGTCGCCCGAGCTGAACTGCGAAAACCAGAAGATGTTCGAAAGGATGAATCCGAGAATGATCAGCCGCAGCGTGCGCCACACGATGTGCCAGCGATCTGCGTCCTCTTTGCGCCTCAGCGAAAGCGGGATCGACACGCCGACCATGAACAGGAAGGCGGGGAAGACGACGTCGGCGAGGGTCAGCCCGTCCCAGTGCGAGTGGAGCAGAGTCGGATAGACGGCCCCCCGCCCCTGCTGGCCCGCCATCGAGTTGACGATGATCATGCCGATCACCGCGAGCCCCCGCAGCAGGTCAAGCGAGACGAGCCGCTGCGGCTTCTGCGCGTCAGTGCTTGCGGGCATCGGAGCGTCCCTTTTCGTAGGCGCGGACGACCTCGTGGATAGCGCGGCCGTTCTGCAAATCCTGTCCGACTTCCCACACCATCACGCCTGCCCCCCATGCGCCCGCGAGCTCGGCTTTTCGCGCGAGTGTCGGCAGGCCGTTGTAGGTAATGTAGCTGCATCCGCCGCAGCGCTGCCCGGCAACGTCGCTGTCGAGTTGCCGGTCGCCGAACTGCGATGCGATGTCCTGCAAGCTCCAGCCCTCGCGATACCCCCCGAAGCCGCGGCCGTAGAAGGGCATGCCGAGCGCGAGCTTGCTCGCGGGGACGCCCTTGGCGATCCAAAGCCTGAGATCGGCTTCGGCCTGTGCATAGCTCGAATGTTCGCCACCGGGCGCGCCCCAGGTTGGACCGACCTGGTCGTAGGACATGATTCCGATGAGGTCGAAGAACCTTAGCGACGCATCGGGCACCATTCCGCCCGGATAGGAGCCCGTCGCGGCGGTCAGCAGCTTCGACCGCGCGTGTAGCGCTTCGGCGAGCGCCTGGACGAACGGCGTGTAATTGCCGGCCTTGTCGATGCCGGTCATCAACTCGCCTTCGAGGTCAACGTCGAGGCCATCGAGATCGTAGCGGTCGACCATGGCGATGAGGTTGGCGACCACTTTCGCGCGCATGGGAGCGGCAAGAAGCTGCGCCCAGTCTCCGCCGCACGGCGGGATCACCGCGCCACCGAGCGAGGCGATGACTTTCGTGCCCCTCGCATGCGCGGAGGCGACGAGGCTCTGAAGCTGCGCATCCGAGACCATTGCAATATTGCCCGGCGCAGCCGGAGCGCAGGCGAGCCCACCGGGACGTACGACCTCCCCCGCGGGAGTCGGGTTCACGAAGGCCAGGTCGAGGTGCGTGTATCGATCGAGCCCGCGCTGATGCATTTCGCGGTCGAGACCCTTGAACGCGGCGATGTAGCCGATGACGACGCCGCGCTCTTGTGCGTGAGCTGATGCGCTCGCCAAGATCGATGCAACCAGGAACAACATGAAGCGCCACATGCGCGCAGCCTAGCCGGTGCGGTGCGCAGGGCAACAGCAGTAAGATTGACCCGCCGCTGCACGCATGACACGACTCCCCTGTCCACGAGGGGAATTAAATTTCATGCGCACTAGTCTGGTTGCGTTTTCGATCGCGTTGAGCGCCGCGTCACCCGCTGTCGCCGCGTCGCAGCAGCAATTGAACAATCTCGCCACGCGCATGGGCGTGCGTCTCCAGATCCTCGACAATCAACCCGCGAACTGCCCTGGACAGGCGAGCGGCTGCTTTCACTCCGAGCTCGACCTCGCGATGCCCGAAGGCCTCGCTCCCGATCTCGCGAGCGGCGATTTCAAGCTCTACTTCAGCTCGGTCAGCCCGGTGATCCAGGCGGACAGTGACGCCTTCGCGGTGCAGCTCATCAACGGCGACCTCCACGTGCTCGAGCCGAGGCCCGGCGTGCAGCTCGAGGCCGGCAAGACTTACCCCATCGGACTCTGGTCGCAGGGCCATTTCTTTTCGGCCTTCTACCCGATGCCGAACATGTTCCTGGTCTCCGGCAAGCTTGCGCCGGCGGTGGTTGCGGCGACGCGGCCGACGACCGATCCCGACAGCAAGCTCGAAGTCCTGCCGTTCGTCGCCCCGATGACCGACGAGGCGAAGCTCGCGACGCAGTCGGCGGACGACCAGACGCAGTGGCAGACGCCGGAGCGGGCGTTCGCGCTTCACGCCGAGCGCACCACCGATGCCGCGCCATCGGACGTCGCGATCATCCCGACACCCGCATCATTTCGGCGGCTCGACGGACCGCCCATCGACCTGACACGAGGCGTGCGGTTGACACTGTCGGGCGTCGACCGGGCAGCGATCAGCGCGGCGGTGGCGGACCTCGGCTTCCCGGAAAGCGCGAGCGGTGTGCCCTTGCGCATCCGGCTTTCGGCGGGGATTGCACCTGAAAGCTATCGGATCGAGGCCCGCAGCCAGGGAATCGAGATCGTCGCGGCCGATGCCGCGGGCGCGCGCTATGCGCTGGAATCGCTTGCACAGCAGGCCGCGCACGACGGCGGCCGCCTGCACCCGCTGGCGATCGAGGACGCGCCGCGCTTCGGCTTTCGCGGGCTGCACATCGATCTCGCGCGCAACTTCCACAGCAAGGCGGAAGTGCTCGCAGTGATCGGGCAGATGGCTCGCTACAAGCTCAACAAGCTCCACCTGCACCTCGGCGACGACGAAGGTTGGCGGCTCGAGATCGCGCGCTTTCCGGAACTAACCCAGGTCGGCGGCTATCGCTGCTACGACCCGAGCGAAACGCATTGCCTGCTGCCGCAGCTCGGCGCCGGGCTGGACCGCGATACGCCGGTCAACGGCTATTTGTCGCGCGCCGACTACGTCGAGATCCTGAAAGCCGCGCAGGCGCGCGGAATCGAAGTGATCCCCTCGTTCGACATGCCCGGCCATTCGCGCGCGGCGATCCGGTCGATGGAAGCGCGGTACCGGCGGCTGATGGCACAAGGGCAGAAGGCCGAAGCCGAGCGCTTCCGGCTGGCCGAGCCGGGCGACACGACGAAATATCGCAGCGTCCAGAACTACGACGACAACACGCTCAACGTCTGCCTCGACAGCACCTACCGCTTCGTCGACGCGGTGATCGACGAGATCAAGGCGCTGCACGCGAGCGCGGGCGTTCCGCTGAAGACCTATCACATCGGCGCGGACGAGACGGCGGGCGCCTGGTCCGGATCGCCCGCGTGCAAGGCGCTGATGGCAAAGACCGGGCTCAAGGTCGAGCAGCTCGGACCGATGTTCATCGAGCGCGTGTCGGAGTCGCTGGCGCGCAAGGGGATCGAAGCCGCGGGCTGGAGCGACGGGCTCAACCATGTCGACCCTGCCAAGATGCCGCGCGCGGTGCAGTCGAACATCTGGGGCGACCTGTTCACGGCCGCTCCCGCCGAGGCGCACCGCACCGCGAACCTTGGCTGGAAGACGGTGATCGCCGTCCCCAACGTGCTCTATTTCGACATCCCCTACGCCCCCCATCCGCTCGAGCGCGGCTACGACTGGCCATCGCGCGGGACCGACACGTTCAAGGTCTTCAGCCTGCTGCCGGAAAACCTGCCGGCGAACGCGTCGGTAATGAAGGACATCATGAACAGGCCGACGACAGTGACCGACAAGGTGGCGCTGCAGCCCGGCCGTTCGATGGCGGGCGCGCAGGCGAACATGTGGAGCGAGACGGTCCGGCGCGATTCGCTGGTCGAGTACATGCTCTTCCCGCGCCTGCTCGCGTTCGCCGAACGCTCATGGCACCGGGCGAGCTGGGAACCGGCGTACCAGCCCGGCACGAGCTATTCGTACGGCGACGGGAAAGTCGAGCTTTCGGCGTTGAAGAGCGACTGGGGGAGCTTCGCGGCGAAAATGCCGGCACAGCTCGGCGCGCTCGACCGCGCAGGCATCATGTACCGTCTCGCGCCGCCCGGTGCGCGGATCGTCAACGGCATGCTGGAAGCGAACAGCGAGTTTCCCGGCCAGCCGATCGAATATCGCGCGAAGGGCGGCGCGTGGACTCGCTATTCGGCGCCGGTCCGCGTGAGCGGTGCGGTGGAGCTGCGCACGCGCACCTATGACGGCAAGCGCTCGAGCCGGGTGGTTGAGGTCGGCGGGAGCTAGGCCGGCTGAAGCGCGGCCGCGACATTCTCCGCCGTCGCTTCGTCGAGGAGCACATGAACGTACCCGCCGTCCGACCGATTGACCGCGCGAACGCCGAGCCGGTGGAGCGCGGACTCATCCAGCTTCGCCGCATCCGCGAGGCGAAGGATCAGCCGCGTCGATCGCCGCCGCAGGTCTTCGACATTGTTGGCGCCGCCTAGGGCTGCGAACCAGGCATCGCCGTCGGCGACCTGCGGCTTGCCGTGGAGGCTCGCGCGGATTTCGCCGGCGACTTGGTCGGCGATCGGGCCGAGCACGACCTGCACCGCATTGCCGCCCGGTCGCACGATCCCTTTCGCGCCGAGCGCCCGAAGGTGCGTCTCGTCGATCGCCGCCGGGTCATTGAGCGTGAGCCGGAGGCGCGTCATGCAGGCATCGACCGTCGCAAGGTTGGATGAACCGCCGAGCGCGAGAACGAAGTCGCCGCCGCGGCTTCCCGCGGCGCTGCCGCGCGGCGCGACCACCTCGCCAGCGTCGCGCCCCGGGGTCTTGAGGTCGAAGTAGCGGATGCACCAGCGGAACGAGAAATAGTAAACTCCGAAATAGGCGAGGCCGACCGGGATGAGCAGCAGCGGCCGCGTCGAGATTCCGTAGTCGAGCAGATAATCGAACAGCCCGGCCGAGAAGCCGAAGCCGAGCTTCACGCCGAGCAGGTTCATCACCACCATCGACAGGCCGGTCAGCACCGCGTGGAGCGCGTAAAGCGCGGGCGCGAGGAACATGAAGCTGAACTCGATCGGCTCCGTGACCCCGGTCAGGAACGAGGTGAGTGCGAGCGAGAGGAGCATTCCGGCGACCGCCTTGCGCCGATCGGGGAGCGCGGTGTGGTACATTGCGAGACAGGCGGCGGGCAGGCCGAACATCATCACGGGGAAGAAACCGGCCATGAACGCTCCCGCGGCGGGGTCCCCGGCGAAGAAGCGCTTGAGGTCGCCGGTGGTGCCGTGGAAATCGCCGATGATGAACCAGGCGATGTTGTTGATAATGTGGTGGAGCCCGGTGACGATCAGGATGCGGTTGAGGAAGCCGTAGGCGAACAGGCCCAAATTGCCCGATTCGACGACCCAGCGGCTGAGCTGGTCGATGCCCGCCTCGAGCCACGGGAAGCCGAGGCCGAACACGACAGCGAGGAACAGCCCTACGCCGCCGGCGACGATCGGAACGAAGCGGCGGCCGCCGAAGAAGGCGAGATAGTCGGGCAGCTTGATGTCGCTGAAGCGGTTGTAGAGCATGCCCGCGGCGACGCCCGAAAGGATACCGGCGGGGACGCTCAGCTTGGCGAGCTGCTTGGTCTTCCACGCGGCGACGGCGAGGTCGCGGGCGGCCTGGTCCTGGAAGCCGGCGTAAGCGTCGGGCGTGACCACCAGCAGTGCCTTCGCACCCTCGGTCAGAACGAAGAAGCAGACAGCGCCGGCGAGCCCCGCCGCCCCGTGGTTCTCGCGCGCCAGGCCGACGGCGACGCCGATCCCGAACAACAATCCGAGGTGCGAGAAGATCGCGTCGCCCGCCGCGGCGACGAAGGCCACGTTGAGCAGATCGGGCTGCCCGAGGCGAAGCAGCAGCCCTGCGATCGGCAGGACCGCGATCGGCAGCATCAAGGCACGGCCGAGCGGCTGCAGCTTGTCGAGGCGCAGCTGAATCATCGGGCTTCTCCTGAATTCAACAGTTCGGCGGCGAGGGCGCGCACCTCCGCGGCGGATTCGAGCCCGAGCGCGCGCTCGGCGAGCACGCGGCAATCGGATGCAGTGACTCGTGAAATTGCCTGACGGACGGCGGGCAGCGCCGCCGGAACTGCCGACAATTCACGGATTCCGAAGCCGATCAGCACCAGCGCGCCTAGCGGTTCTGACGCGAGGTTGCCGCAGACGCTGACCGGCTTGCACGCCTTCCGCCCCGCCTCCGCGGTCATCGCGATGAGCCGCAGCACCGCCGGGTGCAGCGCATCGATCGACCCGGCGAGCAGCGGGTTGGTGCGGTCCATCGCCAGCACATATTGGGCGAGGTCGTTCGACCCGATCGACAGGAAGTCTGCGTCCGCAGCGAGGCGGTCGGCGATGAGCGCGGCGGCGGGAGTCTCGACCATCACCCCGAGCTTCACGCCGGGGCTCATGCGCTCGCGGATCGAGCACAGCTCCGAAACGGAGGAGATCATCGGCAGCATTATCTTGGCGGCGTCGCTCTTCACCTGCCCGATCGCGCGCAGCTGCTCGTCGATCAGCCCCGGTTCGAACAGGCCGGTGCGGATTCCGCGCGCACCGAGCGCGGGGTTCTGCTCGTGCGGGAAGCGGATGTACGGCACCGGCTTGTCGCCGCCGATGTCGAGCGTTCGGATCGTGAGCGGCCGCCCGCCGAGCGCATCGGCGATGGCCTGGTAGGCGGCACGCTGCTCTTCCTCGGACGGCGCTTGCGCGCGGTCGAGGAACAGGAATTCGGTCCGCAGCAGCCCGCATCCTTCCGCGCCCGCAGCGAGTGTCGCCTCGACGTCGGCCAGACCGCCCAGGTTCGCGAGCAAGGTGACCCGCTCACCGTCGCGGGTGACGCAGTCCCCGCCCTGCTCCATCGCCTTCCCCTGCGCGCGCGCCCGCGCCTGCGCAGCTTCGTCCGGATCGATCACGAGCACGCCCGCGGTGGCGTCGAGCAGCACGCGCGAGCCCTCCGGCACGCGCGACAGCTCAGGTCCCATCGCGACGAGCGTCGGGATGCCGAACGAGGCGGCGATCAGCGCGACGTGCGAGGTTGCTCCGCCACCCGCCATGGCGAGGCCAGCGAGCTGGTTGCGCGGAAGCGACATCAGCTCGGAAGGCAGCAGCTCGTCGGCAAGCAGGATCGTGCCTTCGGGGATATCCACATCGGGTGCCGTTCCATCGCCGAGCAGCGCCGCCATGACCTGCGCGCAGATGTCTTCGAGATCGGCAACGCGCTCGCGAAGCAGCGGGCTGCCGGTCCTCCGCAACGCGCCGGACGCGGCGGAGGTCGCTAGTTGCCAGGCCCGCGCCGCGCTTTTCCCGCGCCCGATCTCGACGACGGCGGCGGCGTTCAGCTCCTCGTCGTCGAGCAGACCGACGTGCGCGCGCGCAATTGCGCTTGCAGACCCGGACGCGGCAGCACCTTGTGCCTGGAGACGGCCGCGGACTGTCGCTCGCCCCTGGTCGAGCGCTGTGCGCTCCTCTTCCACGCCCCGCCCCTCTTCGGGTACCTCGCGCACCGACCGTTGCCAGTGCATCGCCGTACCGACGGCGAGGCCTGGAAGTGCGCAGACGCCCGCGACTTCGTTCTCGGCGAGCGTGCGCTCGGGAGCGGCGCGCGCCATCGACGGCTCCGCCTGCTCACCCCCGGTCAACAGCTCGGCGATCGCTTTCAGCGCCCGATCGCCGTCATCCCCCGCCGCTTCGAGCGTGACCCGGTCGCCCTTTTTCACGTCGAGCGCCATGATCGCCGTCGGGCTCCGGGCATTCGCGCTGTTGCCCTTGGCGCTGATCCTGATCTCGCCCGAAAACCGCTTTGCGCAGTCCGCGATGCGTGCCGCCGGACGCGCGTGGAGCCCATGCTCGAAGCCAATAGCGGCTTCGGCGCTGCGCGTCGCGCCGCCCTCACCGGACGGGCCGTCGACGCCTTCACTGCCGTCGATCGACGCGATCGGCTGTCCGCGCTCGACCAGCCGGTTCAACGATTCCGGAATCAGCGTGAACGCGTCGCCGCTGGTCAGCAGAATCGGCGTCACGAGGCTTTTCGCTTCGAGGCCGACCGCGTCGAGATCGAAGCTGATCAGCCGGTCGCCGGCGGCAACCCGGTCGCCGTCGCGGACATGCGCCTCGAACCCGCGACCCTGGAGCGCGACCGTCTCGAGCCCGATGTGGATGAGGATCTCCGCGCCTTCGGCGGTCCTCAGCGTTACCGAGTGGCTGGCCGGCGCGACCAGCAGCACTTCGGCATCGCACGGCGCGACCAGCAATCCCTCGGTCGGGTCGATCGCGATCCCCGTTCCCATCATCTCTTCGGCAAACACCGGATCGGGAACCTCGCGGAGGCTCGTCAACCACCCCGAAATGGGGGCGGCGAGGGTCACTCGGCTCATCGGCTGGAGCTCATGGGCGAGCGCCCTCGCAACTTTGTCATTGTGCGAGCATCCGGCACATCGTTAGCGTGCGTCAATAGTGATCACCGAGCAATCCGAAGCGGCGGCGGGGCCGGCCACGGCGATGTTTCGCGAAGCCGCCGAAGCCGGTGATGCGGTCGCGCGTCAGGAACAGGCCCCGGTTCAGCTGAAGCGGATCGGCACGGCGCTCCGCAAGCGCTCGCCGAATGTGGTCATCACCTGTGCGCGGGGCAGTTCCGACCATGCCGCGACCTACGCCAAATATGCGATCGAGACTCGGATCGGAATCCCCGTCGCGTCGGCGGCGCCGTCCGTTGCGTCGGTCTACGGCTCGCCGCTGAAAGCGGACGGCGCGGCCTGCATCGCCATTTCGCAGTCGGGCAGAAGCCCAGACCTGCTCGCGACGGTGGCCGGCCTCAAGGTCACTGGCGCATGCGTGATCGCGCTGGTTAATGAAACAGAATCGCCGCTGGCGGAGATGGCTGACGAGGTGTTCGGCCTCGCCGCGGGAGAGGAACGAAGCGTCGCGGCGACCAAATCCTTCATCGCTTCTCTCGCGGCCGTCGCCCGGCTCGTCGCCGAATGGAGCGACGACGATGCGCTGCGGAGCGACCTTCACGAGCTTCCCGCGCTGCTCAGGCGCGCCTGGGACCTCGACTGGTCCGAGCTGGTCGAGGGATTGAAAGGCGCGACCGACCTTTACGTGCTCGGACGCGGAGTCGGATATGGCGTGGCGCAGGAAGCCGCGCTCAAGCTCAAGGAGACCTCTCAGCTCCACGCCGAGGCATTTAGCACCGCCGAGCTTCGCCACGGGCCGATGGCGCTGGTGCGCGAGGGTTTTCCGGCGCTGATGTTCAGCCAGGCGGACGAGACCGGGCGCAACGTCGGCGAGACGGCGCGCGCATTGGCCGAGCGCGGCGCGCGGGTGTTCCTCGCCGGCGCCGGGGCCGAAGGCGCGACCGCTCTGCCGACGATCCCATGCGCGCCGCTGCTCGAGCCGATCGTGCAGATCCTGTCCTTCTACCGCGCGGCAAATGCGCTGGCGCTTGCGCGCGGACTCGACCCCGACCGGCCGCCGCATCTCTCCAAGGTCACGGAAACCCGTTGATGGCCGAGGCGCTGGTCAATGGCCGCGTGCTGATCGACGGCGGGTTCGCGAAAAGCCGGGCGGTCGTCATCGACAGCGGCCGCATCCATTCGATTGTCGATGAAGACGATCTCCCGCGCGATTTCGCCAGATTCGACCTGCAAGGGCAGACGCTCGTCCCAGGTTTCATCGATACGCAGGTCAACGGCGGCGGCGACCGGCTGTTCAACGACGATCCGAGCGTCGAGACGATCGCCGCCATCGGCGCGGCGCACCGGCGCTTCGGGACGGCCGGCTTCCTGCCGACGCTGATCAGCGACGATGCGGCCAAGATCGAAGCGGCGATGGAGGCGGCGCGCGCCGCGATCGCACAGCGCGTTCCCGGGGTCCTCGGCGTCCACATCGAAGGCCCTTTCCTCAACGTCGAGAAGAAGGGGATCCACGACGCCGCCAAGCTGCGGCCGATCAGCGATGACGACATCGCACTGCTGAGCCGGCCGACGGGCGGGAAGACGGTCGTGACGCTCGCACCGGAAAGCGTGCCCTTGGAGGCGATCCGCCGCCTCGCCGATGCAGGCGTGATCGTCTGCGCCGGCCACACCAACGCCTCGGCAGACTGCATCGCCGAAGCGCTGCGATACGGGCTGCGCGGGTTCACCCACCTGTTCAACGCGATGTCGCAGATGACCGCGCGCGAGCCCGGCGTGGTCGGAGCCGCGCTCATCGACGAGCTCAGCTGGTGCGGAATCATCGTCGACGGCCACCATGTCGATCCGCGCGTGCTGAAGCTCGCGCTGAGAGCCGCACCGCTGAGCCGCTTCATGCTCGTGAGCGACGCCATGCCGAGCGTGGGCGGGACCAAGGGATTCACGCTGGACGGACAGCCGATCTCCGTCGTCGACGGCAAATGCGTAAACGCCGACGGCACGATCGCCGGTTCCGATCTCGACATGGCGAGCGGGGTCCGAAATGCCGTGTCGATGCTCGGTCTCGACCTGGCCGATGCCGTTGCGATGGCCAGCGCGCACCCCGCCGCATTCCTCGACCTCGATCATCAGCTCGGCCGGATCGAACCAGGCTATCGTGCCAACCTGGTGCTGCTCGACGGCGATCTGCAGGTCGTCGAAACGTGGATCGACGGCGTCCGCTCAGGCGACGCTTAAGCGCGCTGCGCCGCAGCGGCCAACGCCGCGGCAATCGCCTGCCGCAGCGGCTTGGCGCGGAACTGCGCGTCGTAGGGCGTGCCGCGCTTGGGCGCCTTGTCGGCGCGCGGGTCGAATCCCTCGAGCCAGCTGTAGCGGTCGCACATGCCCCAGCACATCAGGTCGCGCAGCTGCGGGTAATCGAGCATCACGTCGAGATAGGCTTTGGCATAATCCGCAACCATCCTGTCCCTAGCGCCGATCGCCCTGGGCGCAGCGTGGTCGTTGACGTCGAACTCGGTGATGACGAGGCGATAGCCCATGCCGACCACCTCATCGAGGAAGCGCCGCCACGGGCCTTCGGACTCGCGCACGATCGCGGCGACGGGCGCGTCCTTCAGCAGGCGGATGTGCGACTGGACACCGAGCGCGTCGACCGGCGTTCCACGCCTGCGGAAACCTTCGAGCAGCTTGAGCACGCCCTTGATGTGGGTCTCGTCCTCGCTGGTGCGTTCCCAGCTCATGTAATCGTTGTAGACGAGCTCGGCATGCGGTGCTTCCGCGCGCGCGGTGTGGAACATGAGGTCGAGGAAGCGCTCGCCGCCGATCGCGCGCGTGAGGTTGGTGTCGCGGATTACGCCGGTTTCGGGCTGCACCGCCTCGTTCACCACATCGTAGGAATAGATGCGCTCGGCGTAGCGGCGGCAGACCGTTTGCACATGCGTGGCCAGCAACCGCTCCGCTTCGGCGGCCGAGGCGAACTTCGTCTCCGCGAGCCATTTCGGATACCACTTCGTCGGCGTCCAGAAGAGCGTGTGTCCGCGAAGCTGAAAGCCGCGCGCGGTCGCGTAATCGGCGACTGCATCGAACTGGCGGAAGTCGAACCTGTCGGGTCCCGGCCGCGACCACTGCCATTTGAGCTCGTTCTCCGCCACCAGCAGCCCGCACTCGCGCTCGAGCAGACGCGCGTAGGCGGGGTTGGCGAAGCTGCCGCGGTCGGCGCCGGGAAATCCCCACGCCACCGCCGAGCCGAACCGGCGGCCGCTCCGCCGCGCAAGCGCGTCGAGCGAATCCGGCGGCGCGGGCTGGGCGACAGCAGCACTCGCGAACGCGGCTGCTCCGCAGGCGAGCGCCTGGCGGCGATTGAGCTCCATCACCCCTCCTGTGGTAACGCTACCAATGCTAGGCTGCCGCTGGTGTTGTCAACGACTCCCCTTCGCCTGCTGCTGTTCATGCTGCTGGCGATTACGCCAGCTGCGGCAGTCGCGGAGGATGGATACGACTTGTGGCTCCGCTACCGTCCCGTCGAAGCCGAATGGCGCGCCGCCTATGCTGCGCGCGCGGCGTCGATTGTGGACGAATCACGTTCGCCGACATCGCGCGCCGCAGTCGACGACCTTCGGCGAGGCGTCACCGGATTGCTCGAACGTACGCCGGGAACGCAGCTGATCGACGGAGCGATCATTCTGCGCACATCCGCTGCAGCGCCGCTGAAAGGCGCAGGTGACGAGGGCTATTGCCTCAAGAGCTCGCGCGTCGA
>DASSOE010000131.1:0-17617 GCA_035700945.1 Sphingomicrobium sp. | reverse complement strand
GCGGTGCTGCTGCTGGTCGACGAGGCCGACGCGCTCGCCCAGTCGCGCGAGACGGCCGAGATGCACCACGAGGAAGTGAGCGGCGTCAATGCCTTCATCCGCGGCATCGACCGGCTGTCCAACCAGCGGCTGCCCGCCGCGGTGATCATGTGCACCAACCGCTACGACGCGCTCGACCCGGCGGTGACCCGGCGCGCGGCGGAGATCCTCGCGTTCGGGCGGCCGGACAAGACCAAGCGCCGGCTGCTGCTCGGACCCAAGCTGGTCGAGCTCGGTTTCGACGAGACCGAGGTCGAGGCGATCGTGGCGGCGACCGGGCCGAAGGGCGGCCTGCCGGGCTTCACCTTCTCCGATCTGTCGCAGCGGCTGATCCCGGCGATCGTGCTCGACGCCTATCCCGACCGCGCGATCCTGCCGACCAAGGCGCTGATGATCGCCGAGCAGATGACGGCGACGCCGCCGTTCACCGACCGCCGCTCAGGCACGCGCTAGCGGAACAAGCGTTAGCGCTCGCGCGTCGTTGCGCCATGCGCGACTCTCGTCATCGACTCGCATGGAAATGCGCGTAGTCTGAACGCCATGGCGAACGGGGGCGTCAAACAACCGGGGAAGAATGCGCGGCCGCGGCCGCTGACCGATCCCGAGCGGCTGGAGGAGCCCGCGACGGCGACGCTCGAGCTGTCGCTCGACGACCTCATGGCGCAACCGCTGCCGGCCAACCTGCCCTCCGAGATGTTCACCGGGCCGGGGCTGCTCGCGCTCGCCGACCTGCTTCCGGTGATGACCGGCTATTTCGATTCCGACGTGCGCATTCAGTTCGTCAACAAGATGTTCGCCGACTGGCTCGAAATGCCGCGGCCCGAACTCATCGGCCGGACCATAGAAGAGATCATCGGCAAGGACGGCTGGGAGCACCGGCGGCCAATGGTCGAGGCGGCGCTCGCCGGCGAGCGCCAGTTCTTCGTCGCCGAGCTCGACCATCCGACCCGCGGCAAGCTCGTCGCCCAGACCGAATATGTCCCGTGGCTGCGGCCCGGCGGAAAGGTCGAGGGCTTCGTCTGCGTCGTCCAGGATGTGACCGAGCAAAGGGTCGCGGAGCGCGCGCTCAAGGAAAGCGAGGCGCGCTTCCGCCGGATCGCCAACCAGGCGCCGGTGCTGATGTGGGTCACCCGGCTCGACCGCACCCGCGACTTCGTCAACGACGCCTACATGGACTATCTCGGGACCAAGGACCGTGAGGTCGCGCGGACCTACGACTGGCGCTCCGGCATCCACCCCGACGACGTCGATCGGATCATCGCCGAATCGATCGCCGGCGAAGCGAGCCTCGAGACCTTTACGCTCGAGGGCCGCTTCCGCCGCGGCGACGGCCACTACCGCTGGCTGAGGAGCACCAGCTCGCCGCGCTTCGGGCCCGATGGCGAACATATCGGCTTCATCGGCGCGGCGACCGACATCACCCTCGCCAAGGAGGCCGAGCTCGAATTGAAGGCGCAGGTCGACGAGCGCACGCGCGCGCTCGCCCTCTCGGAAGCGCGCTTCCGCGCCGTCTTCGACACCGTCCTCGAAGTCCTGGTCCTGATGGAACCCGACGGCACCGTCGTCGAGCTGAACCGCAAAGAGGCGCCGTGGCGATACGAGAGACCGCGCGAGGCGCTGGGCAAGAAGCTCTGGGACGCACCGACGCTGCAGATGTACCCGCAGCACAAGCAGCTGATGAAGAAAGCGGTGAAGGAGGCCGCGGCCGGCAAGCTCTTCGAGCAGGAAGTGCGCATGGAGCGCGACGGCGCCCCGACCGCCCACCTCGACGTCTCCGTCCAGCCGGTGCACGGGCCCGACGGCAAGGTCATCTATTTGCTGTTCGAAGCGCGCGACATCACCGATCTCAAGGCCACGCAGGAGCAGCTGCGGCAGAGCCAGAAAATGGAGGCCCTCGGCCAGCTGACCGGCGGGATCGCGCACGATTTCAACAACCTGCTGACGGTCGTCGTGGGCGGCCTCGACATCATCGCCAAGCGCGCCGAGGAAGGGAAGCTCAAGCTTTATGCCGAGAACGCGTTGGGGGCGGCGGAGCGCGGCGCGCGGCTCACCGCGCAGCTGCTCGCGTTCAGCCGCGTCCAGCGGCTCGAAGTGCGCCCCACCCTGGTCGCGCCGCTGATCCACAACATGCGCCCGCTGCTGCGTAACGTGCTCGGCCCCGGCATCACCAAGCAGTTCGCGCTCGACGAAGCGCTGATGCCGGTGATGGCAGACCCGACGCAGCTCGAGGTCGCGATCCTCAACCTAGCGATCAACGCGCGCGACGCGATGCCCGAGGGCGGCATGCTCACCTTCTCCGCGCGCAAGATCGGGATCGCCGGCGACCACGAGCTCGACGATGGCGATTATGTCGAGCTTGCGATCAGCGACACCGGGACCGGCATGCCGCCTGAAATCGCCGAGCGGGCGTTCGAGCCCTTCTTCACAACCAAGGAGGTTGGCAAGGGCACCGGCCTCGGCCTGTCGATGGTCTATGGCATGGCGCGTCAGTCAGGCGGCGCGGCGCGGATCAAAAGCAGGCCGGGCCACGGCACGTCCGTGACGTTGTTGTTCCGCGAGGCCAAAGCCGAAACGGCAAAGCAAGCGGCCGCCGCGGACGAGCAGGCGCAGGTCCAGGCGCAACGGCCGAGCGCGTCGGTGCTCGTGATCGACGACGACTCCGATGTGCGCGGGTTCATCGCCGCCGCACTCGAGGAGCTTGGTTATCGCGTGCGCGAGGCGGGTGACGGCGAGGAGGGCCTTGCGGAAGTTGAGCGCGAGCGGCCCGACCTGGTGATCGTCGATTTCATCATGCCCGGCATGTCGGGCGCCGAAGTCGCGCGGAAGATCCGGGCCAAGCTGCCGAAACAGGCGATCCTGTTCGTGTCCGGCTACAGCGAGACCGACGCGGTCAAGAGTAACGCGCCCGACGCGCCGCTGCTGACCAAGCCGTTTCGCGCCGATGCGCTGGCGAACGCGGTGCGCAACGCCATCGCGCCGCAACCTCGCAAACCGAGGCGGCGTTCCTGAAGGCAAACCCGTCCACTGCCGCCAAAGGGGAAGGGGCACTTGCGCTGTCTCGTGCAACGCCCACAGCTCGGCGCAATCGGATCGCCCTGCTGTTGACTCAAACTTCGGCGAGGCGCCTGCCGCTCTAAGCAGGAGAGCAGCAATGGCAGTAGCCAAGACCGTCGAGATCATCTCAAGCTCAACGGAGAGCATCGAGGCAGCGGTTCGCGAGGGCATCGCGAAAGCCGCTGAAACCATTCAGGGCATCCAGGAGGCCTGGGTGCAAGGCACCAAGGCAGTCGTTCGCGACAACAAGGTCGCGGAATGGCGCGTCACATTGAAGATCACCTTCATCGTCTCATAGCTGTTCGGCTTCTTCGCGCTCGCCGCGGAGTGGCCGCCTGTGAACCACGGCGCACAATCATCGAGCAGGAGAGACGAGCATGAACATCAGTCAGATGCTGCAACAGACAGGCGCGGTGGACGCAATTTCGCGCCAGCTCGGAGTCGATCGGGCAACCGCACATGCCGGCGCGACGGCGCTCCTTCCTTCCATTCTCTCGAGCTTCGAGAACCCGGTCGCCGCCAGCGATACCGCGCCTGCATCGAGCGCATTTCCGGGACTCGGCGGTGGGCTTGGCGGCCTGCTTGGCACGATTGGCGGTCTGGGCGGTGCCGATTTGCTCGAGAACGTCACTTCGCAAGAGCAGACCCAAGTCGACAAGGGCAACCAGATTCTCGGCCAGCTCTTCGGGTCGAAGGACGGCAGCCGGGCCGTCGCCGCCTCGGCCGCTGCAGAATCGGGGGTTCAGCCGTCCCTGTTGAAGAAGATGCTCCCGATCCTCGCGATGGTCGCGGCCGGCTATGTGATGAAGCATGCGGGCCAGTCCGGCGGCCTTGGCGGCGTGTTCGGCGGCAGCGCGCCATCAGATGCAGCCGGAAGGGCTGAACCGCAAGCTTCGGGCTCCGCTGACATATTGGGCCAGATCATCGGCGCCGCGGGCAAGTTCCTGGCACACTGAGACCGACATCAATCAAGAGGAGAGAAGCAATGAGCATTTTCGGCAAGATCAAGGACGCCATTTTCGGCCACAAAAGCGCACCCGCCCAAACGCAGCCCATTCCGACGCCGCAACCGGCCGGCGCGGCCACAGCTCAAGCACAGGCGCCGGTCCAGCCACAAACGCAGCAAGTCGACGTTGAGCAGGTGCTGACGAACATCGCCAATGAAAAGGGGAACCCGGACCTGAACTATCGGTCTTCGATCGTCGACCTGATGAAGCTCCTTGGAATGGACTCGAGCCTGGAGAATCGAAAAGAGCTTGCGACAGAACTCGGCTACACGGGGGCGACCGATGGCAGCGCCGAGATGAACATTTGGCTGCACAAGGAAGTGATGCGCCAGCTCGCGGCGCACGGCGGCAAGGTCCCTCCGAATCTCACGGACTGACGCACTTACGAAGCGTCACAGAGAAGCTACGGTCGGTCGTTCCGGCCGCGGCATCACCCATTGACCGGGCTGGCGTGCTGACGCTGGCTTTCGTGCGCCGAGGCTGAACGCTGTGCCTGTTTGCGCGTTGTACGTGCGTGATCCGGCCGGCAATCGCTTTGTTGGTGTCAGCGGCAGCAGCGCCGCTTTCCGCCCAGCCCACGCCCGCGAGCCTCGACACGCGGCCGCCGGCCCTGCAGTTGTTCGAGCGCGACTGGGTGCTGATGAACTGGGCGCTCAAGTTCCACGACGCCAACCGCGACATCCTTATCCAGCCTGACGAAGCGCAAGCCGCCGCGGCGGCGTTCCGCAAGCTGGCCGATGCGAACCGCGACGGCCGCGTGACGCCGGAGGAATATCGCGCCGCGCGAGAAACGGTCCTGATGGGTGGCTAAGATCTACGTCGGAGCGGCTCCCATTCCGGTGCCGCTGCCGCTGATCGCGATCACAGCCGATGCCCTAGAAGCTCACCCGCGCGCTGACGCGGATGTCGCGGCCGGCGAGGGGAGCGAAATCCTTGAGGATACTGGTGCTGCGCCGCGCATCGACGTCGAACAGATTTTCGCCCTGGAGCGACAGCGTCAGCTCGGGATTGGCGGCGAAGGGATGCCAGTCGAGCGACGCGTTGACGAGCGTAAACCCTGGCGTCGATGTCTCGATCGGCGCGGTGCGGTCGTGGGCGAAATCCCGCTCGAGCTCTAGCCGCCCGTCGACCTGTCCGCGCGAGCCGGTGAGCGCTGCGATGACGCGCAGCGGCGGGATCAGCGGCGCCGGCCCGAAACCCTTGATCGTGGCGCGAACCGCGTCCGTCACGAGCTCGCCGCCCCAGTCGATCCCGAGCGCCTTCCCCAACCGCGCGTCGCCCTGGAGCTCGAAGCCGTAATAGTCCGCCTTGCCTTCGCGATAGGAGAATACCGGCAGCGCGTCGCGCACCTCGCCGGTCGGCGCCTGGAAGATGAAGTTGGAAAAGCGGCTGTAATAGAGGCTGCCCTGAAGGTGCACTGGCCCGGCGGTGCCATGAAGGCTGAGCTCGATCGCATTGCTCTTTTCCTTCGAGAGCCCAGCATCGCCGACCTCGAAAGTCTCGCTGCCGCCGTGCGGACCGTTAGCGAACAGCTCGTCGATGGCGGGTGCCCGCTCGCTGTGCGACAGCGACACGCCGGCCCTCCAACCGGGCGTGAATTCGTAGTTCGCGCCAAGAGACGCGGAAACCGGCGTGAAGCGCGCCGAGATCGGCACGGTGCCGATGATTCCGCCGTTGGCCGCAATCCGCGGGTCGGCGTCGGCATGGAGGTGCGCGGACTCGACCCTGAGGCCGCCCTCGAAGCGGACGGGGCCGCGGACGAGCGACTGGAGCGTGAAGATGCCGAGCTGCCGGTTGCTGCTGTCCGGGAGATATTTCTCCTCGCCGCTGAGATGGACGCCCATGTCGAGATACTGGATGCCGCTCGTCCCGCCCCACCCGCCGCGGTCGGTCTGGACGACGTCGGCGCGCA
The DNA here is from genome assembly GCA_035700945.1 of Sphingomicrobium sp. Classification (GTDB taxonomy): domain Bacteria; phylum Pseudomonadota; class Alphaproteobacteria; order Sphingomonadales; family Sphingomonadaceae; genus Sphingomicrobium. The sequence goes on along the minus strand of DASSOE010000131.1, from coordinate 11,605 downwards.
TCTCGCCGCCGCGGGTGGCGAAGCTCGAATCGACATCGCCTTCGGGCGTCAGTTCGTCGTGGTGATATTTGGAGATCCCGCCGCGGAACTCGGCGATCCTGAAGAAGCCGCCGACCGGGACATTGGCGCGCACGTCCGCTCGCGTCTGGCGGCCGTCGATGGTCGGCTGCTCGGCCTCTTCACCAGGCTCGAGCGAGAAGCGGATCGGCACGCCGTAGTTGAAAGTGTGATGGCTGACCGACAGGCCGATGTTCGTATCGCCGTTCACATAAGCGAGCCCGCCGGCGACGTCGCCGATGCGCCCGCCCGTGTTCGGAAGCGTGCCCTTGAGGTCGGCCAGCGCGCGCACGGCGGCGTCGGGGCTGGCGAGCGCTTGCTCGCGGAGCGGCTTCGACAGGACGAAGCCGCCGATGTCGAGGTCGTCGTATTTCGAAAAGGCGCCGTCGGCGTGGGCAACGAAGTTCGAGCCGAGCGGGACATCGACAGAGAGGTTGGCCGAGCGCTCGTCGGCAGCGCTCCCGAATTCGGCAAGTGCGTCGGCCCGGACCGGTCCGGTGGGAACCGTCCGCGGAATGCGCGTGTCGATCACGTTCACGACGCCGCCGATCGCGGACGAACCGAACAGGAGCGCGGAAGGGCCGCGCAGGACTTCGATCCGTTCCGCGGTTAGGGGGTTGACGGTCACCTGGTGGTCGGGATCGGACGAGGAGAGGTCGAGCGTGCCGATCCCGTCCACCAGAATCCGCACCCGCTCGCCCGACAGGCCTCGGAGGATCGGCCGCGACGCGGTCGGGCCGAAGCTCGATGCGGTGACCCCCGGCTGCGACGCCAGGGTTTCCCCGATGCTCTGCCTGACTTCGTGTTGAAGCAGCTCCTTGTCGACCACCGAAACGCCGCCGAGGATGTCGCCGGCGGGGCGTTTGACGCCGGTGATCACGATCGCCTGGTCGGTGTCGGGATGGGCCGCTTTGGCGTCGCCGGGCACAGGCGGCGCCTCGGTCCCCGCGGCGCTCGCCGAGCCGCCGGCGTCGCCGGCGAGCGGCTTAGCTCCATCGGCGGGCGCAAGCGGCTGCGCGCCGGCGGGGGAGAAAGGAAGGGCGGCGGCGAGCGCCGCTGCGCGGATGATGTCGATGTTCACCGGGATCCGAACCTCAGCAGAGTTCGGCCAGCCCTTAGGGCAATGATATATTATCGCAAGGTGAACACCGGACAAATTGACGTGCACATTCGACGGACACCCCTTCCGTCCGTCTAGCCGAGAAGCTCGGCTCCGCGCATCGCCAGTTCGGTCCTGTTGTCGACTCCGAGCTTGTCGAAGATGGCGTGGAGATAAACTTTCACCGTGCCTTCGGTGACGCCGAGCTGGGCAGCGATGTCGCGGTTGCGGAGGCCCTGTCGAACGAGCTCGACCAGCTCGCGCTCGCGCGGCGTGAGCGACGGGGCGCTGGCGGCACGCTCCTTCGCGTGGCGGGTGCGCTCGGCGATGTCCGGGTCGGCCCAGCGCTCGCCCTTGCGCACCTGTTCCATGCATTCGAGGAGCAAAGCGGGATCGGATGTCTTGAGCACCATTCCCTCGGGCGCGAGCCGGTCCGCGGCAAGAAGCTGGGTATCGTCCATGCCCGCGGTCAGCAGGACGACGGCGGGAGCGCTCCGCCTCTCCCGCAGGTCGCGCAGCACATCGAGGCCGGAACCGTCGGGCATGTTGACGTCGAGCAGGAGCAGGTCGGGCTTCAGCCGAGCCACCTCCGCGAGCGCGTCGGAGCCGCTGCGCGCGCGGCCGATCAGCTCATAGTCCGTGCCGCGCAGCAGCACGTCGAGCGCGGCCGCGATCATCGGATGGTCGTCGGCGAGCATCACGCGGGTCATGCCGCGGCTCCGTTGGTGAGTGGCAGCGTGATCACGAGGTTCGTGGAGCCCGGCTCGGACTCGACCGACAGCGACCCGTGGGCGCGGTCGACCCGCTCCTTGAGCGACCACGGATCGGCGGGCGAGCCGCCGTTGCACGGCGCGAAACCACTGCCATTGTCCGTCACCTTGAGCCGCAGCGAGTCGTCGACGATTCCGACATCGACATGGATGTGGCTTGCGCCGCCGTGCCGCACAGCGTTGGCGACCGCCTCGCGAAGCAGCTGCTGAAGGTCGAGCTGAAGCCGGATCGGGATCGAAGCCCCGTCCTCCCGCGCATCGATGCGGCAATCGACCGACCATTGCCGTCCCAGCCGCCGCGCGAGCGTCCTCAGCTCGTCGACCGCTTCGGTGAGCTCGAGTTCGCGGTCGCGGCGCAAGGCCGACACAAACGCCCGGATTTCGCTTTGTTCCTCGATCAGCAAGCGCTTGAGCTCCTTCAAATCCGATTCGACCTGTCCGCCGCCCCTCGATACTCGCATGACCGCCTCGACCCGGAAAGCGGCGCCGGCAAGAAACTGCACGATGCTGTCGTGCACGTCGCGCGCGAGCGACAGGCGCGTGCCGGCGGCGGCGCCCTCCTCGATCGCCGAGAGCATCGCATCCTGGTCGAGCATCGCGCCCGCGGCGCGACCGAGCTCGACCCCGAGATCGAGAAAGTCGACCGACAGCTCCGCCATGTCCCAAAGCACCAGCCAGCCGTGGCGCGTGCCGCTGCGGACCTCCGCGACGAGCCCCTCGTCCGCCCCGAAGGCGCGAAGCGCGCCGCGGTCGAGAAGCGTTGCCGCGGGAGCAAAGCGGTACCAGCCGTGGTCGCGCGTGGCGAGCGCGCGATCCTTGCCGACGTCGAACAGCAGCACCGGCAGCGTTTCCCTCATCAAGGGCACATCCGTGCCGGCGGGGCTGGCCGCACCGTCGACGATCCTCACTCCCGCAAAACGGCGATCGCCCGCGCAACCTAGCAGGAGCGTTCCGGAGCGAGCGCGCGCCGCCTTCATCGCGACATTCAGCGCGTGCGGAAAGGGATCCTCGTCGCGGCCGAAGCGCCGCTCGAGCTCGTCGACGCCGGAGAAGAGTCGCGTGAACTGCTGGTGGATGCCGAACCAGATGAGCACCGCGGAGAGGATCACGAGATGGCCGCTGCGGATGACGAAGCGCTGCATCTCGAACGCCGCGCTTCCGGACACGAGCAATCCGCCCGCAAGATAGAAGAGGATGAGCACGGTCGCCGTGAGCGCTGTTTCGCGCCACCCCCAGCGGATTGCGGCGGAGAGGAGCGGAAGGATGAAGAAGAGGAAGAAGGGGCTGGTGTCTGGGTTGGTGGCGAGGACGATCGCGGTGAACGCGATCATGTCGAGAAAATGCGTGGCGACGGCGAGCCGGGCGTCGAGCCACCAGTTGCGCCACGTCAGGGCTGCGATCGCCAGCGCGTAAGCGGCATAGGAGAGGAGCAGCCCGTAGGTCAGGACTGGCGTCGCGGCGGCCTGGCTGGAGTCGAGCGAGATCGAGACGAGGAAGAGCAGCGCGAGCATCGCGCGTCCCAGCGCGATCACGCGTCCCCGCTGATAGTTGAACAGGCTCTGAGCGCCGGAAAGCTTCAGGGCAACTCCCCCCGAGGAACGCCCGAGGGAGCTTAGCCGGAAGCGCGACGCGACGGAAGCCGGTGCGGCAGCAGGGCTAGCTCGCCATCCTCCGCGCCCCCAGTCCGAGCACCATCTGATTGGCGCGCTCGTAGGCGAGCGGTCTGCCGAACAGATAACCCTGGATGACGTCGCAGCCGAGATCGCGCATGCGCTCGAAATCTTCCGCCGTCTCGACTCCTTCGGCCGTGATCGTCATTCGGAAGCTCTTGGCGAGCTGGACGATCGACTGGATAATCGCGACATTCTCCGGGCGGGACCCGGCCTCGCGCACGAAGCTGCCGTCGATCTTCAACTTGTGGAACACGGCCTTGTTGAGATAGCCGATCGAGGAATAGCCGGTGCCGAAATCGTCGAGCGCGATCCCGACGCCGAGCGCGCGCAGGCGTTTGAGGACGTCGAGAGTCGACCCGTTGTCGCCCAGGAAAACGCCTTCGGTGACCTCGAGCTCGATGCGGTTGCCGGCGAGCTTGTAGCGGCTCAGCGCCTCGCTCACGATGTTGGGAAGCGCAGCCTGGACGATCTGCTTTGGACTGATGTTGAGCGCGACGGTGACCGGCTCGGGCCAGCTTGCGGCGGCGCGGCAGGCTTCGTCGATCACCCACTCGCCGATCGCGGGCATGAGCCCGCTCTCTTCCGCTACCGGGATGAACACGTTCGGCGGGACGAAGCCGCGCTTGGGATGGTTCCAGCGGATCAGCGCCTCAAACCCGACGAGCTTCTGGGTCTTGGCATTGATCAGCGGCTGGTAGGCGAGGTGGAACTGCTTCGATGCGATCGCGCTCCGGAGGTCGCCCTCGAGCCGGACGCGGTCGTCCTGCTCGGACTGGAGCTCCGATGAGAAATAGCGCGCGCAGCCGCGGCCCGCGTCCTTGGCCTGGTAAAGCGCAAGGTCCGCCTTGAGGATCAGGTCGTCGACGGTCGCACCGTCGATCGGGCCGAACGCGCAGCCGATCGAGACACCGATCCGGATCTCGGTCTGGTCGACCAGGTACGGCTCCTTGATCGACTTGATGATCCGGTCGGCCATTTCCTCGACGACCTTGCGGCCCTGCGCGTCGGGGATGACGATGGCGAACTCGTCGCCCCCCATGCGGCCGACTTCGCCGTCGGTGCCGACTTCGTCGACGAGGCGCTTGGCGACCGCGCGAAGCACGGCGTCGCCTTTCGGGTGCCCGAAGGTGTCGTTGACCGGCTTGAAGCCGTCGAGGTCGAGGAACATGATCGCGCAAGGCACATTGCCGCTCATCGCGGCGCGGAGCGCCTCGCCGAGGAGCTGGCGGACTCGCCCGCGGTTGGGAAGGCCCGAGAGCACATCGACATTGGCGAGATGGGTGAGCCGCTCCTGCGTCTGGCGGATTTCGGTGATGTCGGAGCCGACGCCGCGGAAGCCTTCGAAGCGGCCGGCGGTATCCACGATCGGGTCACCCGCGATCGAGATCCAGCGCGCCCCACGGGGCGTCTTCATCTCCATTTCGAGCGCGTTGAACGGCTTCTTCTCGAGCAGCACCCGGCCGAGCTCCGCATGCCCACCGAGGAGCGACGGGAGCGAATTGCCGAGCACCTGGCCCGCGGGCTTGCCGAGCAGTGCGCTCATCCGCGAGCTGATGTAGGTGACGCGGTTGTCGGCATCGATCTGCCACAGCCAGCCGACGCCGCGCTGCTCATATTCCTGGAGCAGGAGGCTTGCACTTTCGCTCTGGCTGCCGACGTCGGCGTTGGTCTTGAGCTGCTGGAAGGCCCAGCGAGCGACCGTCAGGATACCGAAGATCGACACGCCCAGCGTGAACACGATCGACAGCATGTGCTGGAAGGGCACCGTGTCGCGGCCGAGCAGGAGCGCGCCGCCGACACCGGCGGTAAACGCGATCATCCACGTCGTCGCGCAGGCCGGGATCACGACGAGGCCGAGGGCGCCGATGCCGAGCCCGGCCATCACCGAGGCCGCGATGACCTGCGTGCCAGGATCGAGCGACGGGAAGAGGTACAGCGGGAGACTTAGCCAAATGACGGCGCGGCAGGCGACCTCGCCGATCATCATCCACATCGGGACGCGGCGGCCAGAGCGGCCGACGCAAGTGATTGACTGGGTGCGCGCGAGCTGCATCGCGGCGAGATTCACCGCGGCGACCGCGCCGACCCACGGCAGCAGCCAGGCAGAACGGTCCGCCGCCCACAGGTTCGCGGCCATGATCAGCGCAGCGACGATATTCGCCGCGGCGAAGAACGGCGCGAGATGGGCGCGCGAGATCAGCTGCACGTCGCGCAGCGGCGAGCTTTCCGATTCGGACTCGCGCGCCGCCAGCCCAGCCGACTCCCCGCCGGGAAGTCGGGCCGAAATCAAGCGCTTATAACGATCTGGAGCCTCGTACATCCGCCCGCCGTTCCACGTCAGAGCGCCGGATTAGCCAAAGAGAGTTGAAGCAGTGTTAAGGAGCGGCCGCCTCGCATAAGCGGATAAGCCCCTCTATATGCGGGTGGATGGCGACGGACAGCGCGACCCTCGAGCGGCGGGTAACCGCGCCCAGGCGCACGACCGACGCGCCCAAAATCCAGTCGCCGGCCGACCCGATCGCCCGCGGCCTGGGCCTCAATCGCCCCTTTTTCGACGACAAGAACCGCGCGTTCTGGATCCTGCAGTCGATCGGCTGGACCGGCTATTTCTTCCTGCGGACCATTTCCGGCTTCGCGGGCGGCCTCGGCTGGATGCTGCTCGTCCATACCCTGCTGCTCACAGCGACCGGTTATTCGCTCACCCTCCTCATGGGCTCGCTGTTCCGGCGGCTGATCAAGCTGAAGCCGATCTGGACGGTCATCCTCTCGCTCGGCGCAGTAGCGCTCGCAGCGGGCGTCTTCTCGGTCATCGAGACGTGGAGCGTCGCGACCTTCCTCAAGCCGCAGCTGAGGCCCGAGGGGGCCGCCTATTTCGCGGCCCTGTCGCTCGACTTCATCCTGCTCGCCGCCTGGACCGCACTCTATTACGGGATCAATTACTTCCTTCTGCTCGAGGACCAGATCCGCCTTCGCGAGCGCCTCGAGAGCCAGGCGTCGAGCGCGCAGCTGGCGATGCTGCGCTACCAGCTGAACCCGCACTTCCTGTTCAACACGCTCAACTCGATCTCGACCCTCGTCCTGCTCAAGCAGACCGAGCGCGCGAACGCGATGCTTGCGCGGCTTTCGTCGTTCCTGCGCTACACCCTGGCCAACGAGCCCACCGCCAAGGTCACGCTGGCGCAGGAGGTGGAAACGCTGAAGCTCTATCTCGAGATCGAGAAGATGCGCTTCGAGGACCGGCTGCGGCCGCATTTCAAAATCGAATCCGAAACGATCGGCGCGCGGCTTCCGTCGCTGCTCCTCCAGCCGCTGATCGAGAATGCGATCAAATATGCGGTCACGCCGGCCGAAAACGGCGCCGACATCTGGATCACCGCCCAGCAGGAAGGCCACGCGGTGAGGCTCGAGGTCGCGGACAATGGCGATGGAACCGGCAGCGAAATCTCGGCAAGCCCCTCGACCGGCGTCGGCCTGGCGAACATTCGGGACCGGCTGTCGCAGGCCTATGGCGCGGCACACCGTTTCGATACGAAACAGAACGAGCGCGGGGGCTTTAGCGTTATCATCGAAATTCCCTTTGAAACCGGAGAGACTGCCTGATGACCATCCGGACCATTTTGGTCGACGACGAGCCACTTGCGACGCAGGGCCTGCAGCTGAGATTGCAGGCGCACGAAGACGTCGAAGTGGTCGCCACCGCGGCCAACGGACGCGAGGCGATCCGCCAGATCAAGACGCACAAGCCCGACCTCGTCTTCCTCGACATCCAGATGCCGGGGTTCGACGGTTTCTCGGTGATCCAGGGGCTGATGGACGTCGAGCTCCCCTTGTTCGTGTTCGTCACCGCCTACGGCGACCATGCGCTTCGGGCCTTCGACGCCCAGGCAGTCGACTATCTGATGAAGCCGGTCGACGAAGACCGGCTCGCCGCGACCATGGACCGGGTGCGGCAGCGGCTCGCCGAGAGAAGGAGCGCGGACGAGGCCGAGCGCCTCAAGGAAGTGCTGGCCGAGCATGCGCCCGAAGCGGCCGAGGAGCTCGCCGAAAGCACGCCCGACGCGGCGCCGGCGTCGAACCGCTACGAGCGAATGATCAACATCAAGGACCAGGGCCAGATTTTCCGCGTCGACGTCGATACGATCGAGCGGATCGACGCAGCCGGCGACTACATGTGCATCCAGACCGGCGACAACACGCTGATCCTGCGCGAGACGATGAAGGACCTCGAGAAAAGGCTCGACCCTCGCCGCTTCCAGCGCGTGCACCGCTCGACCATCGTCAACCTCGACCTGGTGCGCCAGGTCAAGCCGCACACTAACGGCGAATGTTTCCTGGTGCTCGATTCGGGAGCGCAAGTGAAGGTGTCGCGTTCCTATCGCGATGTCGTCGCGCGATTCGTCCACTAGAAGCCGCCGCAAGCCGGAGGCTAAAGCCGGTCTGTCGGGCAAGCGCATCCTCGTGGTCGAGGACTCGCCGGTGGTCGCGCCGTTCACTGCCGACATCCTCGGCGAGCTCGGCTGTGACGTGATCGGCCCTGCGCCGAACATGGCCGCCGCGCGCGAGCTGATCGAGGGCGAGGCGATCGACGGCGCGCTGATGGACGTTCACATCCGCGGCGAGCGCGTGTTCCCGCTGTGCGACCTGCTCGAATCCAGGGGTGTGCCGTTCATCCTGACCAGCGGCTATGCCGACTGGCAGATCCCCGAGAAGCTCGCGAGCCGCCCGCGGCTGCAGAAGCCCTATACGATGGAGCACGTCGAAAAGGCGCTGGCGAAGCTGCTGCGCTGAGCAGCGCCGCCGGCTACATCATGTTGTTGGTCGTGCTTCCGCCCATCGTCTGATCGCCGCCGCCGACGTCGCCCCCGGAGGCGATTTGCTGCTGCACGGCCTGGGTCAGCTGCGGCGTCGTGGTCGTCGCGGTGCAGCCCCCTTGGCCGCTTGCGATCGAAGCCGCGAGCACTTCAACCGACACTCCGCAAACGTTCGCGGCGACGTCGATCGGCACCTGGGCTGTGACCGGGATGTTGTTGCGATTCACCTGGAGCGAGACGGACAGGTCGTTCAGGACGTTCTGAAGGTTGACGTTGACCAGGGTCGGGATGCTCGTCTCGCCCGTCGTGCCGCCGCTGGTGGTGGTGCCACTGCCATCGGTAGTCGGGGTGCCCGCGGTCACTTCACCTGCCGAAGAAGGCGCCGGCGCCTGTTGCGTCTTGCAGGCGGCGAGGCCAAGCACGGCAACGGCTGCCGTCGCCCAGATCGCTTTGCGTGCGGTCATTTGAACTCTCCTGCTTGGCTCTAGGATTGCGGTGTAGTCGGCTCGGGCTGGGGCTCGGTCGGCTGGGGCTCGGTCGGCTGCGGCGTCGTGGTCGGCGTCGTGGGAGTGGTGGTGCCGGTAGTCCCGGTCGTCGTCTGCGCGCCGCCGCCCACGGATCCGTTCGCGGCCAGCTGCTGCTGGATATATTGCTTCAACTCCGGCGAAATGCTGTTCGCCGTGCAGCCTTGGCTCGAGCCGCCGCCGGCGCCGATCGACAGCACGTTGATCGACACGCCGCAGACGTTGGCGGCGATCGAGATCGGGATTTGCGCGTTGATCGGGATGTTGGCCTTGTCGATGTCGAGGTCGAGCGAGAGATCGTTGAGCACGTTCGACAGGTTGACGTTGACCAGCGAGGGGACGCTGGACACCCCGTCGACGACCGCCTCGCCCGCGCTTTTGACCCCGTCCGCGGCGGTCGAAGCCGTCTTGCAGGCCGACAATGGGAGCAGCGCGATCAGCGCCGCGGTGGCAATGGCGTAACGCATGGCAGGGTCCTCTGTTACGCCCGCCCAACGCCCTGAAACGGTGGATTGTTTCAGCGGCGCGTAAGCAGCGTCACAGGCTCAGCGACACGCCGACGTAAGCGACGTTGTCGCTCGTGTCCGGCCCGTTCGGGACGAAACCGTGCTGGTTGAGGTAACCGGCTTCACCCGACAGCTTCTTCGCGAGCGGGGTCGAGATCGTCACCAGGTTCCTCACCCGGTCGAGGCCGGATTTGCGCTGGAACGGCGTGGTGTTGAGGTTGAAGAAGGGTTCGGTGCTGAGGTTGAGCGCGGTCTTGCCGGCGATCGGGAGCGAGTATTTGAGATAGGGGCGGAAGCGCCAGCCGGTGCCGTCGACTCCCTCACGCCAGCGCTGCTCGAGCCGGATACGGCCGTTGAGCTTGCCTTTGCCGAGCCGAGCCAAGCCATCGAACGTCACCTGCTCGCGCGCGCGATGCTCCATCACGGTGAAGTCGCCTCCCGAATATTGCGGATCGTGCGTGTAGCCCGCCCATAGCGTCACCACCTCGTTGAGCCGGTAGCCGAGCAAGGTGTTGGACTCGACTTCGTAGAGGCCGTTTCGATTGTCGCTGAAGCGGCCGGTGAATTCCTGCGACAGTCGCCATTTGTCGCTGAGCTTCACCGAGGCGCTGCCGACGGTCCACAGCTGGCTGTCGGACTTGGCGAGCGCAGGCGCGGGGAGCGCGGCGGCGGCGATCAGGAGAGCGATGGCGATTGGGGCGAGATTCATTCCTACCTCTTTAAAGTCGAGTTCTGCGGCGTTGCGCGTTCGCGCTGATGCTTCGGCTAGGCCGTCGCCGGGTCGCCGTTATTGCAGTCACGCTGCAGATTTGTGACCGAGATCAATCAACGCTCTCCGCCAGCCGCTCGCCGGTCGCCGCATAGAAGACCATCTCGGCGATGTTGGTCGCATGGTCGCCGATCCGCTCGAGATTCTTGGCGACGAAGAGCAAGGTGGTCGAGGGACCGATGTTTTGCGGGTCTTCCATCATGTAGGTGAGCAGCGTCCTGAAGATGCTCTCGTAGAAATCGTCGAGTGCATCGTCGCGCTGGCAAACCGCTGTAGCTTTGGCGGGATCGCGATCGACGAACGCCGCAAGCACGTCGTGCACCATGCCGGTCGCGATCTTCGCCATTTCCGGCAGCAGCGACAACGGCTCGATCTCCCCTTTCGCGGGAAACCTGCGGACGCGCCGCGCGATGTTCTTGGCATAGTCGCCGATCCGCTCGACCACGCCGGAGATCTTGAGGGCGGCGATCGCATCGCGCAGGTCATCCGCCATCGGTGCGCGAAGCGCGATCAACTCGACCACCCGGCGTTCGGCTTCGGTCTCGAGCTCGTCGAGCTGCTCGTCGGCCTCGACCAGCGCGCGTGCCGCTGCCTCGTCGCGCTCGACAAGGCAACGCATCGCTTCCTCGATCGCCGCCTCTGCGAAGGAGCCCATGTCGGTGATCAGGCCGCGAAGCTCGGCCATGTCGCGGTCGAAGGCTTTCAGCGTATGTCCGTGAAACTGCTGCATGGTGCGCTCCGCTCAGCCGTAGCGGCCGGTGATATAGTCCTGCGTCCGCTGGACCTGAGGGTTGGTGAAGATTTGCGACGTATCGCCGACCTCGATCAGCTCGCCGAGATGGAAGAAGGCCGTGCGCTGCGACACGCGCGCCGCCTGCTGCATGTTGTGGGTGACGATGACGATCGTGAACTGCCGGCGAAGCTCGTGGATCAGCTCCTCGATCTTGGCCGTCGAGATCGGATCGAGCGCCGAAGTTGGCTCGTCGAGAAGGATGATCTCCGGCCGGACCGCCAGCGTGCGCGCGATGCACAGGCGCTGCTGCTGCCCGCCCGAGAGCGAGAGCGCGCTCGCGTCGAGCTTGTCATTCACCTCGTCCCACAGCGCGGCCCGGCGAAGCGCATCCTCGATGCGGTCGGCGAGCTCTGCTTTGGGCAGCCGTTCGTAATAGGACAGAGCGAAGGCGACGTTCTTGCGGATGCTCGTCACGAACGGCGTCGGCTTCTGGAACACCATGCCGACGGAGCGGCGCAGGGCTGACAAGGAGTGGCGCGGATCGAGCACGTTGCGCCCGTCGATGACGATTTCGCCCTTCGCGTGCTGATCGGGATAGATTTCGTAGATGCGGTTGATCGTGCGCAGCAGCGTCGACTTGCCGCAGCCCGACGGGCCGATGAT
>DASSOE010000130.1:0-4978 GCA_035700945.1 Sphingomicrobium sp. | reverse complement strand
CGGGCTGATGACCACCGTCCACGCCTACACCAACGACCAGAAGATCCTCGACCAGATCCACAAGGACCTGCGCCGCGCCCGCGCCGCGGCGATGTCGATGATCCCGACCACGACCGGCGCCGCGCGCGCCGTCGGCGAGGTGCTGCCCGAACTGAAGGGCAAGCTCGACGGTTCCGCCATCCGCGTTCCGGTCCCGGACGGAAGCATCATCGACCTCACCTTCGTGCCCGGGCGCGAGACGAGTCGCGACGAGGTCAACGAGATCTTGAAAAGCGCGAGCGACAGCGAGCGGCTGAAGGGCATCCTCGTCTACAGCGACGAGCCGCTGGTCTCCGTCGACATCGTCCACACGACCGCCAGCGCGACCATCGACAGCCTCGAGACGGCGGTGCTCGAGGGCAAGCTGGTGCGCGTGCTCAGCTGGTACGACAACGAATGGGGCTTCTCCAACCGGATGGTCGATACCGCGCATGCGATGGGGCAGCTCGGCTGATGCTTCGAGAACCGACTTGTGCCTAAGTTCAAAACCCTCGACGACCTGCCGGAGGACCTCACTGGCAAGAAGGTGCTCGTCCGAGTCGACCTTAATGTTCCGATGGACGGCGCGAAGGTCACCGACGACACGCGGCTTCGCGCGATGCTGCCGACGGTGCTCGAGCTCAGCGACCGCGGCGCGATCGTGCTGCTGCTGGCGCATTTCGGACGGCCGAAGGGCGAGGTTCGGCCCGACATGTCGACCGCGCAGCTGGTGCTTCCGATCCACCGCCTTGCCGGCCGGTCGGTGCGGTTCATCGAGGATTGCGCCGGACCGGAAGCGGAGCGCGCGATCTCGACCATGCTGCCCGGCAACATCGGCGTGCTCGAGAACACGCGCTTCCACCTCGGTGAAGAGAAAAACGACCCGGAACTGTCCAAGGCGATGGCGGCGCTCGGGGATTATTATGTCGACGACGCATTCTCCGCCGCGCACCGCGCACATGCCTCGACGGAGGGCATCACCCACTTCCTGCCGAGCTTCGCGGGCCGCGCGATGCAGGCGGAGCTGGGGGCACTGGAGCGTGCCCTCGGCGATCCCGAGCGGCCGCTAGCGGCGGTGGTCGGCGGGGCGAAGGTCTCGACCAAGCTGGCCGTACTGGGCCACCTCGTCGGCAAGGTCGATCACCTGATCATCGGCGGCGGGATGGCGAACACCTTCCTCGCCGCGCGCGGGGTGAGCGTCGGCAAGTCGCTGTGCGAGCATGAGCTGACGGGCGAGGCCGATGCGATCTTCGACCGCGCAGAGCAGGCCGGCTGCACGATCCACCTGCCGTACGACGTGGTGGTGGCGAAGGAGCTCACGCCCAATCCGCCGTCAGTCCGCACCTGCAACGTTCACGAAGTTCAGCCCGATGAGATGATCCTCGACATCGGCCCGGCCGCGGTCGAGGCGCTCGCGGATGTGCTCAAGACCTGCCGCACGCTGGTCTGGAACGGGCCGCTCGGCGCGTTCGAAGTGCCGCCGTTCGACGCCGCGACGGTCGCGCTCGCGAAAACGGCCGCCGCGCTGACCAGGGAGGGCTCGCTGGTCTCGGTCGCAGGCGGCGGCGACACCGTGGCCGCCCTGAATCATGCCGGCGTCACTGAGGACTTCAGCTTCGTCTCGACCGCGGGCGGCGCGTTTCTCGAGTGGATGGAAGGGCGTGCGCTGCCGGGCGTTGCGGCGCTCGAGCAGCCATGATCAACATCCAGAACATCGACCACGTCGTGCTTCGCGTCCGCGACCTCGACACGATGATGCGATTCTACATCGACGTGCTGGGCGCGCGCGTCGAAAAGCACCAGCAGATCCTCGGTCTTTACCAGTTGCGCGTCGGGACTTCGCTGATCGACTTCGTGCCTGTCGACGAACGTCTCGGCCGAAGCGGCGGCGCGGCTCCGGGCAAGGAGGGCCGCAATGTCGACCATATCTGCTTCCGGGTGCTGCCGTGGGACGGCAAGACCGTCCTCGCGCACCTGCGCGACCACGGTATCGAAGGCGAGATCGTGTCGCGCTACGGTGCGGACGGCGACGGCCCATCGGTCTATGTGAGCGATCCCGAGGGCAATAACATCGAGCTGAAGGGCCCGCCCTGGGCTCCGGTCCCAAAGCGTTGAAGGACGAGGAAGAGATGAACCGAGCTGACATGGAGGCGAAGATCGAACGCGGTGACGGATTCATCGCCGCGCTCGACCAGTCGGGCGGCTCCACGCCCAAGGCCCTGAAGGGCTACGGGGTCGAGGAGGGTGCATGGTCGAGCGACGAGGAGATGTTCGACCTGATCCACGAAATGCGCTCGCGGATCATCACGTCGCCATGCTTCGCAAGCGGCAAGGTGATCGGCGCGATCCTGTTCGAGCGGACGATGGACGGCAAGGTCGACGGCAAGCCGACGCCGCAGGCGCTGATCGACCGCGGGGTCGTGCCGTTCATCAAGGTCGACAAGGGGCTCGAAGCCGAAGCCGACGGCGTCCAGATGATGAAGCCGATGCCGGAGCTCGATGGGCTGCTCGAACGCGCCAGGCAACTCGACGTGTTCGGCACCAAGGAGCGCTCGGTCATCAATCTCGCCAATCGCGACGGGATCGCGGCGGTCGTCCGCCAGCAGTTCGATGTGGCCCGCCAGGTGCTTTCGCACGGCATGGTGCCGATCGTCGAGCCCGAGGTGAACATCAAGAGCCCCGAGCGGGATGCCGCCGATCGAATCCTGCTCGATGCGATCCTGGAGAACCTCGACGCCATTCCCGAGGGCCAGCGGGTCATGCTCAAGCTCTCTATCCCAGCGAAGCCCGGGCTGTTCCAGCCGCTGATCGATCATCCCAAGGTGCTGCGCGTGGTGGCGCTTTCCGGCGGCTTTTCGCGTGAGGAAGCCTGCCGCCAGCTGGCACGGAACCCCGGCATGATCGCGAGCTTCAGCCGCGCGCTGCTGTCGGATCTCCGACACGGCCAGGACGAAGCGCAGTTCGACGCGACTCTCGGCCGCGCGATCGACGAGATCTACAGCGCGTCGGTCGCATCGGTCCCGGCCTGACGGTGGACGAAGCCGAGTTCGACCCCGTCGATTTCCCCCCGCCGCAGCGGACGGAGCCCGCCAAGCTGTACCTGATCAGCCCGCAGGACGTCGGCGGCGGTTTTCCGGCTCGGCTCAAGGCCGCGCTCGAGCCGGGCCTCGCAGCGGCCTTCCAGCTCCGCGTGAAGGACGTGGACGAGCACGAGCTCGCGCGGCTCGCCGAGCCGCTGCAGCGCATCTGCGCCGATGCCGTCGTCGCCTTCATCGTCAATGACAGCATGGCGCTGGCGAAGCGGATCGGCGCCGATGGCGTCCATCTCGGCCAGTCGGACGGCGATCTTCGCGAGGCGCGGGCGCTGCTCGGTCCATCGGCGCAGATCGGCAGGACCTGCCACGACAGCCGCCATCTGGCGATGGAGGCCGGGGAGCAGGGCGCGGACTATGTCGCGTTCGGCGCCTTCTATCCGACCACCACCAAGCCTTCCGACTACCGCCCTGAACCGTCGATCCTGAGCTGGTGGTCGACGCTGTTCGAAATCCCGTGCGTGGCGATCGGCGGGATCACGGCGGACAATGCCAGGCCGCTGGTCGGAGCCGGAGCGGACTTCCTCGCCGTGTGCCAGGCCGTGTGGGGGAAAGAGGACACGTCGATGGCGGTGCGCGCCTTCCAGAGCGTTCTCGCGTCCTCCTCTTAACTTGCGCGCCTGAGCGCCGGCGCTAGTCTTCCTCCGAGCAGGGGAGTGTTCAGCTTGGCGACAAAAAAGCTGGCTGCGGCCGAACAGCCGTCGATGGTCGTCAAGCTCCACGCCCTCACCGAGTACCCGCCCGAAGTGCGGCCGGCGCGCGCGAAGCGGCAGTGGATGGACGACTTCCCCGACCGACACGCCTATCGCTGCCTGCCGCTGTCGATCGCCAATGCTTCGGGGTGGGAAGTGCTGTGCCCGATCCCGATCGAGATCCGCTGGAACGGCGGGATGGCGGTCGAGGACATCCAGGTGCTCGGGCTCAAGGAACTGCCCGGCGCAGCGGACGTGGCGCATTTCTGCCGGTCCAATTTCTCGCGCGGGATTGTTACCTTCCACCTCGATTATCTGGTCGAGACCGAGCCCGGCTGGGGCCTGCTCGCGACCGGCCCGTTCAACGATCCCAAGCCGACGGCGGCGCCGCTCGCCGGGATCATCGAAAGCGACTGGCTGCCTTATCCCTTCACCATGAACTGGCAGCTGACCCAGCCGGGGATCACCCGGTTCGAGGAGAAGGAGCCGTTCTGCTTCTTCCTCCCCATCCCCAAACGTGCGCTTCCGACCACCGAGTTGCAGATCCATCGCCTTTCAGACGATCCGGCGCTGGAAGCGCGGCATAACCAATTCCGCAACGCGCGCGACGAATTCATGCGGCGCTTCCACGCCGGCGAGCCGGAGGCGATCAAGGAAGCCTGGCAGCGGCATTATTTCGTCGGCCGCCATCCCGACGGTGTGCTGGCGCCCGAGCACCTCAACAAGCTGCGCCTGAAGGAGCCGGTGGACCTCCGCCCGCCACGCCCCGCTGGGGCAGCGCAGATGCAGGCGATCCCCGATGGCCTGACGCCCGGCCCGAACCCGGCAATCATGGCCAGCGTCGTCGAGCAACCGAAGCCCGATCCGCGCTGGGGTGGCGATAGTCCGCTGAACCGTATCGCGACCTATTCAGGCACCGTCATGATCCCGAACCGCGGGAAACTAGGTGCGGAGGGCCGCTTCACGCCCGGGCCGGAGACCAGGATCGTCGCGACGCGCGCGGAAGCGCAAGCGCTCGGCCTCGACTTCCTCGTGGCCGACGGTCTGGTGAGCGAAGAAAAATGCGCGCTCCTGGTGCGCACCTTCGAGGAGCTTCAGGAGCTCGTCTTCGGCGCTTCTCACGACGCTTCGTTCTGGGACAAGCGCGGGCTGTGGTACGCGGACGTCCTGAAGCAC
>DASSOE010000129.1:0-2712 GCA_035700945.1 Sphingomicrobium sp. | reverse complement strand
GTCGATCTTGATGAAGGGGACGATGCCCTTGTCGAGCAGCACTTGCGGAACCGGTTTTCCGTCGATCGTTCCGTCCATCGTGCGCTCGAACAGGATCGCGCCGAGGACCTTTCCGCTGCCGAAGCTCGGCGAAGAGATGATCCGGCTGCGCATCTGGTGGATGAGCCCGAACATCTCCTCATCGTTCGACCAGGCGCCTTCTTCGACACCATAGCCCTTGAGCGCCTTGGGCGTGGAGCCGCCCGACTGGTCGAGCGCGGCAATGAAACCGTTGCCGCTTTCGATCTTCGCCATCATTTCAGCCTGATCCATTGCTTCCCTATTCCCTTTCGAGAGCGGCTACGCCCGGGAGCGTACGCCCTTCCATCCATTCGAGAAATGCTCCGCCCGCAGTCGAGACGAAGCTGAAATCCTGTGTGACTCCGGCGTGGTTGAGGGCGGCGACCGTATCGCCGCCACCGGCAACCGAGACGAGGGAACCTTCCTTCGTCAGCGCCGCCGCGGTCTTCGCAAGAGCGACCGTCGCGGCATCGAACGGCGGGGTTTCGAATGCCCCGAGCGGACCGTTCCAGACGAGGGTCCGGCAAACCTTGAGCACGTCCGACAGCGCCTCGACCGCTTCCGGTCCGACGTCGAGGATCATCTCGTCGGGCTGGACTTCGTGAACGTTGCAAGTGCGAATGCTCGGCGGATTGGGAGCGAACGCCTTCGCCACCACCACGTCGTACGGCAGGTGCACCGTGCAGGCCACCTCGTCAGCGCGATCCATGATCGCGTTCGCCTCACTGGTGAGGTCATGCTCGCAAAGCGATTTGCCGACAGCGATCCCGCGCGCGGCGAGGAAGGTGTTCGCCATCCCGCCGCCGATGATCAAATGATCGACCTTGCCGACCAGATGCCCGAGCACCGCGAGCTTGGTCGAAACCTTGGCGCCGCCGACGACCGCGGCGACCGGCCGCTCGGGATTGCCGAGTGCGCGTTCCAGCGCCTTGAGCTCGGCCTCCATCGCCCGGCCCGCAAAGCTCGGCAGGTAATGGGTGACACCCTCGGTCGAAGCATGGGCGCGGTGCGAGGCCGAGAAGGCGTCGTCGACATAGAAATCCCCAAGTGCCGCCATGGCTTTCGCCAGCTCGGGATCGTTCTTCTCCTCGCCCGCGTGAAAGCGCGTGTTTTCGAGAACCCCGATATTACCCGGCAGCATCGTTGCGATCGCCCGCTCCGCCTCCGGACCCTGGCAATCCTCGATGAACCGCACCGAGCGGCCCGCGAGGCGGTGGATCGGCAGAACCAGCTGCGCTGTCGACATGTCGGGGCGACTCTCGCCCTTCGGACGGCCGAAATGCGACAGCAGCAGCACGATCGCGCCGCGGTCGCTCAGCTCCAGAACCGTCGGGAGCATGGCCCGAAGCCGCGTGTCGTCGGTGACCTTCGCTCCGTCCATCGGCACGTTGAGGTCGACCCGGACGAGAACGCGCTTCCCGGTGAGGTCCTCAGGCAGATCGTCGAGGGTCTTGAAGTCAGGCATGGTTCGTCACCCCAGCGGATGCTGGGGTCTCAGGACACAAGGGCGCGTTCTGGCTCGCTGAGATTCCGGCTTTCGCCGGAATGACGGGGTGGAGCATCAGCCCAGCTTCGCCATCGCGGCAGCGGTGTCGACCATGCGGTTCGAGAAGCCCCATTCGTTATCGTACCAGCTGACGACGCGAACGAGCTTGCCTTCGAGGACCGCGGTTTCGAGGCTGTCGACCGTCGAGCTCTGCGGCGTGTGGACGATGTCGACCGAAACGAGCGGGTCTTCCGAATAGACGAGAATGCCCGCAAGGCGGCCGCTCTCGCTGGCAGCCTTCAGCGCTCCGTTCACTTCTTCGACGCTGGTGTCGCGCTTCGGCGTGAAGGTGAGATCGATCAGGCTTCCGTCCGGAACCGGGACGCGGACCGCGGAGCCGTCGAGCTTGCCCTTGAGCTCCGGAAGCACCTCGCCGACTGCTCGCGCGGCGCCGGTCGTCGTCGGGATCATCGACATCGCGGCGGCGCGAGCGCGGCGCAGGTCCGGATGAATCTGGTCGAGGATCTTCTGGTCGTTGGTGTAAGCGTGAACGGTCAGCATCAGCCCGCGCTCGATCCCGATCGCGTCGTTCAGCACCTTGGCGACGGGCGCGAGGCAGTTGGTCGTGCACGAAGCGTTGGACACGATCTTCATGTCGGGCGTGAGCTTGTCGTCGTTGACCCCGTAAACGACCGTCAGGTCGACGCCCTTGGCTGGGGCCGAAATCAGAACCCGCTTGGCGCCCGCTTCCAGGTGCTTTTCGCCGCCTTCGCGGTTGGTGAAGAAGCCCGTGCATTCGAGGGCGATGTCGACGCCATTTGCCTTGTGCGGGAGCTTGGCAGGATCGCGCTCGGCGGTGACGTGGATTCGCTTGCCGTTGACGACGATGTCATTGCCGTCGGTCGTGACTTCGCCGGGGAAAACGCCGTGGACGCTGTCGCGCTTGAACAGCCAGGCGTTGGACTTCGCGTCGGCGAGGTCGTTGATCGCCACCAGCTCAAGCCCGCTGTCCGGCCGCTCGAGGATGGCGCGGGCGACCAGACGCCCAATCCGCCCAAAGCCGTTGATCGCAACTTTCGTCATCGCATGTTCCTCTTTTGCATATGGTCGAGCACCCGCGCGGCGATCGCGTCGGGCGTCAGTCCGAAAAATTGGTAGGCGTCCTT
>DASSOE010000128.1:0-7362 GCA_035700945.1 Sphingomicrobium sp. | reverse complement strand
CTTCCTCGTCGTCGAGCGCGCCGCGACCTTGCTCCGCGAAGTCGCTGCCGCCGGTTGCGCCCGCGCCCGATGAGCCGCTCGTGTCATCCGGCGATCCGCGGCCCGAGCCGCTGCCTTCGCGGAGATATTCGTCGGAGCCGCCGCCTTGCGAACCGATGAACCCTTCTCCGCCGCTGGTGCCGCTCGAGCCGCCGCTGGTCTGGTCGGTGCCGACGCTCGAGCCGCCGGCATTGCTCGTCGTGCCCCGGCCGAAGTTGTCGTCGTCCTGGTCGAGCGTCGCGGCGTCGCCGCCGGGCTGCGCCTGGCCCGTGGCGCTCTGGCCGCCGAGCTCGGCGCCCTGGGTCAGGGTGGTGCCCGTTCCGGTATTGCTGTCGTTGCCGCCGATCGGCTGGCCGCTCATGCCGTCGTCCTGACCGGCGTTTGCGCCGCCTGCCCGGCTGCTGCCGTTCGAATCCGCGGAGCCGCTCTGGCTGCCGCTGCTCTGGCCGCCGAAGCTGCCTTCGGCGCCCTGGTTGCTCATCGTCTGCTGCGAGCCCTGGCCGCCGGCCTGCCGGCCCTGTTGCTGCCCGAATTCACTCTGCTGGCCTTGCTGCCCGGTCGTCGGGCTGTCGCCTTCGTTGTCGTTGAGTTGGTCGTCCCGTTCGTCGGCCATGCGAAAACTCCTTCACTGGGCCCCCGCTTGCTCCAGCCGCTCAACAAGGATGATCGAGCAACCGTTCCGTCGTCCGAACGAGCTTTGCGACGAACCGCTCGGCGCAAGAAAAAGGCCGCCGCCCAGGCGGGCAGCGGCCTTCATTTTGGTTGTCCTTTGCGGCCTAACCCTGCTGCTCTTCGCCTTCGGCAGCGGCAGCCGCAGCTTCGGCGGGCGCCTCGGCCGGAGCCTCGGCGGTGGCGCCGGGCTCGGCATTCGGATCGTAGGCTTCGGTGAATGCGGCGGTGTCGCGCTCGAACATCTGCGCCATGACGTCGACCCCCTGCGCCTGCAGGTCCGCTTCCTCCGGTGAACGGGCGACGTTGACCTTCACCGTCACCGCGACCTCAGGGTGCAGCGCGATCTTCACCTCGTGCACGCCGATCGCCTTGATCGGGCGATCGAGCACGACCTGGCTCCTGGTGACGTGCGCGCCCTCGCCCGCGAGCGCCTCGACGATGTCGCGCGCGCTGACGGATCCGTAGAGCTGGCCCGTGTTCGATGCCTGGCGGATGAGCTGGACGGTTTTGCCGTCGACGCCCTTGGCCGACTTCTCTGCGTCCGAGCGGCGGTTGGCATTCTCTTCCTCGATCCGCGCGCGGTTCGTTTCGAACAGCTTGCGGTTCGACTCGTTCGCGCGCAGCGCTTTCTTGTTGGGCAGAAGGTAGTTGCGGGCGAATCCGTCCTTGACCTTCACCACGTCGCCGATGGCGCCGAGCTTTTCGACGCGCTCAAGCAGGATGACTTCCATCTCAAGCGCTCCTTATCGCACGATGTAGGGAAGCAGGCCGATATGGCGCGCGCGCTTGATCGCGCGCGCGAGCTCGCGCTGCTTCTTGGAAGAGACCGCGGTGATGCGCGAGGGGACGATCTTGCCCCGCTCCGACACGAAGCCCTGGAGCAGGCGCACGTCCTTATAGTCGATGCGCGGCGCATCCTTGCCGGAGAACGGGCACGACTTGCGGCGGCGGAAAAATGCGCGGGCCATTATTCGACCTCCTCTTCACGCGCGGCGCGGAATTCGGTGCGCTCGCCCCGGTCGCGGTCGCCGCGGTCGGAGCGGCGTTCGCGCTCCTTCTCGCCCCGCCGCATCATCGCCGAAGGGCCCTTCTCGTGCCCGTCGACCTTGAGCGTGAGGAAGCGGATGACGTCCTCGTTGATGTTCGACTGGCGCTCGAGCTCGGCAATCGCCGGCGCCGGCGCGTCGAGGTCGAGCATCACGTAGTGCGCCTTGCGGTTCTTGGCGATTCGATAGGCGAGGGAGCGCAGGCCCCAGGTCTCGGTCTTGACGACCTTCCCGCCATTGTCCTCGATTATTTTGGTGGCGTTTTCCGCGAGCGCATCGACCTGGGCCTGGGCGAGGTCCTGACGCGCGAGGAAAACATGCTCGTAGAGCGGCATGTTCTTATCGTCTCTCTTTTGGCCGATCGCTGACGCCGCCCAGTGCGGACGCCCCTCCGGCTGTCGTTCCAACTAAACCGGCGCAGCGGCAGGGCCGTGCGCCAGCGCCGCGCCTATGGCGGAGACCCGGAGAAAAGGCAAGCAGACCATGAATTTCGGGCCGGATGGTTGCAGTCTCGAAAGGAGTCGTTCAGCCGTGGGAGCGCAAAGGCCAGTTCACCGTTTGTATATGCGTATAAGGAGTAACCGTCATGAAGGCTTTGTCGATCAGGCTTGCGGGGGCCTCACTCATCGTGCTCGCGGCCGCGGGCTGTACCACGACCGGCATCGGCACCGGCCAGGTCGTCGGGCAGAACGTCGGCGCGACCTTCACCTGGACCCAGAGCGGCGGCACGCGCGGCACCATGGTCGCGCAGCTCAGCGACGGGCAGATTTTCCAAGGTCCGTTCTTCCAGATTACCTCGGAGAGAGTCGTCGACTATGACCCGCTGTGGAACGGCTGGGGTCCCGGTTTCGGCTGGGGCCGCGGTTTCGGCGGCCGGCCGTGGGGCTGGGGCTGGGGTGGCTGGGGTCCGTGGGGACCGTCGATGGACACCGTCACTTATTATAGCGGCCAGGTCCTCGCCAACTTGCAGGGTCCGGGCGGTTTCATGCGCTGTGACTTCCGCCTGATGCGGCCGAGCTCGGGCATGGCCGGCGGCGGCGCCGGCCAGTGCCAGCTTCCGACCGGAACGATCATCCAGGCGCAGTTCCCGCCAAGCCGCGGTTACTAGGATGCGCGCTCTGCGCACCTAGCCGAGGAACTGCGGAGCTCCGGCATTTTATCCCACATTTCACGATTCCGCGATTTTGTGGGATAAATGCCCTGTGATCGAACTCTTCTCCGATGAGCAGGCTCGCTGCCTTATCAATCTCGCCCAGCGCTACGCTGCGTGGATCGAGGCGGAGCGCGCCTTGGGCGATTTGCCATACGACTTGCGTCGCAAAACCGTGGGAGGCCACGAATATCTCTACGAAATTCGCGACCGCGGCGGCAACGGAACCAGCCTCGGCCGGATGAATGAGGAGAAGGAGCAGCGACTGCTCGATTTCCGAAAGGAAAAGGATGAGGTGAAATCCCGGCGGTCTGCCGCCGTGGAACTGCTCGACGAATCCTGCCGGCTGTATCGAGCGCTCCGCCTTCCGCTGCTGGCAAGCGCGGCGGGGCAAATCCTGCGCGAAGCCGACCGGCGCTCGATGCTCGACGGCGATCTGCTGGTCGTAGGGACCAACGCCATGCCCGCCTATTCGATCGAGGCGGCTGGCTTCATCCGCGACGCCCCCGACGAAACGCAGGATTTCGACCTCGCCTGGACCAATCCCGAGCCGCGGCCGGGCGAGCAGCCGTTATGGGCGATGCTCAAGGCCGTCGATCCGACCTTTACGGTGAACAGCGAACGCGGCTTCCAGGCGCGGAACCGCGCCGCTTATGAGGTCGAGGTGCTTGCCGCGCCGTCGCGCGCGAAAGGATTTGCCCGGATGGACCAGCCGCGGCCTGTCCCTTTGCCGGAGCAGGAATGGCTGCTTCGTGGATCGTCCGTCGATCACGTGCTCGTGTGCCGCGATGCGTCGCCTGCCCGAATCGTCGCTCCCGATCCGCGGTGGTTCGCGCTGCACAAGCTGTGGCTGTCGAGAAAGCCCAGCCGCAACCCTCTGAAACGCCCCAAGGACGAGCAACAGGGCATCGCTTTGCTTGACGCGATCGATCAGGCGATGCCGCAATTTCCGCTCGACGAAAGTTTCGAGCAGGAGCTGCCGGATGATCTGCGCCCATTCTTCGAGGCCTGGAAGCGCGACAGACCGGAGCGCAGCGCGCCCTCGTGGGCATAAGGAGCTTCGAAAGCTCCGCCCGAACGGATAAGAGGCACGAATGGCTACGCAGCTCCGGCCCATCGAACCCGACCAAGACCCGCTCGACGGCATGAGCCTGCCCGGGTGGCTCTATTTCGATCCCGAATTCTTCGAGGCTGAGCAAAAGGCGTTCCTGCGAGCGGCGCCGCAAGTCATCTGCCACGAAAGCGAGATCGGGGCGCCGGGAGAGTGGCGCACGCTCGAATATCTCGGCGAAAGCGTGATCGCGATGCGCGGCGACGATGGGAAGGTGCGGGCGTTTTCCAACGTTTGCCGGCACCGCGGATCGCGGCTGGTCGACGGGACCGGCGGCTGCGCGAAGGTGCTGACCTGCCCCTATCATGCGTGGAGCTACGCCCGGGACGGCCGGCTCGTGGGCGTGCCGCACCGGCACGAATATCCCGGGCTCGAGACGGAGAAGCTCGGCCTCGTGCCCGTTGCGATCGAGAACTGGCGTGGCTTCCTGTTCGTGGGGCTGGAGCCCGGCGCACCTTCGGTCGCCGAGATGATGGCCCCCTACGAGGAAGAGGTGACGCCTTATTGCTTCCAGGATCTGCGCGTCATGGGCCGCATGACGCTCCGGCCACGGCCGCTCAACTGGAAGACGATCGCCGACAATTATTCCGATCACCTGCACATCCCGGTCGGGCATCCAGGGCTTACGCGCCTGTTCGGGCGCAATTACCGGATTGAGGTACGGGAACATGTCGACAGAATGGAAGGCGATCTCGCGGAAAATCCGTCTGCAAACCTTGCGGAGCGCGCCTATCAGCAATTGCTTCCGCGCGTCGATCACCTCCCGCCGTCGCATCAGCGCAAGTGGCTCTATTACAAATTGTTTCCGAACGTCGCCTTCGACATCTATCCCGACCAGGTCGATTTCATGCAGTTCCTGCCGGTTTCAGCGACCGAAACGGTGATCCGCGAGATCAGCTACGCGCTGCCAGACGGCCGACGAGCGATGACGGCCGCGCGCTACCTCAACTGGCGAATCAACCGCCGGGTCAACGCCGAGGACACCGAGCTCATCACACGGGTGCAGCTGGGGATGCAGTCGCCGACCTATGAACCAGGGCCGCTGGGGACGAGCGAGGTGTGCTTGAGGAGCTTTGCCAAGAAGCTGCGGAAGCTCATTCCCGAGGCGCGGCTGGAGCAACCTCCGGCGCCGGGTTGGTCCAGGGCTTCCTGATGAAGTACAAGACTCCGCCGGCCGCGAACAGGCCGAGCGAGAGCAGGAAGGCTTCGAGCCCTGACCCGTAGAAAGCGAACAGGACGAAGGCGAGGCCGATTACGCAGGCGATCGTCGTCGTCGGCTTTCGGTCCTTGATGGCGGCGGCGACGGCCGCGGCGGAATAGAGATAGAGGACCGCATCGGTCGCGAGCAGGGTGATGAATGTGAAGAGCTGTGTGGTGCCTTTCGCCTCGTTGAGCCCGAGCAGGATGAAGCCGAGCGTCACGCTGGCGATCTGTGCGGCATAGGGCGCGTTGAAGCGGTTTGTGCGGCTGAAATAGCGCGGCATGTCGTTCCTGAGCGACATCGAATAGAGCATCTCCCCGCAGGCCAGGATCGAGGCGTTGAGGGTGCCGAAGGCGCTCACCACCATCGCCGCCGCCGCGAGGACGCCCGCGACGGCGCCCCAGTAATTGCCGATCGCCTCGGGGAACGGCGCGATCGACTTGGCGATCACCGAGTTCGGCATGATCAGGCTGAGTGAAAGGGTGACGAGCAGGTAACTGACCGCGATTCCGGCGAGACCGATCACCAGCGCCCGGGCGAGGTTGCGCTCGGGATTGCGGATCTTGCCGACGGGCGACAGTGAAAATTCGAAGCCGGTCAGCGCGAACAGGCACAGCGCCGATGCGGTCGCGATATTGCCGAGCGACGGCGGCGGGACGTCGATCGGCTCGAGAGGAGCGCCGCCCCCTCCGAGCATCGCCGCGATCACGACGACAGCGATCAGCGGCAGCACCTTGATCAGCACCGTGACGATGGCGAGCTCGCCAACCGCCTTGATCCCGCGCAGGTTGACCAGCGTGAGGACGACGAAAAAGGCCGACGCGACAAGCACAAGATGGCCGGCAAGGCCCGGGACGATGGTGGCGAGGCCGGCGGCTGCCGCGAGCGCGACCGCGGGATTGCCGACGCAGGTCGAGCACCAGGTCATCCACGTGACGAGGAACCCGGCGCCCGTGCCGAGCTCGTTCTCGACATAGGCCTGGAGTCCGCCGCCATCGGGGCTGACGATGCGCGACGCGCAATAGGCCATCGACATCACTCCGATGCCGCTGATCAGCCAGCCGATGGGAACGCTTCCGCCCAATGGCGCCAAGGCGATGGGAAGGTAGAAAATCCCGACTCCCACGACGCCGCTGATCACCAGCGCGAGAGTCATCCACGGGCCGAGCATCCGCGCCTGGCGTTCGTTCGTCATGCAGTCCCTCCCGCCTTGGCAACCCCGCCGCTCCGGCCTAACCGGCGCGCGGGTTCATAACCGAACAGGGTCCTTCATGCGCGCATTCATTTTCCCCGGGCAGGGCAGCCAATCCGTCGGAATGGGCGGAGCTTTGGCCGGGGCCAGCCGCGCCGCGCGCGACGTGTTCGACGAGGTCGACGAGGCGCTCGGGCAGAACCTCTCCCGGCTGATGCGCGACGGACCGGACGAGGATCTCAAGCTCACCGAGAATGCGCAGCCGGCGATCATGGCGCATTCGATCGCGGTGCTTCGGACCATGGGCGTTCGGCTGACGGACGCGGCGAGCTTCGTCGCCGGCCACAGCCTCGGCGAATATTCAGCGCTTTGCGCAGCCGGCTCATTCGATCTCGCGACCACGGCGAAGCTTCTGAAGCTTCGCGGGCAGGCGATGCAGCAGGCGGTACCCGTTGGCGAAGGTGCCATGGCCGCGCTGCTCGGCGCGGACCTCGCGCTCGCGCAGAAGATCGCCGAGGCCGCATCACAAGGCGAGGTCTGCACGGTCGCCAACGACAACGATCCGTCGCAAGTCGTCATCTCGGGACAGAAGAGCGCGATCGACCGCGCGATCGCGATCGCAAAGGAGATGGGCGCAAAGCGCGCGGTGCCGCTGCCCGTTTCCGCGCCGTTCCACTGCCCGCTGATGCAGCCCGCCGCCGAGGCGATGCGCGATGCGCTCAGCTACGTGGTCGTCGTTCCACCGGCCGTTCCGGTTTATGCCAATGTCACAGCGCAGCCGGAAAGCGACCCTGACGCCATCCGCAACCAGCTCGTCGAGCAGGTCACCGGCATGGTCCGCTGGCGCGAGAGCGTGACCAACATATTCGACGCGGGCGTGCACGAGTTCGTCGAGATCGGCGGCAAGGTCCTCGCCCCCATGGTCAAGCGCATCGCGCCCGACGCGAAGGT
>DASSOE010000127.1:0-40401 GCA_035700945.1 Sphingomicrobium sp. | reverse complement strand
TGAAGTCGGTTGTGATCACAAATTCCTTGAGGATCGAGGTTCCGATGTTGAGGTCGTTCGCATTCGGCTGATCGTCGACGGCAGCGCGGACCTTGAGAAACGGAACGCCGGCGACCGTCAGCCTCGGAAGGACGACCACGTCGCGCATCAGCGGCCCGCCGATCCCGCCGCCGGGTTCCCGTCCGACCGGCTTGAGGCGCAGCCGTGTAACGAGTGCTCGGGAGATCAGCGGCATGCTTCCATTGCCGAGATCGAACTCCGCCTGCACCCGTGTTCCGCCGATCGCCACCGGCATGGATTCAATCCCGGCATGACCGGTCAGCGGAAGCGCCACGCCGGCGGGCGACGAGCTTCGGTCGAGAACATCGATGCTGCCGCGATTGATGTCGATCCTGAGGTGCGCCGCGTCGAACAGCTCGCGCCCGAGGACCATCGCCGTCGGCCGCTTGATCAGCCGCGCCGAAAGCTCCCCGAGGTCCATCACGACGACGGCTTCCGGGTGAAGCGCGATTCCCAGGGCTTCCACCGTCGCCCCTTCGACGAGGTGGGCGCTTGTCGTGCCGCCCGAGCCACGAATCTGCTGCGGAGTTCCTCGAGGCAGCTTCGCCCTTGCCGCGAGCCCCGAATCGATCAGCGTCGCTTCGGCGCCGCTATCGAGTAGCGCCTCGGTCGCCACTCCGTTGACGCGGGCATCGACGAACAACCGCCCGTTGTGGACGAGCAAGGGAGCGGCATGTGCCGGCCCTGCAAGCGCCAGAGCCCCCGCCGCTGCTGCAAGCAGCGGCCTCACACGCCTGCCCTCTCGATCAGCGCGCGGGTGGACGGGTCGAGGCTCCCCTCGTCGGCTCCTTCGGCCAGCTCGCGTGCAATATCCTTTCCGAGCTCGACCCCGAACTGGTCGTATGGGTTGATCCCGAGCAGCACCGCGTTCGCGAACGTCCTGTGCTCATAGAAGGCGATCAGCGCGCCGAGCGTGCGCGGGTCGAGGCGGTCGAGAAGGATCGTCGCGCTGGGGCGATTGCCGGCATAGCTGCGCTGGGGATCGTCGCTTTCGCGTCCCTCCATCAGCGCCGCGCCTTGCGCGAAGGCGTTGAGCAGGAGCAGCCGGTGGTGCTCCGGATCCTGCGCATCGTCGCCTTCAGCTATAGCCACGAACTCGACAGGCACGAGCACCGTCCCCTGGTGGAGCAGCTGGAAGACGGCATGCTGCGCGTCGGTCCCTGTGCCTCCCCAGGTCACCGGCGCAGTCGGGTGCGTCACCGGTTGCCCGTCGTCGGTGACCGACTTGCCGTTGGACTCCATTTCGAGCTGCTGAAGGTAGAACGGCAACAGCCGCAACCGCTCGTCATACGCGAACACGCCGCGCGTCTGGCAGGCGAAGCGCTCGACGTAGAGTCGATCCGCGAATGCGGCGATCAGCGGCACATTGTCGTGCGGCTCGGCGAAGCGAAAATGGCGGTCCATCTCCGCTGCGCCTTCGAGCAGTGCCTCAAACGCGTCCCAGCCGAGCGCCAGCGCGGCGCTCAAGCCCACCGAGCTCCACAAGGAGTAGCGGCCGCCTACGCCGTCGCCGAACTGGAGGACCCTGCTTTCATCGATACCCTGGGCGACCGCGGCGTCCGGGTTTGCGGTGACGGCGATGATCTGTCCGTCCGGGTCCGGCGTGCCCGCAGCCCGTAGCCAGGCGCGCGCCGCCTCGAGATTGGCAAGCGTCTCCAGCGTCGAAAAGGTCTTCGACGCGACGACGACGAGCGTCGTCGCCGGGTCGAGCGCCGTCACCGCATCGTCGAATGCCGCACCGTCGATATTCGACAGGAACCGCACCGTCAGGTTCGACACCCTGCGACCGAGCGCATCGACCAGCAGCGCCGGCCCGAGTACCGACCCGCCGATGCCGATGTGCAGGATTCCCGTGAGGTCGCCGAATGCGCCTGCCTCGACTGCATCGACGAGGGCGCGCATGCGCTGCCGGCGGGCGGTCGCCAGGTCGACCTCGTCGGACGCACCGCTCCCGCGCTCAGCGACATGCGTCGCCGGGCGGCCCTCGCTCGGGTTGACGATTTCGCCCGCGAACAAGGCGTCCCGTGCCGACGCGAAGCCTCGCTGCTCCGCACGATCGATGAATTGCTCCACCACCGCCGCATCGAGGTGCGTCTTCGACCAGTCGAAGTGCAGGCCCGCGACATCGAAGGTCAACCGGCTCAGCCGGTCGGGTTCGGCCTCGAAGACCTGCTTCAGCGTCTTCGTCCCGCCCGCCTGCTGTGGTTCTGCCATGGCCGCGCACATAATGGAGCGACCGCCAATTGCCACCCCGGCTTGACCTCGCTCGAGCGGTCGTCGAACAGCAGGTGGAATGCGCGCCCGCTCCTCCCGCAGCCGCCCCGCCGAAGACAAGAAGCCGGAGAGCGCCTGGAGCCTTGCCCGCTTTTTCCTGACGCTCGTGGTCCTGACCTGGGCGCTGAGGAGCTTCCTTGTCCAGCCGTTCAACATTCCGTCGGGATCGATGCTTCCGACGCTCTACATCGGAGATTATCTGATCGCCGCGAAATGGCCCTACGGCTATTCGCGCTACAGCTTCCCGATGGGATTTCCGTCATTCGACGGCCGAATCCTCGCGGATCTGCCGAAGCGCGGAGACGTCGTCGTCTTCCACCACCCGGACGAAAATGCGGACCTGATCAAGCGCGTGATCGGCCTTCCCGGCGACACGGTCGCCGTTTCCAACGGTCGGCTGATCCTCAACGGAAAGCCGGTGCCGCGCCAAGAGCTTCCGCCGGTCAAGGTGCCGGTGACCCCCAACAGCCCCTGCAACGCCATTCCGCCGGCTGTGCAAGCGATGTCGGTCGGCTCCGGCCGCGCCTTTTGCGTGTATCCGGCTTACCTCGAAAGCCTGCCGGGAGGGCCGTCCTACACGATCCTCGACCAGATCGAACATGGGCCGGCAGACGATTTCGGCCCAATCCACGTACCGCCGGGCCGCGTGTTCCTGATGGGCGACAACCGCGACGACAGCCTCGACAGCCGCTTTTCGGCGTTGAAAGGTGGAATCGGGACGGTTCCGACAGAGGACCTGATCGGCCGTGCGCTCGTCACCTTCTGGTCGACAGACGGGAGCGCGTCCTATTGGAAACCGTGGACCTGGTTTACCGCGCTCCGCGCGAACCGCATCGGCAATGGCTATACGGGAGAAGCCGAGTGAAAGCTGACGTCGCCAAGTTTGTTCGCGAGAAGCTCGGGCACGAGGCGAAGGATCTGCGACTGTTCGAGCTTGCGCTGACCCACGCGAGCGCCGGGACCGACAATTACGAGCGGCTGGAGTTCCTCGGCGACCGTGTGCTCGGTCATGCCATCGCCCAGGCGCTGTACGACCGCTATCCCAAGGAGCCCGAAGGCTATCTCTCGCGGCGTTACAATGTGCTGGTCGCGCGGGAGACGTGCGCAGAGATCGGGCGCGAGCTCGGCGTGCCCTCGCTGGTTCGCCTCGGCAAGCAGGCCCGGGACGACCGCGCCAACGAGAGCGAGAATGTCGTCGGCGACGTGGTCGAGGCGCTGATCGGCGCGCTGGTGATCGACGGCGGCACCGATGCCGCGGCGAAATTCGTGACGAGGATCTGGGAACCTCACCTTGCGGAGCAGCGCAAGGCGCCCAAACACCCCAAGTCCGAACTCCAGGAGCTGGCCGCCGCCCGCGAATGCAAGCCTCCGGTCTATGAGGTCGTGGGCCGCACCGGCGCGCACCACCACCCCAAATTCACCATCCGCGTATCGGTCCCGGGCCTCGGGGAAGCGACCGCCGAGGGAACGAGCAAGCAGGACGCCGAAACCGATGCGGCCGGGGCGCTGTTGAAGAAGCTCCAATGAGCGACAAGCGCACACGCGCAGGGTTCGGCGCCGTCATCGGCGCTCCGAACGCGGGCAAATCGACTTTGGTCAATGCCCTCGTGGGTCAAAAAGTCGCGATCGTCAGCCCCAAGGCGCAGACGACACGCGCGCGGCTGATGGGGATCGCGATTGAGGGTCCCGCGCAGATTCTGCTGGTCGACACGCCGGGCATCTTCCAGCCGAAGCGGCGGCTCGACCGGGCGATGGTCGCCGCTGCCTGGACAGGCGCTCAGGACGCCGATTTGATTCTGTTCGTCATTGACGCCGCGGCCGGCGCGAACGCCGAAGCCGAGCGCATCATCGGCTCACTCGCGGAACGCAAGCAGCCTCTCTTCCTGGTGCTCAACAAGGTCGACCTGGTGAAGAAAGCGGCGCTGCTCGGCCTGGCGACCGAACTCACGGCGCGATTGAATCCGGAGAAGGTGTTCATGATCAGCGCCGCCCAGGGCGACGGCGTGCCGGACGTGAAGGCGGCGCTCGCCGAAGCGATGCCTGCGGGGCCATGGCTCTACCCCGAGGACGAGGTCTCCGACGCGACCGACCGCATGATCGCCGCCGAGCTGACACGCGAGCAGATCGTCAACCAGCTCCATCAGGAGCTGCCCTATGCGACCGCGGTCGAGACCGAGAGCTGGGAGGACCGGCCCGACGGCGCGACCGTCATCAACCAGCAGATTATCGTCGAGCGCGACAGCCAGAAGGCGATCGTGATCGGCAAGGGCGGCCGGCGATTGAAGGCCATCGGCGCTGCCGCGCGCACCGAGATCGCGCAGCATCTCGGCCGGCCGGTTCACCTCTACCTGCATGTGAAGGTCGAGCCGAAATGGGGCGAGGACCGCTCTCTCTATCGTGAGATCGGCCTGGAGTGGGCGGACTAGCTTAGCATCTCCTCCACCCACTGCGGCACCAACTCGCCCGCGCGGCCGACGCGGCTCTCGTCGAAGAAGATGCTACCGAGACTCGGCTCGAGGTTCATCTCGAGCGCCTTCGCGCCGCAATAGCGCGCGGTCTGCACGAACCCGGCGGCCGGATAGACTGCGCCCGAAGTGCCGATCGACACGAACAGGTGGCATCCACGCAGCGCGTCCTCGATCCGATCCATCTCGTAAGGCATCTCGCCGAACCAGACGATGTCCGGGCGCACCGTGCCGCACGTCCCGCAGCTCGGACATTCCGCTCTCTCCCCCATCGCACCGGTCCATCCGAACCGCTCCCCGCACCCGAGGCACCAGCCCTTCGTCAGCTCTCCATGCATGTGGAGCAGCCGCTTCGATCCGGCGCGCTCGTGCAAATCGTCGACATTCTGCGTGACGAGCAACAACTCGCCCGGCCATTCGGCGTCGAGCCGCGCCAGCGCATGATGCGCGGCGTTTGGCTCGACCGTCCCGAGCCTCGCCCGCCGCGCGTCGTAGAATTTGTGAACCAGCGCCGGATCGCGGGCAAACGCTTCGGGCGTCGCGACGTCCTCGACCCTGTGCCCCTCCCACAGGCCGTCGGGCCCGCGGAAGGTCGCCAGCCCGCTTTCCGCCGAAACGCCAGCACCGGTGAGGATGACGATATTGCGGATTTCCATCGCGCGAGCATAGAGCGGCCGCGGCATGAGCGAAGCGCAAATCCGCGTCGGCATCGGCGGCTGGACCTTTCCGCCCTGGCGCGGAAGCTTCTACCCGGATGACCTGCCCCAGCGGCGCGAGCTCGAATATGCGTCGCGCCAGTTCGGCGCGATCGAGATTAACGCGACGTTTTACGGACGGCAGAGCCCCACAAGCTGGGCGGCCTGGGAAAGAGAAGCGCCCGAAGGCTTCGCGTTTGCGATCAAGGGCTCTCGCTACGTCGTCACACGGCCGAAGCTCGCCGATGCGGAGCAAGGGCTCGGCGTCTATTTCGCGCAGGGGATGGCGGCGTTGGGACCGAAGCTCGGCCCGGTCCTGTGGATGCTCGCCGCGCGCCGGAAGTTCGACCGGGAGGACATCGCCGCTTTCTTCAAGCTCCTGCCGCCGAAGCTCGACGGCATCCCGCTCCGCCACGTGATCGAGCCGCGCCACGAGAGCTTTCGCGACGAGAAATTCTTCGCGCTCTGCCGAGACCATGACGTCGGCGTGGTGTTCGGCGACGACGACGAATTCCCCTGCATCGACGCAGATACCGCGAGCTTTGCCTACGCTCGGCTCCAGCGGATGCGCGAGGATGTGCCATCCGGTTACGATGACAAGGCGCTCAACGCGTTCGCGAAACGCGCGCGAAATTGGCAAAACGACGGCAAGGACGTCTACATCTTCATGATTAACGGCGCCAAGGAACGCGCGCCCGCCGCCGCGCTGGCGCTGCAGGAGCGGCTTCGCTAACCAGCGGCAATGCGCACCGCCGACCAGCCGATCCGCATCAGCCTGTTCGCGCCGAACGGGCGCATGGGCAAGGCGATCGCCATGGCGGTCGCGGACGAGCCCGGCTTCGCGCTTGATCAGGACCACGGCGACGTGCTGGTCGACTTCTCCGCGCCCGACGCGCTTCCGGAGAGCCTGAACCGCGCGATTTCGGCGGGCGTGCCGATCCTGATCGGCACCACGGGCCTGGACGACAGCGCGGGCGGGCGGATTGCAGAAGCGGCAAAACAAATCGCCATTCTCAGAGCGCCGAACACCTCCCTCGGCGTCGCGGTGCTCGCGCAGCTGGTCGAGCGCGCCGCACAGTTGCTCGGGCCAGACTGGGACATCGAGATCGCCGAAACCCATCATCGCCTGAAGGCGGACGCCCCATCCGGGACAGCGTGGCTTCTCGCGCGCGCCGCCGCCTGCGGAAGAGGTACCGACATCGATGCCGAGGTGAGCCGCTCTGGCACTGGCCTGAAGCGCAAACCGGGCGCGATCGGCTTCGCCTCCCTTCGCGGCGGCACCGTTGCGGGCGAGCACGACGTGATGTTCCTCGGCGAGAAGGAACGAATCGTCCTGTCGCATCGCGCCGAAAACCGGCTGATCTTCGCGCGCGGGGCGCTCGCGGGCGCCCGGTTCCTCGTTAGAAAGCCCGCCGGGCTCTATTCCATGCGTGACGTCATCGGCGCATTGTGAGCGCGCCCGACACCAGTTCTCATGGCCTCGCCCGCCGCCTGACACTGTTCGACGCGACCATGCTGGTCATGGGCGGGATCATTGGCTCGGGGATCTTTGTCACCCCTGCCGAGGTCGCAGGCCACGTCGGCACGCCGCTGCTGATCGTCGGCGTCTGGGTCCTCGGCGGGCTGGTCGCGCTTGCCGCTGCCTTCGTCTACGCCGAGCTTGCGGCACGGCGGCCAGAGGTCGGCGGTCAATATGCCTATCTGCGCGACGCTTATGGCCCAATGCCGGCCTTCCTCTACGGCTGGGCGCTGCTGCTCGTCATTCAGTCAGGCGGAATGGCCGCCGTTGCGATCACCTTTGCGCGCTATCTGGGCGACCTCGTGCAGCTGCCGATCCCTGACGGCGTCGTTGCCGTTGCCGTCCTCGGCCTTCTGACTCTGATCAACTGCCTCGGTGTCCGCTCGGGCAGCAATGTCCAGAGCGGCCTGATGGTGCTCAAAATCCTCGCCATCTCCGCCTTGGTGCTCGGCGGATTGGTGTTTGCTCCGGCTGCCGGTCCACAGACGCAACTGGCCTCCGCCGCGCCGCTGTCGACCCTCGCGGCGATCGGCGCGGCCATGACCCCCGTCATGTTCTCCTACGGCGGCTGGCAGACGGCGAGCTTCGCCGCCGGTGAGATGCGCGACCCGCGGCGCGACCTCGCCCGCGGACTACTGTTTGGCGTCGCCGGTGTCGTGCTGCTGTACACCGCCGTCGCGTTCGTCTGCGTCCTTGCGCTCGGGCCGGCGGGACTGGCCGAATCGAAGACTCCGGCGACGGACGTCATGCGGCTTGCGGTTGGCGAGCGAGGCGCGGCCTTCATCGCGCTCGCAGTGACGATCTCCACGCTTGGTTTCCTCAGCCAGGGGATGCTGACCGCGCCGCGCGTCTATTTCGCCATGGCGGAGGACGGCCTTTTCTTCCGCAGCGTGGCGCACGTCAGCGCGACCACCCGCGTGCCGGTCGTCGCAATCGTCCTGCAAGGCGCGGCGGCGGCAATCATCGCAGTCTCCGGCACCTTCGGGCAGATCCTGAGCTACGTCGTCTCGGTCGATTTCATCTTCTTCGGCCTGACCGGTGCCGCCCTCTTCGTGTTCCGTCGCCGCGACCCGAGCCAGCGCGCCGGCTTCGAAGTGCCCGGCCACCCGCTGACCCCGGCTTCTTCGTCCTCGCCTGCTGGGCCGTCGTCGTCGCGACGGTGGCCAACAACCCGATCAACAGCCTGATCGGCTATGCGATTCTCGCCGCCGGCGTTCCCGCCTGCCTCTACTGGCAAGGCAAGAAGCGCAGGGCGGCCGCATGAGGGCGATGCGGTCCGACTATATGCACTGGGCGAAGTTCAAGCCGCCCGTCCGGTACGCGCTGACCGGGAGCGAGGTCCCCCACTTCCGCATGGACACGCTGCCGATCAGCATCGCCGACCTCGACCTCGATGGGGCGAGCCACCCTCGGTATCGACCCCTGCGGGAGGCGATCGCCAGCCGCTACGGCGTCTCGGTAGACCAGGTCGTCGCCGCCGACGGCACGTCGATGGCGAACTTCCTGGCGATGGCGGCGCTGATCTCACCCGGCGACGAGGTGCTGATCGAGCATCCCGCCTACGAGCTGCTGCTTGGCGCGGCGAGCTTCCTCGGCGCCGGCATGAAGCGGTTCGAGCGCAAGCCGGCGGACGCGTTCCGGCTCGATCCTGCCAAGGTGCAGGCCGCCATGTCCGACCGCACGCGCCTGATCATCATCACCAACCTGCACAATCCGAGCAGCGCGCTGGCGCACGAGGATGAGCTGCGGCGCATCGGGCGCCTTGCCGCTTCCGTCGGCGCGCGCGTGCTCGTGGATGAAGTTTACCTCGACTCGGCAGTGCCGGCGCCGCGCAGCGCCGTCCATCTCGGTCCCGAGTTCCTCTGCACCAACAGCCTGACGAAGGTGTATGGCCTCAGCGGCCTGCGCTGCGGCTGGATCCTCGCGGAGCCGGAACTCGCCGAGCGCATGTGGCGCCTCAACGATCTATTCGGAGTCAACCAGGCGCACCCCGCCGAGCGCCTCGCCTGCATCGCTTTCGAGCGCATGGATGACGTGATCGGCGGCAATCCCGAGCTGCTGGCGCGCAACCGCGACCGCTGGAACGCGTTCGCCGCTTCGCGCGACGATCTCGACTGCATGCCCGCAGAGCACGGAATCACAGCGTTCCCCCGTTGGAGCGGCGGCGATACCGACCGCCTCGATGCGTTGCTGCGCGAGCGCTACGATGCGTCCGTCGTCCCCGGCCGCTGGTTCGAGATGCCCGATCATTTCCGCGTCGGTTTCGGCGTTCCTATCGACGACTTCGAAGAAGCCGTGGTTCGACTAGGCACGGCGCTGGACGACCTACGATGAAGCGGGAGCAGGTGTTCGAATTCTTCCGCCGCCTCGCGGAAGAAAATCCGTCGCCGACGACGGAGCTCGAATCCGGCAACGCGTACCAGCTCTTGGTGGCGGTCGTGCTTTCGGCCCAGGCGACCGACGCAAGCGTCAACATCGCCTGCCGCCCACTCTTCGAACGTATCAGGACGCCGCGGCAGATGGTCGATTTTGGCGAGGATGCGCTTCGCGACGCGATCAAGACCATCGGGCTGTTCAACACCAAGGCGAAGAACGTCATCGCGCTAAGCCAGGCGCTGATTGACCAGCATGCCGGGGAGGTCCCGCGCACGCGCGAAGAGCTGCAGGCGCTGCCCGGCGTCGGCCGCAAGACCGCCAACGTCGTCCTCAATACCGCTTTCGGCGACGAAACCTTCGCCGTCGACACCCACGTCTTCCGCGTCTGCAACCGGACCGGCCTGGCGCCCGGCAAAACTGTCGACGAGGTCGAAGCGAAGCTCGACAAGATCGTGCCCCAGCCGTTCCGCCGCGACGCGCACCACTGGCTGATCCTCCACGGCCGCTACACCTGCAAGGCGCGCCTGCCCGAATGCTGGCGCTGCCCTGTGGTCGACCTCTGCCGCTACAAGCCGAAGACCCCGCCTCCGGAGGAGCGGGTCAAACCCACCGCCGCTCGAAGCGCGAGCCGAGGGTCGTCAAAAGCTCGTACTGCGAAAGGCCGGCCTGCTTTGAAGCTGACGGCAAATCGTAATCGATCTCGACCCAATCGCCTTCCTTGAGATCGGGCGCGGCGCCGCAGCCGACGGCGATCAGGTCCATCGACACCCGGCCAAGCACCGGCAGCGCGAACTCGCCCGCGAACGCCGAGCCGCGCGATGAGAAGCCGCGCAGATAGCCGTCGGCATAGCCGATGTTGAGAATCGCTGCCTCGGTGTCCTCGTCGGCAATGAACGTTGCGCCGTAGCCGCAGCTTTCCCCGGCCCGAATCAGGCGCCGCTGCACGATCTCGGCGTCGACGCGGAACACGTCGCGGATGTTCCCTTCCGCCTCCACACGCGGGACGCCGCCGTAGAGCGAGAGCCCGGGACGGACGAGGTCGAAGCTGTATTCGCGGCCGAGGCAGATTCCGGCGCTGTTCGCGAGCGCATAGCGTCTCGCCGGAACCGCCGAGGCGACGGTCCGAAACCGCTCGAGCTGCGTGCCGTTCATGACGCTGTCCTCGTCGGCGCGGGCGAGATGGCTGTGCAGCGTCTCGATCGCGAGCCCGTCGAGCAGCCCGATCTCGGTCGGCCTCAGGCCCAGTCGGTTCATCCCGGTGTCGACCATCACGTCGCACGGGCGTTCGTGAGCGACCTCTTTCCAGCGCGCCACCTGCTCGGGGCTGTTGAGGCATGGCCGCGCCGGGAGAGAGAGAGCCGCCTCGACGTCCTTGGGCCCGACTCCGTGCAGAACGACCACGCTGGTCCCCAGCGGCAGCGGCCCGATCGCTTCGGCTTCGGCCCAGGTCGAGACGAAAAAGTCGCGGCACCCCGCTTCGTAGAGCGCATGCGAAGCCTCGCGCGCGCCGAGACCATAGCCGTCGGCCTTCACCGCGGCCCCGGCGGGCACGCCCGCGCGATCCCGGAGCCAGCGCCAGTTCTCCTGGATCGCGGTGCGGTCGATTGTCAGGCGCAGCGGACGGTGCATCCTGGCGGCGTTAGAGCCGTCATTGCGAGGAGCGCAAGCGACGAACCAATCCAGTTGGCGCAACGCTGGATTGCTTCGCTGCGCTCGCAATGACGAATTACTTTAGCGAGGCCTTCGCCGCTTCCCAGTTCCGCCCATCGAACCGCTCGACCGCAAGCTCGAGCGGCTCATCGAGACAGTTGGCGTTCACGCTCCAGCAGTCGGGGTGCGAGCGCGGCTGGTAGAAGCTCTTCACCCCGCAATGGCGGCAGAAAATGTGCGCGGCCGCTCCCGTGCCGAACCGGTATTCCGTCAGCGCATCGCGCCCGGCGATCAGCTCGAAATCCTCGTGCGGCACGTTGACGTGCACGTAGCCGGTCATCCGGCACACCGAGCAATTGCAGTCGAGCGCCGGCACCGGCGGCTGCGGCACCTCCGCCTCGAACCGCACCGCCCCGCAATGACAGCCGCCAGTCACCTGAATCGCCACGCTTTTCCTCCATCCCGAACAGGATTACACCAGCGCCATGGGGGAGGCGAAACACGACGGTCTAGCAATACCCGGCCGCGTCGTCCTGGCGCGCGAACTGCCATTTGCACTCGGTACGCTGAAGGTCCACCCGCCGATCCGACAGGTCGAAGCCAACGGCCGAAGCGAGACGCTGGAACCGCGCGTCATGCAAGTCCTGGTGGCGCTCGCCCGCGCCGAGGGCGCCGTGGTGACCCGCGACGAACTCGTCGAATGCTGCTGGGACGGCGTTGTCGTGGGAGACAATGCCGTTCACCGCGTCCTTTCGCGGCTGCGCCAGATTGCCGTGCAAGCGGATGCAGGCTTCACGATCGAAACGATTCCACGCGTCGGGTACCGGCTCGCGACGGTCGACAGGCAATATCCGGGGTCGGAAGGGGGAGCCATAGCCGCTGCCGGCTCGCCGAAGCGGAGGTTCCTCACGATAGCACTGTCACTTGCGGCGATCGTCGCCGTCGGCGTGACCACAACACTCATCGGGCGTCTGCGCACCCCCGATGCGCCACCACCGGCGATAGTCGCAATCGAACCTTTGAGCACACCCAGGAACGACGGCGCGGCGCAGACGCTGAGCATCGCCTTGGCGGCGGATGTTTCGCAAATCGTTGCTGGCAATGCCCCGGATCTGACGATCGTCGATCCCGCAAAGGCACGGCCGGCTTTTTCGGTGGCCGGAAGCGCGGAAACCATTGGGGCAGACGTGCATGCCGCAGTCCGCCTGGTCGACGTGAAGAACGGCGCAATCCTTTGGTCGGACAACTTTGTCCGTCAGGCGAGTGAGATCGACTCCTTGCGCCAGGAACTCGCCATCCGCCTCGGCGACGTGCTGTCCTGCGGTCTCGGGCCTGTTCAGGTCCGCAGCAATCAACTCGAACTCGATACCGTCAGGACGTTCCTCAAGGCATGCGAGGAAAAACATATCGACCTGCAGCAGGCCGAGGTGACGGACCTCTTCGCGGACGTGGTCGAGCGAAGCCCTGCGTTCGCCGCGGCCTGGTCGGAATATGCAATGGCCCTCGCGCGGCGCAGTTCGCTGGGCGGTGGCGCCTCGACGCCCGAGGAAATCGAAAGTGCGGCGCGGCGGGCGCTGGCGCTCGACCCGAACCAGGCATTACCCTATCTCGCCTTGCTGGATACGCTCGGGCCGTCGGACTGGATCGGCCGCCACCGGCTTCTCGACCAGGCGGCGCGCGCGGAGCCGAATGATCCGGCCATCCTGGCGGCACAGGCCAGCCAATTCGCCAGCATCGGCCGCGTTCGGGACGCGCTTCCGCTCGCGGAGCGTGTCGCCCGCGCCTCGCCGATGGTCCCTGCTGCCTACAGCAACCTTGCCGAGGGCTATGCCTATTCGGGGCGACTGGACGCGGCGCGAAAGGTCCTCGCCGAGGCTTATCGTCGCTGGCCCCGCGACGCGTTTACCGGCGAGCCCCGATTCGAGATCGAGGCACGCTTCGGCAATCCGGCTGCCGCGGCCGCGATGCTCAAACGCCAGGGTAGCCTGTCGCGCTATTCGGCCCGTCAGCGCTCCGCATGGCTTGCGCTGATTAGAGCGCGAACCTCGGGAGATCGGGCCGGAGCCTCTCGCCGCCTGGTTCAGCTTGCACAGGGCGCTGACCCTGGCGAGACTATCGACCTCATCCAGCACCTGACGATGCTCGGCCGGACGGACGAAGCTTATGCGCTGGCGCTCAAGCTCACGCCGCTGTCCACAGTTTTCGCAGATGTCTGGTTCCGCAATTACATGGCGCCATTCCGGCGCGATCCGCGCTTCCCGGCACTGATGAAGAACCGGGGAGTGGCCGCGATCTGGCGCGAAAGCCAGCTGATGCCCGACTTCTGCAGCGAGGAGCCGCTTCCGTATCGGTGCACGGACCTCGTCTCGAACTAGCTAACAAAATCGGGCCTCCCAACAGCATCGATCAGATTGGCGATGTGGATTCGCCTCCTGCAACCAGACGGCCGCGCGGTTTGAACTCGGGGAGCTGAGAACCGTCCCGCGCACGCCGAGCGTGCCATCTGCATGTTCGGCGGCAACGGTCGATCAGTCGGTATAGTGCGGCCCCGGCCGTTCGTAGAGGTCTTCGAAGTGAACCAGCGCCTGGCGCCGCCCGAACGGCACTGGCCGGCCGTCACGGAACGCCCATTCGCCGCGATCGCAGTCGCCCGCGCGCACGTACCCGTTGATATAGAGCCGCCGCTTGTGGCTCGACACGTTCTTGCCGGAGCCGTGGACCAGATAGGGGCTCCACAACGCGAGGTCGCCGGGCTCGAGGAGCAGGTCGATCGCCTCATCCTCGGAATGGCCGACGGCTTCGAGTGCGTCGTTACTCATCGCCGTCCCCAGCGCCTTCTTCGAGCAATCCATGTCGAGGTCGCCGCGCAGGTGGCTGCCCGGAATGATGCGCATGCAGCCGGACTCCGGCGTGTGCGGATCGATCGCGAGACCGGTCTGGACATAAGCGGTGCCCAGGTTGCGATAGGCTGACTGCGGCGTCCTGAAGCGGCTGTCCTGATGCCACGCGAAATCGCCGAGCGATCCCGGCGCCTTCCAATGGACCTGGTTGATGATCTGCTTGAGGTCGCTGCCGATCAGCGGCTCGAGCAGCTCCGCGAAGCGCGTGTCGCGCCGCACCGCGTTGAGCACCGGCTGATGATAGGACGGCCACTGGACCATGCGCACCAGCGGTTCACCGCCCTCGCTCGCTCGGGCGACATTGTAGAAGAGGTTACCGTGACGGAAGCAGCGGCCGTGCGCCACGCCCTCCACATAGAGCCGGTCGAGCGCCGCGCTGATTTCTTGTAGCTCGACGCGATCGAAGAAGCCGCGGACTATCGCATATCCCTCGCGCCAGTAATGCGCGAGATCGGCGCTCAAGCCGGCCGGTTCATCCCTTCGCAGCGGCTGCGAAGCCATGATCTGTCTCCCACCCCGCGAGGCAGAATACAGCAACTCTTTGACTTTTCCATTAATTTCCCGCGCACTGGCGGTGATTATTCAACAGTGACGCTCTTCGCCAGGTTGCGCGTCTGATCGACGTCGGTGCCATTGAGTAGCGTCTGCCTTCGTCCTTCGAGACTGTGGGCGAGGCTCCGATGTGCGTTATCAGTTCACCGGCTTACCGGTCTGCAATGGGTGTTGTCCGTCGCAAAGCAGTTGACGATCGTACGCGACGTTCATTCGCACCCATCGACCGCCGAAGTTGATCCCATATTTTACGAACATTTCGTGCAACTCGGAACGAGCAGCGGGATCCACCCGAGCGACCTTGAGCTTCCTCCCATCCGGATGTCGCCAGTGGATGAGTTTTCCGACGAATTCGGTGAATTCGTGCCCTGCCATACGCCACGTCGGCACGCCGGGCTCAAGCTGCATCGCACGATACCAAAGTCTATCCTTCGTCTCGGCGATATCCGCGGCTTCGCGGCGGTGGCCGGGCCGCCACCATCGTGGCCAATGCTGTAGTATGGACCTCTTCTCAACTAACTCAGCAATCAGTGAATCCGTCTCAGCCTCAATCTCGGCCTTCGATTTCGCCTGCCGTTCGATCCTGATTTCCGCGACGGCGGAAGCGCCGTCCCGCCATTCTTTCGCGGCGTAAACGCATTCCAGGGACCGCCCATAATCAATGGTGTTCGTCTCCATCGGCCAATCGACTTGGTCGACGCCGCACAGGACGGGAACACTGCGAGGTAACCCTAGACTTGCGAGATTTCCCACGATTGCCTGATTGATTCGCAGCAAGATGAGCCAGTTGGCGACAATGGCGCCCACATAGTGGTTCGGAGCCCGTTCGCCGTAGAAAGAGTCGCAGGCGCTGAATTCGCTTTTGCGCTGGGCCTCAACCAGTTCGTCAAGTCCCTGTACGTCTAGACTGCCAACGCGAGCGGGCCGGTGCCGCCAGTCATGTTTGTCGAAACTATCCTGCGGCGAACGTGCAAAGCCCGCTGGCCGCGCAGCCAGCGAAACGCCGGCCGGCCACCCATAAAAGGCGGACTGGAGGAACAGCCGCTCATGATGATTGCGGTTCACGACATCGAGAGCAACGACCTCGCACCGGCCGCGATTGCGCTTTTCAATTAACTCATCGGCATCAAGAAAATCGGCCTGCAATTCCGGCCAGCCGAGCAGCGTCAAGCCTTCCGGTGGAAGGGCTTCATACAGCGCAGTAAATTCGGACGGATAGCGGGTGAGCGCTTCGCCCACAATCTGCTCGGCCGCGTTGAATTCGCCCGCACAAATATGTCCTTTCAGTTGATCTTCGAACGCCCGCTGCGTTCTCCGATTGGTGAACTCGGTCGCGAGCTCGCTCATTCCACCGTGACGCTCTTCGCGAGATTGCGCGGCTGGTCGACGTCGGTGCCCTTCAGCACCGCTACATGATATGCGAGCAGCTGCACCGGTACGGCGTAGACGAGCGGCGCAATCAGCGGATGGACCTCGGGCATCTCGATCGTCGCGATGCATCCCTCCCCTGCCTCGGCAATGCCGCGCGCATCGCTGATCAGAATGATCCGCCCACCTCGCGCGCGGACTTCCTGCATATTGCTCACCGTCTTCTCGAACAGCGGCCCCGACGGCGCGAGGACGATCACCGGCACATTGTCGTCGATGAGCGCGATCGGCCCGTGCTTCATCTCTCCCGCGGCATAGCCTTCGGCATGGATGTAGCTGATCTCCTTGAGCTTGAGCGCGCCTTCGAGCGCCATGGGATAGTCGGGCCCGCGGCCGAGATACAGCACGTCGCGCGCCGGAGCGACAAGGTGCGCCATCGCGGCGATATCGTCGTCGTGATTCAGCGCAGCGTTGAGCGCGGCCGGCGCTTCCTGAAGGTGCGCGACGATCTCGCGCTCTTCCTCACGACTGAGGCGGCCCTTCGCTCGCGCCAGGTTCGCCGCGAGCGCCGCAAGCACGGCCAGCTGGCAGGTGAAGGCCTTGGTCGAAGCGACCCCGATCTCCGGCCCGGCGTGTGTCGGGAGCAGCAGGTCCGCCTCGCGGGCCATCGAGCTGGTCGGTACGTTGACCACGACCGCGATGCGCTGCTGCTCGGCGCGCGCGTGGCGAAGTGCTGCAAGCGTGTCCGCGGTCTCGCCCGACTGGCTGATGAACAGCGCCAGGCCCCCCGGCTCGAGCACCGGCTGGCGGTAGCGAAACTCGCTGGCGACATCGATGTCGACGGGAACGCGCGCGAATTGCTCGATCCAATATTTCGCGACGAGCCCGGCATAATAGCTCGTGCCGCAGGCGACGATCGTGACGCGGCTTACGGATGCAAGGTCGAGATCGCCCGTCGGCAACGCCACCTCGCCCTCGAACGGCCGGACATAGCTCTGGAGAGTCTGCGCGACCACGATCGGCTGCTCGAAAATCTCCTTCTGCATGTAATGGCGGTAATTGCCCTTCTCGACCGGAGCCGACGAAGCGCCGGACTCGACGATCTCGCGCGTGACCGGCTGATTGTCGCGGTCGAAAATCTCGATGGCATCCTGACGCACGACTGCCCAGTCGCCTTCGTCGAGATAGGCGATCCGCTGCGTCCACGGAGCCACCGCCAGCGCGTCCGAGCCGAGGTAATTCTCGCCCTCGCCATAGCCGACCGTCAGCGGCGCGCCGCGCCGCGCGCCGATGACCAGCTCGGGATGGTCGCGGAACAGGAAGGCGATGGCGAAAGCGCCGGCCAGTCGCGGCAGGACGGTCGCGACCGCGTTCTGCGGAGCGGCGCCGCGCTCGATCTCGCGCGCGACCAGATGGCCGACGACTTCGGTGTCGGTCTCGCTCTCGAACGTCCGCCCCTCGGCAATCAGCTCGTCGCGGAGCGGCTTGAAATTCTCGATGATCCCGTTGTGGACCAGCGCCACCGAGCCGACGATATGCGGGTGCGCGTTGCCGACAGTCGGCGCGCCATGCGTCGCCCAGCGCGTGTGCGCAACGCCGGTCGTGCCGCCGAGCGGATGCGCGCGCAGCTCCCGCGCGAGATTGTCGAGCTTGCCCTCGGCGCGGCGGCGCACGAGCTCGCCGCCCTCGATCGTGCAAATCCCGGCTGAATCGTAACCGCGATACTCGAGCCGCTTCAGGCCATCGTACAATCTCTGTGCAACGTCGGACTTCCCGACGATTCCGACGATCCCGCACATTACGCCTGCGTAACTCCTTTGAAGCGCCTCAACGCAGCGCTATGCATCGCATAGCAACTTTGGGGGCAGGCATGTCGCGCACATTGCTGTTCGCCGCAAGCGTGGCTTTGCTCGTCAGTACCGCTTGCAACCGATCCACTGAAAATGCCGCAAGCGACGCTCCGGCCGCCTCGTATTTTGATAATGACGGCCGTGCGGACGCGTGGAGCGGCGGCGCCCGCCTCATCCCGATCTCCACTCCC
Organism: Sphingomicrobium sp.; assembly: GCA_035700945.1. GTDB lineage: Bacteria > Pseudomonadota > Alphaproteobacteria > Sphingomonadales > Sphingomonadaceae > Sphingomicrobium. The sequence goes on along the minus strand of DASSOE010000127.1, from coordinate 22,501 downwards.
AAGGGGAGTTTCAACGTCTGGGTAAAGCGCGTTGGCAACAACCCGCACCTGAAGCTCCTTCTGCTCCACGGCGGCCCCGGCGCGACGCACGAATATTTCGAAGCGTTCGACAGCGTTCTGCCGAAGGACGGGGTCGAATATTACTACTACGACCAGCTCGGCTCGGGCTTCAGCGATCAGCCGAAGGACGACGATCTCTGGACAATCCCGCGCTTCGTATCGGAGGTGGACCAGGTCCGGCAGGCGATCGGCGGCAACAAGGACAATTTCTGCCTGTTGGGGCACAGCTGGGGCGGGATACTGGCGATTGAATATGCTCTTGCGCACCAGGAGCAGATCAAATGCCTGATCATCTCGAACATGATGGCCTCGATTCCGGCCTACAACGCTTACGCGAAGAATGTCCTCGAACCGCAGATGGACCAGGCCGCTCTCAAGCGGATCCGCGCTATGGAATCCTCCGGACGGACCGAAGAAGCTGGCTACATGGAGCTGCTCGTCCCGAACTGGTATGAGCAGCACATCCTGCGTCGGCCCATCGATCGATGGCCGGACCCCGTCAACCGCGGCTTCGGTCATTTGAACCGGCACATCTACGTGCTCATGCAGGGCCCGAGCGAAATGGGGGCAGGCGGTCGCCTGGTGAACTGGGACCGCTTCGCCGACCTGAAGCGGATCACGGTGCCGACTCTGGTGATCTCCGGGAAATACGACACGATGGACCCCGCTTACATGGCGAAGATGGCGCGGCAACTGCCGCACGGTGAGCTTGCCGCCACCAATGGCGGACACATGGCCATGTACGACGACCAGCCGACCTATTTCGCGAAGCTGACTGCCTTCCTTCGGAAGTTCGGATAGGAGCGGCTATTCGGCCGCTTTGCGCATCATCCGCTCACGGAAGCGCTTGGCCCAGCCGGCGATGCCTTTTTGCTCGCTGCGCTCCAGGGCGAGGCTGTCCGCCTCCACGTCGCTCGTGATCACCGACCCGGCGCCGACGATCGCGCCACTGCCGACGGTCACGGGCGCGACCAGTGCCGTGTTCGAGCCGATGAAGGCGCCCGCGCCAATTTCCGTGCGGTACTTGCCGAAGCCGTCGTAATTGCAGGTGATCGTCCCCGCGCCGATGTTGGCGCGCGCGCCGACCGACGCGTCGCCGATGTAGGACAAGTGGTTGACCTTCGCGGCCTCGCCGACATCCGCCTTCTTGAGCTCGACGAAATTGCCGACCTTGCTGCGTTCGGCGAGACGGGTTCCAGGCCGGATGCGCGCGAACGGGCCGATGTTCGCCTTCGCGCCGACCAATGCGCCTTCGATGTGGCTGAACGCGTGGATGGTCGCGCCGTCGGCGACCTGCACGCCTGGGCCGAACACGACGTGCGGCTCGACCGTGACGTCGCGCCCGAGCTTCGTATCGTAGGCGAACCACACGCTTTCGGGATCGATCAGCGTCGCGCCTTCCTGGAGAACCTGCTCTCGCCGGCGCCGCTGCCATTCGAGCTCGAGATGGGCGAGTTCGGCGCGGCTGTTGACGCCGGCGGTCTCGTATGGATCGCCTTCGATGACAACCGCCTCGCGCCCTTCCGCGGCGGCAATGTTGACGACGTCCGGAAGATAAAATTCGCCCGCGGCATTGTCGTTGCCCACCTTCGCGAGCCAGCGAAACAGGTCGCGCGCGCGCACCGCCATCATGCCCGAGTTACACAGGCGAACCGCACGCTCTTCCTCGGTCGCATCCTTGTACTCGACCATCTTGGCGATGCGGTCGCCCTGGCCAAGGATGATGCGCCCGTACTTGAGCGGATCGGGCGGGCATGACGCGAGCACGACCACCCCGGGGCCACCGTCGCCGTCGAGCCGGTCGAGCATGCGCCGCAGCGTCTCCGCCTCCACGAACGGCGTGTCCCCATAGAGGATGAGGACAGGCCCGTCGTAGCCGGCAAGCGCGTCGGCCGCTTGCTGCACGGCATGGCCGGTGCCTTTCTGCTCTGCCTGGAACGCGACGGCGACGTCACGCCCGGCGATCGCCGCCTCGACCTGCTCCCGGCCCTTGCCGACGACGACCACGCGCTTGTCGGCGCCGAGCGCATCCACACGGTCGAGGAGGTGGAGGAGCAGCGGACGGCTCGCGATGGGGTGGAGCACCTTGTGCGTGTCCGAGCGCATGCGTGTGCCCTGCCCGGCGGCGAGGATGACGACGGCGAAGCGGCGCTGGTCGCTCATGGCGGCGAGCAATGGCATGGCGCCCGCATGAGCGCCAGTATCCTATCCACATGAAAAGGGCGGCTCCCGAACCCGGAAACCGCCCTGAAGGCAAAGCTCCGCGCGCGCTTAAAAAATGCCGCTCGCGTAATATTCATTCCCGACGAAGCCCATCTTCTGGACGTGGGCCTTTTTGGTGATCGCCAGCACTTCGTCGACCAGTTCGTAGCGCGCGGTAGCGTCCGGCTGGAGGTGCAGCTCGGGCACCGGGTTCATCTGCTGAGTCACCTCGAGGTACGACCGCAGCTGCTCCTTCGAGATCGGGTTGCCGTTCCACGTGATCTGGCCCTGTGCCGTCAGGCCGACCGTGTTCTTCAAAGGTTCGATCGGTGGCGGCGGTGCATTCGTGTTGACCGGCAGGTCCAGCTTCACCGCATGGGTCTGAGGCGGGATGGTGATGATGAGCATGATGAGAAGGACCAGCATCACGTCGATCAGCGGCGTCGTGTTGATATCGAGCATCGGTTCGCCCGAATCATTGTCGGTGGTGGTTTGCATCGACATGGCGATTACTCCTGGGCTTGCATTACCGCGGGGCGACCGCTTCGTTCGGCGGCGGCTGGGAAATGAACCCGACCCGCTGGAAACCAGCCTGCTGCATGGTGATGATGGTAGCGCCGATGCACTTGTACGGCGTGTTCACATCGCCGCGGATGTGTGCCTCGGGCATATTCTCTTCGGTGATGTTCTGGACACCGCCGACCTTCTTGATCTGATCCTCGAGCTTCTTGACGGCGAGGTCCAGCAGCTCCTTCTGATCGACCTTCTTCATCAGCCAATAAACTTCGCACGTACCGTTCGGGCCGCCGCGGACGCTGAGCGAGACGTTGTCGGGTTTGGTGACGGTCGGTTCGTACGCCACTTTCGGCAACGTCACCGGAATGCGCTGGACCACAACCGGAATGGTGATCAGGAAGACGATCAGGAGCACCAGCATCACGTCGGTCAGCGGGACCACGTTGATGTCCGATATCGCGGTGTCGTCGTCTTCTAGTACTTGTCCTGCCATGCGGCTGGGTTCTTTCCTGACTTGAACGGGATGCGGAAGCCCGGCACAGCGGCCGGGCCCCGCCCTGGATTACTTCGCGTTCGTCGGCGTCGCTTCTGCACCGGTCGCCGTTCGGCCCGTGCGCAGCGGCTCACTGCCGGGCTGCGTCGGAGCGCCGCCGGACTTGGTCTGGGCGGTGCCTTTCACTGCCGGGCCGGTTCCACCGAGCCGCGGCTTAACCATGCCCGCCGACATCAGATAGCCGTGAAGGTCGTTCGTGAAGGCAGCCAGATCCTCCATGATCGACTTGTTGCGGCGGATCAGCCAGTTGTACGCAAGCACGGCCGGGACCGCGACGACGAGGCCGAGCGCGGTCATGATCAACGCTTCACCGACCGGACCGGCGACCGTGTTGATCGAGGCGTCGCCCGAGGAGCCGATCTTGATCAGCGCGCGGTAGATGCCGACGACGGTGCCGAACAGGCCGATGAACGGCGCGGTCGAGCCAACCGTCGCGAGGAAGGCAAGGCCCTCGCCAAGACGGGCGCCGATCGCGCCCTGGCTGCGTGCCAGGCTGTTGGACATCCAGTCGTGCTGGTCGATCGGATCGGTCAGCTTGCTGTGCTGCTCCTGCGCAAGCAGGGCATCGTCGACGATCGAGCGATAGGCGCTCTTCGTATCGAGCTTGGTGGCTGCTTCACGAAGGCTGGGCGAGTTCCAGAAGCTCGCGCGCACCTTCCGTCCCTGGCTGATGATCTTCTGCTGCTGCATCAACTTGGTGAACAGGATGTAGAAGGAGAAGATCGACATCCCCACGAGGATGATGAACACGGACCACGCAATGATGCCGCCCTGCTCGAGCGCGGGACCAATGCCGTATTGGGCTGCTGCATGTTCTGCTTGCATAAATCGTGCTTCCTTTTGAAAACCTGTCTTGAAAACCTGTCGGGTGATTAGCCTTCGAGCTGCCACCGGATCGGCGGGGTCGTAATCGTGTCACTGGTCGCATTGCCGTTGCTGTCGCGCGCCGGCGTGAACTTCGCGCGCCTGCGAAGGATGTTGCAGGTCGCGGAATCCAGCGCGCTGTTGCCGGTCGAACGGACCAGGTTGCAGGACTGGACGCGGCCGTCCGCCCCGATCGTCAGCGACGCCTGGGCTGTGCCTTCCGCACCCGCCGCTGCGGCCGAAGCGGGATAGTCGTCAGCGCTGAACAGAGTCCGCAAGTCACCTTTGGCGCTCTGCGCCGAGACCGTCTTGTGCGGCGGCGGTGGCGGAGGCGGCGGCGGCGGAGGCGCCGAGACCACCGGCGGAATGACCGGCGGCACCGGCGGCGCCGTCACCGTCTGGATGGTCGGCGGCGTCGGCGCGTTCATCTGCACCAACGGCGGCGGCGTGACCGGCGGCGGCGGCACCTTGGGCATGTCCTTCGGCGGCGGCGGCGGCTCCTGCGGCGGAGGCGGCTGCTGCTCGACGTCGATGACTTTCAGCCTCTCCGCCTGGTGCTTGATGACGTCGTAGGCGAGGCCCGAAACGATGGCGTACATGAGGGAGCCGACGACCGCGACCGTCATGAAGATCGAGACGCTCCGATTGCCGCTCAGCTCTTTGCGTTGTGCGTACGACATTTAACTCGCACTTCTCCTCGACACGCCGTGGCGAACCACGGTCAGGACGGGGCGTTCGGACGCGCGCCCTGCCCTCTTGATGGGACCGCCGATACGACTGCGTCTCCTCGGCGACAAGCGCGCCTCCTTATCGCTGCCACAAAGGCCGCGCAACGGATTTTGTTCCACATCCGGAAGGCGTGAAACTGGTGCAGGCACAGCGCTTTGCTCAGCAGTCCGGCCACAGGCCGTCGAACGAGGCGATTTCAACCCCCACTCCGCGGGCGTCCGGATAGATGTCCGGCTTCGACGTCCGCACCCGCAGTGCACGCACTCCGCGGAAGGCGGCAAGGCGCTCGAAGACCGCATGGGCGAGCGTCTCCTGGAGGTTGAAGCGGCGCGAGGCGGCGATCTCCTGCACCTCCGAACGAAGGAAGTCATAGTTCCACGCACGGGCCGGATCCTCGTCGGGCGGCGCGACAATGTCGTCGAGCCAGATCTCGACGTCGACCAGCAGGCGCTGCGGCGCCCCGACCTCGAAATCGTGGAACCCGATGTCGGTTTCGACCGCGAGCGATTCGAGCACGATCCGCGCCGAGCGGACCCTCAGCCTTTCGGGGACGAGGCCCTGCAGCCTGGGCTCGCTCATGCGCCGCCTAGGAACTGCACGTCGCGACCGAGCCCGAGGAAGCGCTGCCCGGAATCGATGACGATCAGCTGGCCGGTGACGCAGCGAGCGCCGACGAAATAGCGGATCGCGCCGACCACATCGGCCGGCTCGACGCCGCGCCCAAGCGGGTTGTTGGCGTGCATCGTCTCGAAATTCTCCTCGCTCTGCCCATCCGAGCGGAGCATCAGCGCAGGCGCGACGCCGTTCACGCGGATTCCCCCGGGCGCAAGCGCACGCGCAGCGAGCTCCGTCAAGCCGGCGAGCGCCTGCTTGGACAAAGTGTAGCTGAGATAGTCCGGGTTCGGCGCGGCGAGCTTCGAATCCAGCAAGTTGACGACGAGCGAGTCCTCGCCGGGTGCCTGCACGGCTGCGAACCGCTCGATGAGCAGCGCGGGCGCGCGGACGTTGACTGCCATGTGCGCGGCGAATTCCTCCGGATCGAAGCCGCCGAACCCGTCCCACGCGAAGCGCGCCGCGTTGTTGACCAGCAGGCGCACGGGCGGATGACCCTCGGCCGCAGCGAAGATTGCCTCGGCGCAATGCACGTCATCGAGGTTCGCCGCGACCCGCGTTGCACCATCGGGGACGCCGTCGGACTCGCGGTGGACGTGCGCGACCACGCGCCAACCGTCCTCGATCAGCGCGGCCGCAATTGCGCGGCCGACGCGCTTGCCGGCACCCGTGACGATTGCGGTTCTGTCAGCCTGCATGAAGCGAGTCTCTGTCATTGAGAGCGCGGCGAAGCAATCCAGCGGCGCTGCGTGGATTGCTTCGTCGCTCCACTCCTCGCAATGACGCCCGCATGCCCGAAAGCCGGCCTCCGATCGATCTCCACGGGATCCACCTCGCCGAACTGCGGAAGCTGATCGACGAACGCCGCCTTCCGCCTGTCGACCAATGGAATCCGCAGCGCTGCGGTCATTCGGGAATGCGTATCGCCGCGGACGGGACCTGGTACCACGAGGGCGCGGCGATCCGCCGGCCGGCAATGGTCCGCCTCTTCTCGACCGTGCTCAGGCGCGAGCCCGATGGCCGCCACGTGCTGGTGACGCCGGTCGAGAAGCTCGACATTGACGTCGAGCGCACCGCATTCCGGGCGATTGCGATGCAGAGCGAGGGCCAGGGGCGCGACCGGCGCCTCGCCTTCCAACTGGACTCCGGCGACGCGCTACTCCTCGACCGCGATCATCCGCTGCGGATCGTGCAGACGGATCAGGGCCCCTCGCCGCGCGTCCTCGTCCGTCACGGCCTCGAAGCCGAGCTGTCGCGAGCGCTCTATTACGAGCTCGCGGAGATCGCGCTCGCCGAAGGCGCCGATCCGCCGGGCGTCTGGAGCGCCGGGACATTCTTCCCGCTGGACGTGCAATGAGCGCGCTCGCCGAACGCTTGCGAGCGGCGCTTGCCACCCCGGCCGCGGAGCCCCCGCTCGAAGGCGATTATCCCGAGCTTCACGCGAACGCCGCCACGGGGGCGGCGGTGCTGATCGCGATTACGGAGCGGTGCCAGCCGGGCGTGCTGCTCACCGTCAGGCTCGAAAATATGCGCACCCACGCCGGCCAGATTGCCTTCCCAGGCGGCAGGATCGAAGCGGGCGAAGACGCGGCAGCCGCAGCGCTGCGCGAAGCGAATGAAGAAATCCTGCTCGATCCGGGCGCGGTAGAAGTCATTGGCACGCTCGAGCCATACCGCACCGTCACTGACTTCGTCGTGACCCCGGTCGTCGGCGTCGTCAGGCCCGGCCTGCCGCTGCGGCCGCACGAGCAGGAGGTCGCGGACTTGTTCGAGGCGCCACTCGCCTTCCTTATCGACCCTGCGAACCAGCTTCGCCGGAGCGCCCTGTTGCAGGGCCGCGAGCGCCACTATTACGAAATCCTGTGGAACGGACGCCGGATCTGGGGAGCAACCGCGGCAATGATCGTCAACCTCTCGAGGCGGCTCCAGTGGCGCTGAAGATCGACGCACCCAAATGGCGCCGCCGCCGCGGGATGGCGCGTCTGCTCGAGGCGCTCGGCGCCGCCGATGGGCTGACCCGCTACGTCGGCGGGGCCGTGCGCGACGACCTGCTCGAGCTGCCCGTCAGCGACGTCGACCTGGCCACGCGGTTACAGCCCGACGAAGTGATCCGCCGGCTCGAATCAGCGAGGATCAAGGCGGTGCCGACCGGGATCGACCATGGCACCGTCACGGCCGTGAGCGACAGCCACGCCTACGAAATCACGACGCTGCGCCGCGACGTGTCGACCGATGGTCGCCGAGCGACGGTCGCGTTCACGACCGACTGGGAGGAGGATGCCGCACGCCGCGACTTCACGATCAACGCCCTTTCCGCAGACCCGCGGACGGGCGAGGTGTTCGACTATTTCGGCGGAACCGCCGACCTCGTCGAGCGGCACGTCCGCTTCATTGGCGATCCGCTCAAACGCATCGCCGAGGATCATCTGCGCATCCTCCGCTACTTCCGCTTCCATGCCCGCTTCGGCGCGGGAAAGCCGGACAGCGCCGCGCTGGAGGCCTGCACGCAGCGCGCGAACGATCTCATGGCGCTCTCGCGCGAGCGCATCGCCGACGAGCTCCTCAAGCTGCTCGCCCTCGCTGATCCGTCGGTGACCGTCGGGATCATGCTGGAGCGCGCCATCTTCAAGCCCGTGCTGCCCGAAATCGCGGCCGATGGGCTGGCGCGGCTCAAGGCCGCGATCGCTGCGGAGCAAGCTGCCGGAATTGCACCGGACGGCCTCCGCCGCCTCGCCGCGCTGCTGCCGCGCGACGTGACGGTTGCACAAGCGGTGGCCGCACGGCTCAAGCTGTCGAACAAGGCGCGAAAGAGGCTCGCCTGCGCCGCGTCGGACGATGACGGCCTGACCCCGGAAGCGCTCGCTTACCGGAAAGGCACCGAATGCGCCGTCGACCTGCTCCTGCTCTCCGGCAAGGCGAGCGAGGCGACGCGGATCGCGAAATGGCACCCGCCGCGTCTGCCGATCCGCGGCGGCGCCCTGATCGCCCGGGGCCTGACCGAGGGCCCGATCGTCGCGCGCACCCTGCGCCGGATCGAGGACCGCTGGGTCGAGGACGGCTTTCCGCAGGGTGACGAGCTCGAAGCGATCGTCGCCGATGCGCTGGCGGGCGCCTCGCGTTAGCCGCCGTCCTTGCGGGTGCGCCGCGCCTTTCGCGACCGCCGCACGGGCCGCACGGTCTCCCCCCGCTTCTGGGTCGTGCGAACCTTGAGCAGGTCCTGGCGCGAAATGATACCGACGACGCGGCGGCTGTGCGGGTCGACGATGGGCACGCGCCCCGTCCCGGAATCGACCATCATGTCGGCCACCGCGCCGCAGGAGGTCTCCGGGTAGGCGACGAGGGTCGACGCGTCCGAAAGCAAGTCGCCGAGCTGCCCTTCCGTCTTCTTCGCGACCTGCCAGCGCAGGGCGTCGGTGCGCGAGACGAGGCCGACAAGCCGCCCCACCTCGTCGACCACAGGGTAGGAACGGTGCTCAGCCTCGTCGGAGAAGAAGCGAAGCACGTCGGGGATCGCCATCGATGCGCGCAGCGTCTTGGGGTTGCGCGTCATCAGCTGCCCGGCGAGCAGGAACTCCAGCGCATCGACAGTATATTCGCGCAGGATGTGCTTTCCCCGCCGCGCGATCTTCTCGGTCAGGATCGACCGCTTCATGATCAGCACGCTGACGGCATAAGCCGCGGCCGCCGCGGCGATCGTTTCCGGCAGCGCCGAGAGATGATCGGTCAGCTCCGCCGCGAACAGCGCCCCGGTCATCGGCGCCCGCATCACGCCGCTCATCACCCCTGCCATCCCGACCATCGCCCAAAAGCCGGGCGCGCCGGGGAGATATTGCCCCATCAGGAACCCGGCGCAGCCGCCCAGGATCAGCAAAGGCGCGAGGATTCCGCCTGAGGTCCCCGAGCCGAGCGCGACCAGCCACACGACCGCCTTCACGACCAGGAGGAGGAGAACCGCCGTGACCACCAGATTGCCGTCGAGAAGCGCCTGGATGCTGTCGTAGCCGGCGCCAAGCACGCGGATGTCGAACAGCGCGCCGATCCCGACCACGACCGCGCCGATCGCCGGCCACCACATCCAGTGAACCGGGAGGGCATGAAAACCGTCTTCCAGCCGGTAGAGGACAAACGACAGGAGGGCGGCCAACAATCCCGTGATCAGCCCGATCGCCGCGGCGATCGCCACCGGCCCCATTCCGGCCGGCGTCGGCGCCGCGAACGGGAATAGCGGTCCGGAGCCGACCAGCAGCGGGCGCCAGGCCAGTGCAACCAGCACCGCCGTCACCACCGGGACGAAGCTGCGCGGCTTCCATTCGAACAGCAGCAGCTCCACTGCGAGCATGATCGCCGCGAACGGCGTCCCGAAAATGCCGGTCATGCCCGCCGTCGCGCCCGCCACCAGCAGCGTCTTGCGCTCGGCGGCGCTCAAGCGGAACAGCTGCGCGAACAGCGACCCGATCGCGCCGCCGGTCATGATGATCGGCCCCTCGGCGCCGAACGGTCCGCCGCTTCCGATCGACACCGCCGACGACAGCGGCTTCAGCACCGCCACCTTCAGCGACAGCTTGCTCTCGCCGTAGAGGATGGTCTCGATTGCCTCGGGGATGCCGTGGCCGCGGATCTTGTCCGATCCGAAGCGCGCCATCAGCCCGACGATCAGCCCGCCGACGATGGGGATCAGCAACACCAGCAGCGCGCCCCGTCCGGCGATCACCGCCGGCGCGAAGGAGAGCTGCCCGTACCAGAAGAGGTTCGTCGCGAAGCCGATGAGTTTGAGCAGCGCCCAGGCGCTGAACGCGCCGCCGGTGCCGGCGACGACCGCCATCGCGGCTAGGATCAGCATTCGATGATCGGCGCTGTAATCCGCAAGCCGCCGCGGGTGGTTGAGCGATGTAGAAGGCATGGCGGGCGCATGAGGCAGCCGCGACGGCGAATGCAACGGCGTGAGCCGTCACTTGATTTTGGTCAAGGAAACCGGCTGCCTAGAAACGCATCACGAACTTGATCGCCGGCTTGCGCGAGTGATGCGGCCCGCCGGTAATGCGGACGTCAGAGCCCGCCTTCTTGCGGCCATAGACATTTCCGAAGCCGATCCCGAGCTTCGCATTCGGGGCGACATTCTGGCTGACGAGCATCCCATCGACGAGCGGATGCCAGCCGGAAACGGGCGCTTGCGGTGAAATGCGAAAATCGAGCGCGCGCCTGCGGGCGACGCCGGCGATTTCCGCGGGCGAGAGGCCTTTCAGCTGCGCGCTCGCCGGACTCGCCCACCCCAGCGAAACGGCGGCGCCGACCACGAGCCACCTCAGCATGGCCCATCGACTCCCTGTTGCGGGCGTTCAACCGCTGCCGGGACGCTGGAGTTCCGCGGCGTGCCCAAGGGGTGCAAAAGTGCTCAGCCTGGTACCATGCTCGACAAGGACGTGAGCAGCCGCACCAGGTCCTGCTGGCGATTGACGCGCAGTTTATGGAACACCGATTTTAGCTCCGACCGTGCGGTCGCCTCCCGTATCCCGAGCGACACCGCCGCGCTCTCCAAACTGTGCCCCGCCGACAATGCGCTGGCGAGCCGCGCCTCGGCATCGGTCAGTCCGAACAGCGCGACCAGCATGCTCCGATCCGCCGCGCGCCGCTGCGCCGTGTCGTGGACGACCACCAGCACGTTGGCGCTCGCCGCAAGCAGCTCCTCGTCATCGCCCCTCAGCGGCGCGACGAATACGGCATAAGGTAAGGCCCCGCTCGGCCGCGACACCCGCGCCCAGCCGCTGCTTGCCGCAATGCCGACGAGCGCCGCCTCTCTGATCAGCCGGTCGAGGGCCGCTTGCTCGGACCCGAGAGCGGTTCCCAGCCGGCCATCCCTCGAGCAGAGTCCGTCCGCGGCGTGGAGAAAGGCTTGCGCGCGGGAGTTGGCGAAAAGGATCGTGCCGTCTCGGCCCAACGCAAACAGCGCCTGCGGCACGCCGTCCATGACCGCCGAGCTGAAGCATTGGTGCGAGCGCAATGAACCGAGCTGGTCGGCGAGGCTCACGCCACGCGCGAGGTGCGGCTTCAGCCAGTCGAACAAGCGGACATCTTGTTTGTCGGCGTGCCCTTGGCGGCGGGTCCGCTGCAGGGACACGAATGCCCGATAATTGCACGCGTCAGTGACAGCGCTTCCAAAATAGTAGCGCAGCCCATGCCTGCCGAACCATTCATACACCGGATCGCGGTCCATCTGCGCTTCGGTCATGAAAAGATAATCATACTGAGTCTCAAGAGATGAGTTTCGCATCGCATATCGGATGCGCGGGCAGATCGCCTGGTAAGAGCCGGCATATTCGGCGCAATTCTCCTCGGAGAAGCTGCCGGCGAGGGTCTTGGGAGCAAAGGCAGGTGACTTGGGTATGAGGTCGATGACGGCGCCGGCGCTACGGGTAAGGTTCTCAACTGCGATCAAGGCGTCTCGCCACCGGCACGATCCCGCGGCCGCCGCGTAGATTATCTCGACCGTCGCGCTGAACTCTTCGAGCATCGCTGCCCGCCCCGGAGGCGCATCCCCCAAATGAGGGATGTAACGCTTGATTAACAAAAAGTAAATTCAGCATGAACTCGTCTGCGCGCCTTGCGCAGCGTCGAGCAGGGGAGACGTACCATGTTCCGATCGTTGTTTGCGGCCGCACTTCTGGGGTCCACCGCACTGGCCGCCGCGCAGGCGCAAACCTTCGCGGACCTTCCGATTGCCTATGTGAAAGGCGGCGGGTCAGGCGCCGCGATCTATCTGACGAACGACACGGGCTCGCAAACCGTCAAAATCTATTCGTCGCCGTCGAAAGCCGCGATCCCTTCGATCGATCTGAAGCCCCAGGGCGGCGAGATCGCGTTCGTCGAGCTTCGCAATGGCAGACTGGCGCTGAAGGTGTTGACGTTCGGGAGCAGTCAGCCGCGGACGATCACGACGCAATGCGCGCCGCACACCGTCGACTATCATCCAGGTGGCGCCACTCTCATCATTGCGGACGGCTGCTCGGATCACGTCATGATCAGCACGGTCGGGACGGACGGCACCGGATACCAAGTCTTGCGCGACGGCGTCTGGTTCGATTCGCCACGTTGGCTGCGGGACGGGACGTCGTACGTCTATGCGAGGGCGGTCGACGCGAACGGCCAGCAGCTTTGCAGGAACGGCTGCGATTCATCCGGCGGCGAGCTTCTCTGGTCTGGCCCGCAGGTCGGCCGAATGGATGTAGGTCGCGCCGGCGATGATGTGCTGTTCGATCGCGGAACATCGTACATCAGCAAGGTGAATGCCCTGACCGGCGAGCTTCAATCGAACATGTTCAGTGGCATCGGCGGTCATTTTTCTCCGGACGACACCAGCATCCTGTATACGACTCCGCATTCCAAACCCGGTGATTATCTGCAGATCCGAAATGCGAACGGCTTGTCGACGCGCATAACTGACAAGGGGACTTATGCCGTATCCGATTGGCGGCCCTAGACGCGGCCGTTACCGCCGCCGCGACTTCCAAAAATCGAGCGCGGCCTCGGCCGGGAGCGGTCTCGCGAAGTAAAATCCCTGGCCCGACGCGCAGCCGAGCGTCGCGAGGGTGGTCGCGAGCTCGACCGTTTCGATGCCTTCCGCCGTGGTCGACATGCCGAGCGCCTCGGCAAGGCTGAGGACCGCGCGCACGATCGCGACAGCGTCGGGATCGACCATCATTCCCGAAACGAAGCTCTTGTCGATCTTGAGCACGTCGATAGGCAGGCGCTGGAGGTAGGCGAGGCTCGAGTAACCGGTACCGAAATCATCCATCGCCACCGTCGCGTCGAGCGCCTTCAGTGAGTCGAACACGCGCGTCGCGCGCACCGGGTCCTGGACGATCGCGCTCTCGGTCAATTCGAGAGTCAGCCGGTCGCCGGTCAGGCCGCTCGACTTGAGGGCGCTCGCGACGACGGCCGCGATATCGTCGCGGGCGACCTGGATGGCGGAGAGGTTGACGCCGACGTAGAGCGGGAGGGTCTCGCCCGCGTCGCGGTCCCAGCCGGCGAGCGTCTGCGCCGCCGTGTCCATCGCCCAGCGGCCGAGTTGGAGGATCAGGCCGGACTCTTCCGCGACCGGGATGAACTCGGTCGGGCTGATCTCACCGCGGTCCTCGTGGCTCCAGCGGGCGAGCGCCTCGAACCCGGCGACTTCGCCGCTCTTGAGGTCGATCAGCGGCTGATAGAAGAGCCTCAGCTGGTCCTTGTCGAGCGCGCGGCGAAGCTCGGTTTCGATCGAGAACCGCCGCCGCGCCTCCGTCGCCTGCCGGGGCTCGTACACCTGCGGCTTTCCCGCCACCTTGGCCTGCTTGACCGCGAACTGCGCATTGCGGAACAGCTCCTCGGGGTCCTGTCCGGCATTCATCAGCGCGACGCCGATCGCGCATTCGACCCGGATTTCGAGCTCGGACAGGCGGAACGGCGCGGCCATCACCTGCTGGATCCGCTCGGCGGCCTTGAGCGCGTCCTCGACCCCGCGGCGCAGCGACACCAGCACGCCGAACTCGTTGCCGCCGGTGCGCGCCAGCACGTCGCCGGAACGCAATGCGAGGATCAGCCGGCGCGCGAAGGTGATCAGCAGCTCGTCGCCGGCAAGGCTGCCCATCGATTCGTTGATTCGGCTGAAGCGCAGCATGTCGACGACCAGCACGGCATGCTCGAGGTCGCGCGCAACCTTGTCGCCGGCCTGCTCGATGGCCTCGCTGAACGAGAGGCGGTTGGGAAGGCCGGTCAAGCTGTCGCGAAGCATTTCGGCGCGAAGAGTCCGCTCCGCCTGCAGCTCGACGGTGCGGTCGACCACGCTGAGCAGGCAGCGCGCTTCGCACCCGCTCCGCCTGGGCAAAGGCGCGAGCTTGATCCGGTAGAATTGCGCCGACACGCCGTCGCCGTCGGTGAAGTCGAGCTCGCCTGCGGTGTCGGTGCCGTCGAAGAATGTGCGCAGCTGCTCGGCGATCGGCCCCGTCTTCAGGCAGTCGGCTTCGTTCCAGTCGAGCGCGGTGCAGTTCGACCGCTCCACAAGGTCGAGGAACCGGCCGTTGTGCGCGGCGACCTTGAAGCAGCCATCGGCGGCATGCTCGATCACGGCGGCCGCGATCGGAAGCGCGGAAAGCAAGCCGGTATCGTCCGCAATCGCAAGATGCGGTGTCGCACTCAAATTGTCCGCCCGACGGCGCTTCGCAGCGATCGCCGGCCGGGAAACTGCAGCCTGCATGGCAGCTTCTATGGGGGGACAGGGGTTAATTCAAAGTATCTTTCGCCCTCTGTCCGGGGTTGTTAACCGGCGTTGGTTAACGGCTAGTCGAAGCGGTTGCTCCTGGGAAATCCGACCGGCGGCATGCGCCCCGCGGCGCCGCGCGCGGCGCGCCACGGCGTGAGATCGCTCTCGGTCCGAACGCGGCCGCTTTCGCCGCCCAGCGCCCAGCTCAACCCCTCCTCGAAACGGAAGGCGATCACGTCGCTGAGGCCGCCGTCGCGGTAGCGCTGGAGCATCACGCCCTGCCCGCGCGCAAGCTCGGGAAGCTCGGCCAGCGGGAAGACGACCATCTTGCGGTTCTCGCCGACCACCGCGACGGTATCCGCGTCCTCGGGAATCAAGCGCACGACGGCGACGGTCGCGCCGGAGCGGAGATTGACGAGCTGCTTGCCCTTGCGCGTTTCCGCGAGCGTCGCATCGCCCGTGGCGACGAACCCGCGGCCATCCGATGACGCGATCAGCAGCTTCACCTCGGGCCGCACGACCAGGAGCTGAACGATGTCCACCTCGGCGTCGAGGTCGATCAACAGCCGCACCGGCTCGCCAAACCCGCGCGCGCTCGGCAGCTTGTCGCCGCCGAGCGTGTAGACCCGCCCTTTCGACCCGAACAACGCGAGCTTGTCGGTCGTCTGCGCGTGGAAGTGGATGAAGGGCCCGTCCCCCTCGCGCCACTTGAGGTCGGAGACCTGCTCGAGCGCGAGATGCCCCTTCATCGCCCTGATCCAGCCGCGCTGCGAGAGGATGACGGTGATCGGCTCCTTCTCGATCATCGCCGACCAGTCGATCTCGCGCGGCGCCGCGCTTTCCTCGACGCGGGTGCGGCGCTCGTCGCCGAACTTGTCCTTCAGCGACTGGAGGTCGCGCTTCATCCGCGTCCGCTGCCGCGCCGGGCTTTCGATCAGCTTCGACAGCTCGTCACGCTCCTTCGCCAGCGCCTCGCGCTCGCGTCCGATCTCCATCTCTTCGAGCTGCCGCAACGACCGCAGCCGCATGTTGAGGATCGCTTCGGCCTGTCGATCGGACAGCGAGAATTCCGCGATCATGACCGCCTTTGGCTCGTCCTCGGTGCGGATGATCTCAATCACGCGATCAAGGTTGAGGAAGGCGATCAGGAAGCCGTCGAGGAGCTCGAGCCGCTCGTCGATCTTGCCGATCCGCACCTGGCTGCGGCGGACGAGCACCTCGAACTGGAAGGCGAGCCACGCCGCAAGCGCTTCCTTGAGGCTCATCACGCCCGGCGTGCGGGTGGCGTCGAGCACGTTGAGATTGAGCGGGAAGCGGATTTCGAGGTCCGTCAGGCGATAAAGGCTCTCGAGCAGAAGGTCGGGGTCGACCGTGCGCGCACGCGGCTCGAGGATCAGCCGCACAGCCAAGTCGCTCTCGTCCTTTACGTCGGCGAGGATCGGAAGCTTCTTGTCGGCGATCAGCTGGGCGATCTGTTCGATCAGCTTGGCCTTGGGAACGCCGTAGGGGATTTCGCTGACCAGCAGGTGCCAGCCGCCGCCCTTCTCCTTCTCCACCTCCACCTTCGCCCGAAGCCGGAACGCGCCCCGCCCGCTCACATAGGCGCGGGCGATCGTGTCCTCGTCGTCGACGAGCACGCCGCCCGTCGGGAAGTCCGGCCCTTTCACATGCTCGAGCAGGGTGCGGTCCTCGACCTTCGGCTCGTCGATCAGGTGCATCGCCGCATCGATCAACTCGCCGAGGTTGTGCGGCGGGATCGAGGTCGCCATGCCGACGGCGATGCCGCTGGCGCCATTGGCGAGCAGGTTCGGGAACAGGCCGGGAAAGACCTCCGGCTCCTCTTCCTCGCCGTTGTAGGTGGGCCGGAAATCGACCGTACCCTCGTCGAGCCCGGCCATGAGCTGCATCGCGATCGGTGTGAGCCGCGCCTCGGTGTAGCGGTAAGCGGCGGCATTATCCCCGTCGATGTTGCCGAAATTGCCCTGGCCATCGACGAGTGGGTAGCGAAGCGCGAAATCCTGGGCGAGGCGGACCATCGCGTCATAGACCGACTGATCGCCATGCGGGTGGTACTTGCCGATCACGTCGCCGACCACGCGCGCCGACTTCTTGTACGCGCCGGCGGGGTCGAGCCGCAGCAGGCGCATCGCCCACAGCAGGCGGCGGTGGACCGGTTTCAGGCCGTCCCGGACGTCGGGCAGCGACCGCGCCGTGATCGTCGAGAGCGCATAGACGAGATAGCGCTCCGACAGCGCGGAAGCGAACGGGGTATCAATGACGGAAGAATTGTCGAGATCAGGCATGGAGCCTGCCTAGCAAGCCTCTCCTGAATACGTCGAGTGGATGGAAATATGAAGCCTCACCATTCTAAGCCTCCCCCCTTGTGGGGGAGGTTGGTGGGGGGCCGGCCGGCGTCTGCCGGCCGAGAAGAATCTCTTGTCGTCATCGGCGTCAAGCCGATGACGCGCCCCCCGGAGGGCTAAAGCTGCGCTACTGCGCGGCCACCGGGATCGGCTGCGGCCACCCGCCCGCCGGGTCCTCGAGCGCGCGCTGCATCTCGGCCAGCAGCCATTCGCGGAAGCGCTTGACCTTGGGCACCATCCGCCGCTCGCTCGGGTAGATCAGCCAGTAGGCCCAGCCCCGCGTCGAAACGCGATCCGGAAACGGCACCGTGAGCCGCCCGGCGGCGACGTCGCCCTTCCACAGCAACGGCGTCAGCAGCGCGAACCCCTGCCCCGCCATGGCCGCATGGCCTTCGTCGGCCTGGCTGTCGAGCCGCACGCCGGGCCGACGGAAGATCCCGTCGTCGGTCGCTACGCCGCTGTCGGCGAACCATTGAAGCCACCAGTCGTCACTGGGATTGATCCGGTTCTCGTGCAGCAGGTCCTGCGGCTCGACCTTGCGGCCGAGCTTGCGCCCGGCGGCAGCGACGCACGCCGGACTCGCCATCGGCGTGAAGCTGGATTTGAACAGCTCGTGGTGATCGAGCCCTTCCCAGTCGCCGCGGCCGGCGCGGATCGCGACATCGGCGTCGCCGGACCTGAGGTCCACGACCTCGTTGCTGGCCGACATCCTGACGGCAAGCTCGGGATGGTCGATCTGGAAAGCGCCGAGCCGCCACGCGAGCCAGGTGTTGGCGAAAGTATGCGTGGTGGTGATGGTGAGGAGCGACTCGTCCTCCTCGCGGTGGGTCGCGAAGGCCGTCTCGATCGTGTCGAACGCACTCGATAATGACGGCAGCAGCCGGGCTCCGAGCGGCGTCAGGCGGACCCTCCCCTTTTCGCGCACGAACAACGGCGCGCCCATGCGCTCCTCGAGGCTCTTCACCTGGTACGAAACCGCCGCCTGCGTCATCCCGAGTTCGGCCGCGGCAGCGGTGAAATTCTCGGTGCGCGCGGCGGCTTCGAAGGCGCGGATCGCAGCCAGTGGAGGAAGCCGCCTCATCGGCTCCGTTCATAAGCTGGATTTATGGGGTCTGTCGAGTGTTTGATTGGCGGAACGAACGCCCGAATCATACATAGGCTTCAAGCCGCCGGCGACGGAAACTCCCTCCCCTCAGCCCCTCGCCGGCGGCCGTCAGACAGAAAGGGACGACTGCCATGACTTATGGCCACAGCATCCGTGTGTTCGTTGAGAACGGCCCCGCCGAGCAGGTCGCGAAGATCGACGCGGTACGCTCGACCGCCAGGGCATGGCGCGCGCTCGACGAGGCGCGCCGGATCGAGCTCATCGAACGGGCCCTCGGCCCCGCCAACGACATCATCGACAGCTTCCCGCTTGCGCTTTGACGCCGCGGGGCAGGACGAAAGGAAGGTAACATGATGGACGAGCTTTTCGACCGCCAGTATCAGGCCGGACGCGAGCATCTCAATGCCGGCATCGGCGCCGGGTTCAGGACTCTTCGCCGGGCGATCGGCAATACATTCGATGTCCTCTACCGAATCGAATATGATGCGCCCTGGGCGGCCAGGGCACGGCGCGCCCGGTCGCATTGATCGCAGGCGGGGAGCGCGGCCGGCACGCAGCCGCGCTCCCTTACCTTTGGTCAATTTTCCGTGCCAAAGCCGTCGTTTAACCAATAAATTCAGCTGTTTGTGGAATCGTCCGGTTGCGCTTCGCGGCTTCGCGCCTAGGTTCCTTCCTCGCCGAATCACCGGGGTGCGGGGAGTTTTTTGTGATCGTTAAGCCGTTTCTTTCGCGCGTCAGCAGCGCGGCCATTGCCATCGCCATCCTCACCGGCAGCGCTCCCGCGCTGGCCGCGACCGCGCCGCCTCTCGCGACCGCTCAAAAGTCCGCCGTGAATGGCTGGGGAGTGCCGCTGACCGACGTCACGCCGGATTCCTCGATCAAGTACGGCATGCTGCCCAACGGCATGAAATATGCCATCATGCACAACGCGACGCCCAAGGGCACGGCGTCGGTCCGCCTGCGCTTCGAGTTCGGATCGATCGCGGAAACGGACGAGGAACGCGGCCTCGCGCACTTCATCGAGCACATGGCCTTCAACGGCAGCACCCACGTGCCCGAAGGCGACATGGTCAAGATCCTCGAGCGGCAAGGGCTCGAGTTCGGCCCCGACACCAACGCGGTTACCAGCTTCGACACCACCACCTACATGCTCGACCTGCCGAAGGCCGACGCGGAGCATATCGACACGGCCATGTTCCTGTTCCGCGAGGTCGCGAGCGAGCTGAAGTTCGATCCCGCGGCCGTCGACCGCGAACGCGGGGTGATCCTTGGCGAGAAGCGGGCGCGCGACAATTTCCAATACCATCAGGTCGTCGACATGCTCGGCTTCCAGATCCCACGCACACCCTACCCCGAGCGGCTTCCAATCGGCGTCGATGCGGTGCTCAAGACCGCGTCGGCCGACACCATCCGCAGCCTCTACCAGCGCTACTACAGGCCCGAGAATGCGACCCTGGTCTTCGTCGGCGACGCCGACCCTGCCGTCGTCGAAGCCAAGATCAGAAAGGCCTTCACCGACTGGAAGGACGCCGGCGCCGCGGGCGCGCCTCTGCCGCGCGGCAAGGTCGACCTCGCGCGTTCCGCCGCGTTCGACACGTTCGTCGACCCCGCGGTGGCGACGACCGTCAACTATACGATCGCGCGCCCGTGGGAGGATCCGGCGGACACGCTCGCCGAGCGCAACCGCAAGATCGTCGAGGGGGTCGCGACCGCGATGTTCAACCGCCGGCTCCAGAAGATCGTCAACACGCCGGGCTCGCCGCTTCTCGGCGGCGGCATGGGCACGGACGAGCAGCGCGATGCGGCGCTGATGACCAGCGTCGTGCTCGCGGCGAAGGACGGCGCGTGGAAGGACGCGCTGACCACCGCGGAGCAGGAAGTGCGGCGTGCGCTCGAATACGGCTTCACCGCTTCCGAGCTGAAGACCCAGATCGCCGACATGGCCGGTGCGCTGCATGCGGCGGCGGACCAGGCCGACACGCGGACCAACAAGTCGCTCGCCAACTCCATCCTCGGCGTGGTTGGCCGCGACAGGTTCGTGACCACGCCCAAGTTCAAAGCTGCGGAGTTCGACGCCCTCGCCAAGACCCTGACGCCGGAGAAGGTGAACGCCGCTTTCCGCGAGCTGTGGAAAGGCAGCGCGCCGCTCGTCCACGTCAGCGCCAAGCAGGACATCCCCACGCAACAGCTCGCCGCCGCCTTCGATGCGAGCCGCGCAGTCGCCGTTGCAGCGCCCCAGGCAAGCGAGGCGCAGGCTTTCGCCTATGACAGCTTCGGCCCGGCCGGCACGGTCGCCTCGGACACGCGCGTGGCGGACCTCGGTGTCAGGACGGTGCGGTTCGCCAACAATGTCCGACTGAACATCAAGAAGACCGACTTCGAAGCCGGCAAAGTGCGATTCATCGTGCGCCTCGGCAGTGGCATCCTCGACCTTCCGAAGAGCGAGCCAGGCCTCGCCCCGATGCTCACCATCACGTCGGCGACCGCGGCCGTGAAGAAGCATTCGCTCGACGAGCTCAAGGATCTGCTCGCCGGCAAGGTGATCACGGTCGGCACCAAGGTCCAGGACGACGCCTTCGTAGCAAGCGGCGCCACCACGCCGCAGGACCTCCCGCTGCAAATGAAGGTCAGCGCGGCCTATTTGCTCGATCCGGGCTTCCGGCCCGAGGCCGCGGGGCAATGGGCGAACGCGGTTCCGGTGATCGAAAAGCAGGTCGAAGCGCAGCCGGAGGCGGTTGCCGGCGTGCGCCTGCCGATCCTGCTCGCGAGCGGCGACCAGCGCTTCGGAATGCCCAAAGCGGCGGTGCTCTCGAAGCGCACGTTCGATGAAGCGAAGGCGGCGCTCGCGCCGGTGATCGCTTCCGCGCCGATCGAAATCACGATCGTCGGCGATGTCGACGAGAATGCCACGATCGCAGCCGTGGCCTCGACCTTCGGCGCGCTTCCGGAGCGCAAGCTCGGAGAGACGGTCGATCCGAGCGTCGCGAAAGCGTCCTTCCGCACCGACCGCACGCCCATCGTCCTCACCCACGACGGGCCGGAGGACAAGGCGATGGTGGAGGCGGTGTGGCCGACGACCGACGATTCCGACTTCCGCGAAGTCGTCGGCGTCGGGCTGCTGAAGGACGTCCTCGACCTGATGCTGACGGACAGCGTGCGCGAGAAGCTCGGCGACAGTTACGGCGTCAGCCTGTCGAGCAACATGTCGGATACCTTCAAGGGCTTCGGCTATCTGGCGGCGGCCGCGGTGGTCGCTCCCGACAAGGCGGACGAGGTCGAGCAGGCGATTGCCGACGCGGCGGCCGCGCTTCGCGCCAAGCCGGTCAGCGCCGACCTCCTGGCGCGGGCCAGGAACCCCGAAGTCGAGAAAGCGGACCGCCTGATGCGCGACAACGGCTATTGGCTCGGTACGCTTCAGAAGGCTCAGAGCGAGCCCGAGCGGCTCGACCGCATCCGTCAGCACAAGGCCATTCTCCAGTCGGTCACCGCGGCCGACATCCAGAAGCTGGCGCAGAAGTACCTCCAGCCGGCCAAAGTCCAGAAGGTGCGCATCGTCAGCAGCAAGCTCGCAACCACGGCTTCGAAATAGGCATCGATGTGGGGAGCGCGATCCGGCGGCGGAGGAGCGAAATTGCGGAATCCGGGCCGCACCTGCTGTGGCGGGTCGGCCCCGTGGCCCCCGTGCGCATGAAGCTCGACAGCTTTGCATCGGGCGGGGTTGGATTCCGCGTCGCGCGAGACCTTTCGCGCTGAGACCGGCTCGCCTATAGCCGCCGCTCCCCAGCGCAACCGGAGTGGTGCACCCGAACATGGCTCGCCGCCGCCAAATCTATGAGGGCAAGGCCAAGATCCTCTACGAGGGTCCCGAGCCGGGCACGCTCATCCAATATTTCAAGGACGACGCGACCGCGTTCAACGCGCAGAAGCGCGGCACGATCAACGGCAAGGGCGTGATCAACAACCGCATTTCGGAGCACATCTTCACCGCGCTCCAGACGATCGGCGTGCCCACCCACTTCATTCGCCGCCTCAACATGCGCGAGCAGCTGATCCGCCAGGTCGAGATCATCCCGATCGAAGTTGTGGTCCGCAACGTCGCCGCCGGATCGCTCTCAAAGCGCCTTGGGATCGAGGAAGGCACGCAGCTGCCGCGCACGATCATCGAATATTATTACAAGGACGACGCGCTCGGCGACCCGATGATCGCCGACGAGCACATTGCCTGCTTCGGCTGGGCGACCCAGGAAGAGATGAACGACATCGCC